>NZ_CEEDDZ010000019.1:0-115977 GCF_979253585.1 Pseudomonas sp. AC463 | reverse complement strand
CATCGTCAAGATTAAATTCCGAAACCCCATTTGCGAAAGCAGATGGGGTTTTGTTTTGGGCGGTCGAAAAGGGCGAAGAGGCTCATTACGGCGGCCTTCAATGCTAAAGTCCATGCCTCGATTTTTGCTTTTCCCAAGGAAGCCGTTATGCCGGATACGACGTCCCTCAGCGCTGGATTCATGGTGGTTCACGGTAACCGCCTGGATGAACTGCGCAGCCTCGTTGTCAGCTGGATGCGTCGCTATCCCTTGGCTCCCCTGGAAAACGAAATTGCATTGGTGCAAAGCAACGGCATCGCCCAATGGCTCAAGCTGGCCTTGGCCGAAGACCCGCAAGAGGACGACATGGGCGGCTGCGGCATCGCCGCCGCCATCGATGTGCAGCTCCCCGGCAGCTTCATGTGGCAGCTTTACCGCATGGTCCTTGGACGTGACGAAATTCCCCCCAAGTCCCTGCTCGATAAAGCCCCACTGACCTGGCGCCTGATGCGCTTGCTCCCGGAGCTTATCAATCAGCCGCACTTCGAACCGCTGCAGCGCTTCCTTACCCATGACACCGACCTGCGCAAACGCTACCAACTGGCCGAGCGCCTGGCCGACCTGTTCGACCAGTACCAGGTGTACCGCGCCGACTGGCTGGAAGATTGGGCCGCAGGCCGGCACCAACTGCGCAACGGCCGAGGTGAAACCAAACCCCTGAACCCGGCTAACTGCTGGCAAGCCGAACTATGGCGCGCACTCCTGCTGGACGTGGGTGAGGAGGGCATGGCCCAAAGCCGTGCCGGCGTTCATCAGCGCTTTATCGAGCGCATTAACGCGCTTGAACAAGCCCCCCCCGGCCTGCCTTCCCGCGTGATTGTTTTCGGGATTTCTTCGCTGCCCGCGCAGGCGTTGGAGGCCCTCGCCGGCCTGGCGCGGTTCAGCCAGGTCCTGCTGTGTGTACACAACCCTTGCCGCCATCATTGGTCCGACATCGTTGCTGACAAAGACCTGCTGCGTAACGAATACAAACGCCAGGCGCGTAAAGCCGGCATGCCCGTGACCATCGACCCCCAAACCCTGCACCAGCATGCCCATCCGCTACTGGCTGCCTGGGGCAAACAGGGCCGTGACTACATCAGCCTGCTGGACAGCTACGACGACCCCAACAGCTACCGCGCGGCGTTCCGTGATGGTCGCATCGACCTGTTCAGCGACAGCGAACCCACCACACTGCTCAACCAGCTCCAGGACGATATCCTCGAACTGCGCCCGCTCAACGAGACCCGCGAGCTTTGGCCCGCTGTCGACCTCGATCAAGACCGCTCCATCCGTTTCCATATCGCCCACAGCGCCCAGCGCGAAGTGGAGATTCTCCACGACCAATTGCTCCAACGCTTCAGCGCCGACCCCACGCTGCGCCCCCGGGACGTCATCGTCATGGTCCCCGATGTCGACAGCTACGCGCCGCATATCCGTGCCGTATTCGGCCAGTTGGAAAGGAGCGACCAGCGCTTCATCCCCTTCACACTCACCGACCAGGGCCAACGCGGTCGCGACCCCTTGCTGATCGCCGTCGAGCACCTGCTGAAACTCCCGGACAGCCGCTTCCCCGTCAGCGAAATCCTTGACCTGCTCGACGTCCCCGCCCTGCGCGAACGTTTCGCCATCAAGGAGCGCGACCTGCCCACGCTGCACCGCTGGATCGAAGGCGCCGGCATCCGTTGGGGCCTGGACGCCGAGCAACGCGCGGGTCTGGGCCTACCCAAAGAATTGGAACAAAACAGCTGGCGATTCGGCCTGCGACGTATGCTGCTCGGCTACGCCGTCGGCACTGGCCTCGCCTGCGATGGCATCGAGCCCTACGACGAAATCGGTGGTCTCGACGCAGCCCTGATCGGCCCTCTGGTCGCCTTGCTCGACGCCCTGAATGACGCGCATCAAGCGCTGTCCCAACCGGCCGCTCCGCAAGCATGGGGCGAACGCCTGCAACGCCTGATGCAGCTGTTTTTCCTGCCCAGCAGCGAACACGACGACTACCTGCTCGGCCAACTCGAACAGCTCAGGGAAGACTGGCTGGAAACCTGCGAGTCCGTCGGCCTACAGGATGAGTTACCCCTCACCGTAGTCCGCGAGGCCTGGCTGGCCGGTCTGGACCAAGGCCGCCTGTCCCAGCGCTTCCTCGCCGGAGCTGTCAATTTCTGTACCCTGATGCCCATGCGTGCGATCCCGTTCAAGCTGGTCTGCCTGCTCGGCATGAACGACGGCGACTATCCGCGCGCGCAACCGCCATTGGATTTCGACCTGATGGGCAGCGACTACCGCCCCGGCGATCGCTCGCGCCGCGAAGACGACCGCTACCTGCTGCTCGAAGCCTTGCTGTCTGCGCGCGACCAGCTGTATATCAGCTGGGTGGGCCGCAGCATTCGCGACAACAGCGAGCGCCCGGCGTCAGTCCTCATCGGCCAGCTGCGTGACCACATCGCCAGCGGCTGGAAAAACGCGCATACAGAACACGCGCTGCTGGAAGCCATGACCCAGGAACATCCGCTCCAACCCTTCAGCGCCCGGTATTTCCACGCCGGCGATCCGCTATTCAGCTACGCCCGCGAATGGCAATTGCTGCATGAAACCCAGGCGGACATTCCAGCAGAAGGCGCACTGACGCCGCACCAACAGGACGAGCCGCTGAGCCTCGGCCAGTTGCAGGACTTCCTGCGCAACCCGGTCAAACATTTCTTCAGCCAGCGCCTGAAAGTGTTCTTCGAAGCCGCCGAAGTGCCCCTGGCTGATGAAGAACCTTTCGTCCTCGACGCACTGCAACGCTACAGCCTAAGCGACAGCCTGCTGAATGCCGCGTTGAGCCAACCCGAGCAAATCGACCAAGCCTTGAACGCCCAGGCCCTGCGCCTGCAAGGCAGTGGCCTGCTGCCCATGGTCGGTTTCGGTGAGTGCCTGCGTAACGAGTTGGTTGAGCCGTTGCCCGATCTGGTACAGCGCTACCAACAACTCCTCGCCCTCTGGCCCACCCCGCACACCGCTGCCGAACCGATCAGTTTTGAGCATCAGGGTATCCAGCTGGAAGGCTGGATCAGCGGCCTGCACCGACGCAATGATGGCGGCTTGCTCAGCGTAACCACCATCCCCAACAGCATCGGCTCGATCAAGACTCGCAAGTGGCATCGCCTCATTCGCCCGTGGGTCAACCACCTGGTCGCGTGCGCCTGTGGCTTGCCGTTGAGCACCGGCCTTGTCGCCAGTGACGACACCTTGCTGTTGGCACCGCTGGATAAATCTGCCGCCCAGGAAACCCTCGGCCACTTGCTGCTTGCCTGGCACCACGGCATGCAAAAACCACTGCCGGTCGCGGTCAAAACCGCCTTCGCCTGGCTCGGCCAAACCGACCCCGCCAAGGCCCAGGCCGCGGCGAGTAAAGCCTACGAAGGCGACGGCATGACCACCGACGGCGAACGCCGCGAAAGCCCGGCGCTGACCCGCCAATTCCCCGACTACGCGGCCTTGACCGACAACGAGGAATTCGAAGGCTGGTGCGAAACCCTGTACCGCCCACTGATCAACGCCCCCTGGCGATCACTCACCAGCGAGGAGGCCAGCGCATGAGCAGCAAACCCTTGGCCCTGGCTTTCCCGCTCAAAGGCAGCCAGCTGATTGAAGCCAGCGCCGGCACCGGCAAGACCTTCACCATTTCCGCCCTGTACCTGCGTCTGGTGCTGGGCCACGGCGGCGACGACTCCGGCTTTGGCCGCGAGCTGCTGCCGCCGCAAATCCTTGTAGTGACCTTCACCGACGCGGCGACAAAGGAGCTGCGCGAACGCATCCGCATCCGCCTCGCCGAAGCCGCGCGTTTTTTCCGCGAAGAAATAGACCAACCGGATGCCCTGATCGCCGACCTGCGCGACGAATACCCCCGCGAGCACTGGCCCGCCTGCGCCAACCGCCTGGACATCGCCGCGCAGTGGATGGACGAAGCCGCCGTCTCGACCATCCACAGCTGGTGCCAGCGCATGCTGCGCGAACACGCGTTCGACAGCGGCAGCCTGTTCACCCAGACGCTGGAAACCGACCACAGCGACCTGCTCGGCGAAGTGCTGCGCGACTACTGGCGACTGTTCTGCTACCCGATGCACGACGACGCGCTCAACTGGGTGCGCAGCAACTGGGGTGGCCCCGCCGCGCTGATGCCTCGGGTACGCGCACTGTTCGGCAGCGAGCGCCCCACTGATGAAACCCGTGAACCGGCCGAGCTGATCAACGCCTGCCTGCAAGAGCGTCGCGAAGCGCTGGTACAACTCAAGGCGCCCTGGCAAGAATGGGCAAACGAATTACGTGATATCTGCCTGCAAGCCGTGGCCGCCAAAGCCGTCGACGGCCGCAAGATGCAAGCGCGCTACTTCGAGCCCTGGTTTGAAAAAATCAGCGCCTGGGCGGCTGACGAAACCCTTGAGCAATTGGACATCGGCACCGGCTTCACCCGCCTGACCCCCGACGGCATGGCCGAAGCCTGGAAAGGCGAGCCCCCACGCCACCCGGGAATCGACGCCATGGCCGGCCTCAAGACCGCCCTCGACGCGCTGCCAACCCCCGACGCCGCCGTGTTGCAACACGCCGCCGGCTGGGTCGGCAAACGCTTCGAAGAAGAAAAACGCCGGCGCGCCGAAATGGGCTTCGACGACATGCTCATCCGCCTCAATGCCGCCCTGCAATCCGAGGGCGGCGAGCGCCTGGCCAGTGTCATCCGCGAGCAGTTTCCGGTGGCGCTGATCGACGAATTCCAGGACACCGACCCGGTGCAATACAGCATCTTCGACAGCATTTACCGCATCGAAGAAAACCACCTCGACAGTGGCCTGTTCCTGATCGGCGACCCCAAGCAGGCGATCTACGCCTTCCGCGGCGCTGACATCTACACCTACCTGCGCGCGCGCAAGGCCACGCTCGGCCGCCATCACACTCTGGGCACCAACTTCCGTTCCAGCCATGCGATGGTCGAGGCGGTGAACCATGTGTTCCAGCGTGCCGAAACCGGTCGCGGCGCGTTTCTGTTCCGCGAGCCGGAGGGTGAAAACCCGGTGCCGTTCAACGCCGTGCTGTCCCAGGGCCGCAAGGAGCAGTTACAGCTCGATGGCGTCACGCTGCCGGCCATGAACTTCTGGCACCTGCCCACCGACCAGCCGGTGTCCAACGCCGTGTACCGCCAGCAATTGGCCGCCGCCTGCGCCACGCAGATTGTCGAGTTGCTCAATGGTGGGCAGCAGGGCAGGGCAGGTTTCCTACATCCCATTGAAGGCTTTAGAGGCGTACTGCCGTCAGACATCGCCATCCTGGTGCGCGACGGCAAGGAAGCCCAGGCCGTGCGCGCCGAGTTGGCCGCCCGTGGCGTGCGCAGCGTGTACCTGTCGGATAAAGACTCGGTGTTCGCCGCCCAGGAAGCCCACGACCTGCTGGCCTGGCTCAAGGCCTGCGCCGAGCCGGACGTAGAACGCCCGCTGCGCGCCGCGTTGGCCTGCGTTACCTTGAACCTGTCGCTGCCGGAATTGGAGCGTCTGAACCAGGACGAACTGGCGTGGGAAACCCGCGTGATGCAGTTCCGTGGCTACCGCGCGATTTGGCGCACCCAAGGCGTGCTGCCGATGCTGCGGCGCCTGCTGCATGATTTCAAACTGCCGCAAACCCTGATCGCGCGCAGTGATGGCGAACGCGTGCTGACCAACCTGCTGCACCTCAGCGAACTGTTGCAACAGGCCGCCTCGGAACTGGACGGCGAGCAGGCACTGATCCGCCACCTCGCCGAGCACCTGGCGCTGTCGGGCCAGGCCGGTGAAGAGCAGATCCTGCGCCTGGAAAGCGATGAGCAACTGGTCAAGGTCGTGACCATCCACAAGTCCAAAGGCCTGGAATACGACTTGGTGTTCCTGCCCTTTATCTGCTCGGCCAAGCCGGTGGACGGCAGCCGCTTGCCGCTGCATTACCACGACGCGCAGGATAAACCCCAGGTGAGCCTGCGCCCGACCGCCGAGTTGATCGCCCGGGCCGACGACGAGCGCCTGGCCGAAGACCTGCGCCTGTTCTACGTGGCCCTGACCCGCGCTAAACACGCGTGCTGGCTGGGCGTCGCCGACCTCAAACGCGGCAATAGCAGCAGCTCCGTGCTGCATTTGTCTGCATTGGGCTATCTGCTCGGCGCCGGCGCATCCCTGGGCGAGTCCGCCGGGCTGGCGCGCTGGCTATTGGATTTGCAGGAGGGCTGCGCCGCCATTCATTACGCCCAGGTGCCCGACGCGCAAGACATCCTTTTCCACCCGCCGCGCAACGAAGCCAGCTTGCTCGCGCCGTTGCTGCCCAAACGCAAGGCCGCCGAAAATTGGTGGATCGCGTCCTACAGCGCCTTACGAATTGGCGACAGCATGAGCGCCGCGAGTCTCGAGGCTCCCGAAAGCCCACAAGCGCAGAAGCTGTTCGATGACGAGCGCCTGGACCCCGACGCACCGCGCGAAGTGGTGGCGTCTGGCGACGATATTCACCGTTTCCCACGCGGGCCCAACCCCGGCACCTTCCTCCACGGTTTACTGGAGTGGGCGGGTGAGGAAGGTTTCAACGTGACCCCGCAAGCGATCGAAAAAGCCGTGGGCGCACGCTGCAATCGGCGCAACTGGGAAGGCTGGATCGTCACCCTCAGCGGCTGGCTTGGGCATCTGTTGCAAACGCCGCTGCCGGTGGATAACGATCGAGTCAGCCTCAGCGGCTTGAAGCAGTACCAGATCGAAATGGAGTTCTGGTTCGCTAGCCACAAGGTCGACGTGCTCGCCCTCGACAAGCTCGTGTGCCAGTACACCCATAACGGCGTGTCCCGCGTTGCCGCCGAACCGGTGTTGCTCAACGGCATGTTCAAGGGGTTTATCGACCTGACGTTCGAACACGACGGCCGTTACTACGTGGCCGATTACAAATCCAACTGGCTCGGCCCCGACGATTCGGCCTACACCCATGACGCCATGGAGCAGTCGATCCTCGAGCATCGGTACGACCTGCAATACGTGCTTTACCTACTGGCCCTGCACCGCCAGCTCAAGGCACGCCTGCCGGACTACGACTACGACCGGCACGTCGGCGGCGCGCTGTACCTGTTCCTGCGCGGCACCCAGGCCGCCAGCCAGGGCGCGTATTTCACCCGGCCGCCGCGCGAGCTGATCGAAGGCCTGGACCTGTTGTTCCAGGGCAAGCCCATCCCGCCCAAGGTTGAGCCCGCCTGGGAACAAGGAGTGTTGTTATGAGCCTGTCGCCGTTACCGTTGGAAGCGCTGGCGCCGCTGAGCCACGCCGCCGACCTGCTGCAGCTATTGGAGCGTTGGGTTGAACGCGGCTGGCTGCGTGCGCTGGACAAAGCCTTCGTCGGCTTCCTGCACGAACTTGACCCGCAGGCCGACCCCTTGGTGCTGCTGGCTGCGGCGCTTACCAGCCATCAGTTGGGCCACGGCCACGTGTGCCTGGACTTGTTCGAAACCCTCAACGCACCGGACTTCGCCCTCTCATTGCCCCCCGAAGGCGACCTGCAGACCGGCGCCATGCTGCTGCCGTCGCAATTGCTCGATGGCCTCGACGGTGCGCATTGGTGCCAGGCCCTGGCTGCCAGCCACTTGGTCGCGCTGGCGGTGGATGGCAGTGAGTCCGCGCAAAGCCGCCCCTTGGTGCTGTCGGGCAAGCGCCTGTACTTGCGCCGCTACTGGACCTACGAACGGCGTATCGACACGGCTTTGCGACTGCGCCTCGCGACCCGGGAAACCGTCGCCGCCGATCTGCCGCAACGCCTCAACAGCCTGTTCGACCAGGCGCCGCCCGACGGCGTGATCGACTGGCAGAAACTCGCCTGCGCCTTGGCCACTCGCGGTGCATTCAGCATCGTCACCGGCGGCCCCGGCACCGGCAAGACCACCACCGTAGTGCGCCTGCTCGCGCTGTTGCAGGCGCCCGCCGTGGAAGCCGGCATCCCGTTGCGCATCCGCCTGGCCGCGCCCACCGGCAAGGCCGCCGCGCGCCTCACCGAGTCCATCAGCCAGCAAGTGCTGTCGCTGAAAGTGCCGGAAAACGTGAAGGAAAAAATCCCGACCCAGGTCACCACCGTTCACCGCCTGCTGGGTAGCCGCCCGGGCACCCGCCATTTCCGTCACCACCTGGGCAACCCGTTGCCGCTGGATGTGCTGGTGGTGGATGAAGCGTCGATGATCGACCTGGAAATGATGGCCAACCTGCTCGACGCCTTGCCGCCCCACGCCCGCCTGGTGCTGCTGGGCGACAAGGACCAGCTGGCCTCGGTGGAGGCCGGCGCCGTGCTCGGCGATTTGTGCCGCGACGCCGAAGCCGGCTGGTACAGCGCCCAAACGCGCCAATGGCTGCAAACCGTCAGCGGCGAAGACCTCGGCGCCAGCGGCCTGCACGAAGACCTCGACGGCAGCCACCCGCTGGCCCAGCAAGTGGTGATGCTGCGTTACTCGCGGCGTTTCGGCGAGGGCAGCGGCATTGGCCAACTGGCCCGCTGGGTCAACCAGCAAAACGCCGACGAAGCGCGCAAGCTGCTCGCCGCGCGCAGCCACGCCGACCTGTTCTGCGTCAGCCTCAAGGGCGAGCACGACACTGCCCTGGAGCGCTTGGTACTGGACGGCCAGGGCGGTGGCGCCGAAGGTTATCGCTACTACCTCAACCTGCTGCACAGCGCGCGCCCGGCCCTCGATACCCCGCGCGAAGACCTCGCCTGGACCCACTGGGCGCAACACCTGTTGCAAGCCTTCGACGCGTTCCAGTTGCTCTGCGCCGTGCGCAAGGGCCCTTGGGGTGTAGAAGGGCTGAACCTGCGCATCACCGCGGCCTTGCGCAAAGTGCGGCTGATCGAGGGCGACGAGCAATGGTATGAAGGTCGCCCGGTGCTGATGACCCGCAATGATTACGGCCTGGGCCTGATGAACGGCGATATCGGCATCGCCCTCAAACTGCCCGAAAGCGACGGCGGCCCTCAGGTGCTGCGCGTGGCCTTCCCACGTAACGATGGCCAGGGTGGCGTACGATTTGTACTGCCCAGCCGCCTGAATGATGTGGAAACCGTGTACGCCATGACCGTGCACAAATCCCAGGGCTCGGAGTTCACCCACACCGCGCTGATCCTGCCGGACGCCCTCAACCCGGTGTTGACCAAAGAGCTGATCTACACCGGCATCACCCGGGCCAAGCGCTGGTTCAGCCTGATCGAACCGCGTGGCGGGGTGTTTGAAGAGGCCGTGCGGCGCAAGGTCAAGCGCCTGAGCGGGTTGATGCTGGAGCTGGGGGCGGAGTAAGAAAAATCTTACGCTGTGCTATCGTTGCGGCATCACCCCGAAGACACCTGAGAGAATCGCTGCATGAACGTGGCTGTCTCATCCACAGAGCGTAGTTTGAGCTGGAGACACCTGCTGCTGATGGCGGTTCTGTGTCTGCTCGCACCTGACACTTTTGCCCTGGCCCCCAGCCCAGCCGACTCCCGCGCCCAGGCGGTGACCCAAGTGGTGCTGGGCATCCTCAGTTACGCGCGCTGGCCGGTAGAGCCTGTGCAACTGCGCCTGTGCATTGTCGGGCCGACCCAATACACCGACGACCTGGTCAAAGGCACCACCCAGGCCACCGGCCGCCCGGTGGAGGTGCAGCGCCTGCTGGCCGACAATCCCGATATCGCCAATGCCTGTGACGCCGTGTACATCGGCAAGCTCACCGGCGATGAACGCAGCCGTTTATTCGCCTCGCTGATCGGCCACCCGGTGCTCAGCATCAGTGAAGGCGGCGACCAGTGCACGGTGGGCAGCCTGTTCTGCCTGCGGGTGGCCGATGAGCAGGTGTCGTTCGAGGTCAACCTCGACTCGGTGGCGCGCAGCGGCGTGCGCATTCACCCCAGCGTGTTGCAACTTTCTCGCCGTCGGGCGCCCGCGCCATGACCATCCAGACTGTTCGCCCCACCCTGCGCTCGGTGATCGGCAGGGGGCATCTGATCCTCGCCCTGGTGGCCGTGACCCTGGCCAGCGTGTCCCTGACCCTGCTCGGCGTGCTGGCGCTGCGCGTGTATGCCGAGCACAACCTGCACCTGATCGCGCGCTCCATCAACTACACGGTGGAAGCGGCGGTGGTGTTCAACGACCGCGCGGCAGCCACCGAAGCGCTGAGCCTGATTGCCTCCACCGAAGAAGTCGCCGAGGCCGATGTGCTGGACGCCAATGGCAGGTTGCTGGCGCACTGGGCTCGGCCGGAAACCGGCGTGCTGTCACGGGTTGAGCTGCAACTGGCGCACGCGCTGCTCGAACAGCCGATCAGCCAGCCGATCCTGCACCAGGGGCGCACCGTCGGCAGCATCCACCTCACCGGGCACGGTGGCAGCCTGTTGCGCTTTCTGCTCAGCGGGCTGGCCGGGATTCTGGTCTGCACCGCCCTCAGTGCCTGGGTGGCCCTGCACTTGGCGCGACGCCTGCTGCGCGGCATCACCGGCCCGCTGCAAAGCCTCGCCGCCGTCGCCCACGCCGCCCGCAGCGAGCGCGACTTCGACCGCCGCGTGCCGCCGGCCCGCATCGCCGAACTCGACAGCCTGGGCAGCGACTTCAATGCGTTGCTCAGCGAAATGGAAGCCTGGCACAGCCACCTGCAAAGCGAGAACGAAACCCTCGCGCACCAGGCCAGCCACGACAGCCTCACCGGCTTGCCCAACCGCGCGTTCTTCGAGGGCCGCCTGATTCGCGCCCTGCGCAGCGCGGCCAAGGTCAACGAGCGGGTGGCGGTGCTGTTCCTCGACAGCGACCGTTTCAAAGACATCAACGACAACTTCGGCCACGCGGCCGGCGATGCGGTGCTGGTGGCCGTGGCCGACCGCGTGCGCGCGCAACTGCGCGACGATGACCTGGTGGCACGCCTGGGCGGCGATGAGTTCGCCGTGCTGCTGGCGCCGTTGCACAAGGCTGAAGATGCCCAGCGCATCGCAGACAAGATCATCGCCAGCATGGACACGCCGATTGACGTGCCCGGCAACACTCAGGTGTTGACCTCCCTCAGTATCGGCATCGCCCTCTACCCCGATCATGGCGCCACGCCCGGCACCTTGCTCAATGCTGCCGATGTGGCGATGTACCAGGCCAAGCGCTCGTCCCAGGGCGGCCAGCACACGGCGGCGCCGCAGAGCCCTGTCGTCAACGTACAACACAGGAGTTGATCCCTTGTTCTCGACTGCACGTTTTATGTTTATCACTTTGCTGCTGGCCTGCCTGGCCCTCGGCGGCTGCCAGAGCGCCCCGCCCAAAGGCCTGACCCCGGCGCAAGTGGCCGTGCTCAAACAACAAGGCTTTGAGCTGACCGACGAAGGCTGGGCGTTTGGGCTGTCCGGCAAAGTGCTGTTTGGCAGCGACGTCGAAACCCTCAACCAGCCCAGCACCGACATCGTCCAGCGCATCGGCAAGGCCCTGTTGGGCGTTGGCATCGAACGCGTGCGCGTCGACGGCCACACTGACGGCTCAGGTAAGGAAACCTACAACCAGCAACTGTCCCTGCGCCGCGCCAAAAGCGTGGCCACGGTATTGGTTGGTGTGGGCATGAAAGAACAAAACGTCCAACTGCGCGGCCTGGGCAGCAGCGAGCCGGTGGCGTCTAACGACACGGCGGCGGGGCGCACCGAGAACCGGCGCGTGTCGATAGTGGTGATGGCCGATTAAGCCGCCGTAGACACGGCGAGTGTTACCTCAGAGATACTTATCTGCCTGGGCGGAGGCTGCCTACAGTGGGCCTGTCAGTACCTTCGCTGACACAACTTCCGTCCAGATAGAGGTGACATCATGAGTATTGTAATTGTTGAAAAGAATCAGAACAGTGCACCCAATGACATTCAACTTCGAGGCGCCATTGAGGCCGGCGGCGGCGTTCTGGTCTCGGTAGAAGGAGACAACGCGTCGCGCACTGTCACGTTTACCGGCGAGATCAACCACACCGACTTTGAAAATAACCTCATCAATACGGTTCACGGCGCCAGGCGCACCAGCTGGAACTTTGTGTGGGGTGATGCAGGCTGAACCAGCTCGCCAGTTCCAATATGAAATGCAATCAAAGGTGGGAGGGGGCAAGCCCCTCCCACATTTTCAGTGTTCGCTTAACGTTTAATCCGCGAACGTTATCTCCCGCGTTTCCCCCATCAACAACCCCTGGTTCTGCTCCGTCACCTCGCGGATGTAATCCCACAACAACGTAATCCGTTTCAACTTCCTCAAGTCCTCCCGGCAGTACATCCAGAACTGCCGCGTAATCGCAATCTGCTCCCCCAACACCGGCAGCAATCGCGGATCCTGCGCCGCCAGAAAGCACGGCAATATCGCCATCGACCGGCCCTGCTGCGCGGCCACGTACTGGGCGATCACGCTGGTACTGCGCAAACTCGCGCTGGCGCCGGGCACTACGTTGGCCAGGTAGAGCAGCTCGGAGCTGAACGCCAGGTCATCCACATAGCTGATAAACGGATGCTCGGCCAAATCCGCCGGTTTGCGGATGGGCGGGTGCTGGTCGAGGTATTCCTGGGTCGCGTACAGCTGCAATTTGTAGTCGCACAGTTTGCAGCACACGTAAGGCCCGTGCTCGGGGCGTTCCAGGGCGATGACGATGTCGGCTTCGCGCTTGGACAGGCTGATGAAGTGGGGCAGGGGCAGGATGTCCACCGAGATGGCCGGGTAGGTGTCGACAAAGTGGCTCAGCTGCGGGGTGACGAAGAAGCTGCCGAACCCTTCGGTGCAGCCCATGCGCACGTGGCCGGACAGCGCCACGCCGGAGCCGGAGACCTGCTCGCAGGCCATGTGCAGGGTGCTTTCGATGGACTCCGCGTAACCCAGCAAACGCTGGCCTTCGGTGGTGAGCACAAAACCGTTGGTCCGGGATTTTTCGAACAGCAACGTGCCGAGTGACACTTCCAGCGAGCTGATGCGTCGCGACACCGTGGTGTAGTCCACCGCCAGGCGTTTGGCGGCCACGCTGGCCTTGCGAGTGCGAGCGACTTCGAGGAAAAACTTCAGGTCATCCCAGTTCAGGGAGCCCAATGATGTGATGTTTTTTTGCATATTGGACCGGCTTTTATGTGCGTTCTTATTAGAGATTTGCACATCTATACTCCAAAAACAGTCCGAACGCCTCATTCTTCAAGGCGATTCAACGCCTTGGTTCTCTAGCATAACTATAAGATTTGGAGACCACATGAACGCATCCGCCGATATTTCCGTGCAGCAGGTCAAGCTGCTGATCAACGGTGAATGGGTCGAGTCCAAGACCACCCAGTGGCAAGACATCGTCAACCCGGCCACCCAGCAAGTGCTGGCCAAAGTCCCTTTCGCCACCGCCGATGAAGTCAACGCCGCCATCGACGCCGCCCATACAGCCTTCCAGACCTGGAAGCTCACGCCGATCGGCGCGCGCATGCGCATCATGCTCAAGCTGCAAGCCTTGATCCGCGAACATTCCAAGCGCATTGCCGTAGTCCTCAGCGCCGAGCAGGGTAAGACCATTGCCGATGCCGAGGGCGATATTTTCCGTGGCCTGGAAGTGGTGGAACACGCGTGCTCCATCGGCACTTTACAGATGGGCGAGTTTGCGGAAAACGTCGCCGGTGGCGTCGACACCTACACCCTGCGCCAACCTATCGGCGTGTGTGCCGGCATTACCCCGTTCAACTTCCCGGCGATGATTCCGCTGTGGATGTTCCCGATGGCGATTGCCTGCGGTAACACCTTCGTCCTCAAGCCGTCCGAGCAAGACCCGCTGTCGACTATGTTGCTGGTGGAGCTGGCGCTGGAAGCCGGCGTGCCGCCTGGCGTGCTCAACGTGGTGCACGGCGGCAAGGATGTGGTGGATGCGCTGTGCACCCATAAAGACATCAAGGCCGTGTCCTTCGTCGGCTCGACCGCTGTTGGCACCCACGTGTACGACCTGGCCGGCAAACACGGCAAGCGCGTGCAATCGATGATGGGCGCCAAGAACCATGCGGTAGTGTTGCCGGATGCCAACCGTGAACACACCCTCAACGCGCTGGTCGGCGCCGGTTTTGGCGCGGCGGGCCAGCGGTGCATGGCCACCTCGGTGGTGGTGCTGGTGGGCGCGGCCAAGCAATGGCTGCCGGATCTGAAGGCGCTGGCGCAAAAGCTCAAGGTCAATGCGGGCAGCGAAGCCGGCACCGATGTCGGCCCGGTGATTTCCAAACGCGCCAAAGCGCGCATCCTGGAGCTGATCGAAAGCGGCGTGAAAGAAGGCGCCAAGCTCGAGCTGGATGGCCGCGACATCAAGGTGCCGGGCTTCGAGCAGGGCAATTTCGTGGGGCCGACCCTGTTCTCGGGCGTGACCACCGACATGCAGATCTACACCCAGGAAATCTTCGGTCCGGTGCTGGTGGTGCTGGAAGTGGCCACGCTGGATGAGGCCATCGCGCTGGTCAACGCCAACCCGTTCGGCAACGGCACCGGTCTGTTCACCCAAAGCGGTGCGGCGGCGCGTAAGTTCCAGAGCGAAATCGATGTAGGCCAGGTCGGCATCAACATCCCGATCCCGGTGCCGGTGCCGTTCTTCAGTTTCACCGGTTCGCGTGGCTCCAAGCTCGGCGACCTGGGCCCGTACGGCAAGCAAGTGGTGCAGTTCTACACCCAGACCAAAACCGTCACGAGCCGCTGGTTCGACGACGACACGGTCAACGATGGCGTCAACACCACCATCAACCTGCGCTGATTCCGGGAGACGACCATGAAGATCGCATTTATCGGCTTGGGCAACATGGGTGCGCCCATGGCCCGCAACCTGATCAAGGCCGGCCACGCGCTGAACCTGTTCGACCTGAACCAGGATGTGCTCAAGGAACTGGCCGAGCTGGGCGGCAGCATCAGCGACTCGCCGCGTGATGCCGCCCAAGGCGCCGAACTGGTGATTACCATGCTGCCGGCCGCGGCCCACGTTCGCGCCGTCTGGTTGAATGAAGACGGTGTGCTCGCCGGCATCGGCCAAGGCGTGCCGGCGGTGGATTGCAGCACCATCGACCCGCAGACCATCCGCGATGTGGCCGCCGCGGCGGCCAAACAGGGCGTGACCGTGGCCGACGCCCCGGTGTCCGGCGGCACTGGCGGCGCACAAGCCGGGACGTTGACCTTTATGGTCGGCGCCACCCCGGACCTGTTCGCCACCCTGCAACCGGTGCTGGCGCAAATGGGCCGCAACATCGTGCATTGCGGCGATGTGGGCACCGGGCAAATCGCCAAGATCTGCAACAACCTGTTGCTCGGCATCAGCATGGTCGGCGTCAGCGAAGCCATGGCCCTGGGCGATGCACTGGGCATCGACACCCAAGTGCTGGCGGGCATCATCAACAGCTCCACCGGGCGCTGCTGGAGTTCCGACACCTACAACCCCTGGCCGGGCGTGATCGAAACCGCGCCATCATCGCGTGGCTATACCGGTGGGTTTGGTGCCGACCTGATGCTCAAGGATTTGGGCCTGGCCACCGAAGCCGCACGCCAGGTTAAGCAACCGGTGATCCTCGGCGCCGTGGCCCAGCAGTTGTATCAATCGATGAGCCAGCGTGGGGAAGGGGGCAAGGACTTCTCGGCGATCATCAATAGCTATCGCAAGCCGTAACGCGAGCTTGCTCGAAAAAATTTGCGACCACCGCGTTCATTCTGAATGAACGCGGTGGCCTGAAAAGTCTTGAATTCATCCAGAACTCAAAGCCGTGTTCGATCTTGTTATGGTTTGCGCCGTTTTCAAGAATCTGATCGTTATGGCACGTCGCTACTCGAATTTTCTTAAATACCTGGTCTTCCAATCGCAATCGAGAAAGTCAGCATTGGCGGCTTTCGTTGAGCAATGGGCGCAATGGGGAGATCAGTCACTCGACGCTTCGAAAGTTCGCCTTGATGTCATTGATACCACGGCGATTGGGGCATTTAACCGCTGGGGAGGAGATAATCAATTTCCCTGGGAAGATGTTCCTGACTGGAAGGCGTTGGACGTCAAAGGGTTTGATTTGTCCATTTGGCATGATGAGCAGCTATGCGGCCTTTGTTATGCCACACCTCGCGACAGCAAAGTCACGATCAAAATCGTGCTCCTCGAAGGGAGCCCGGACAGTCAACATCCTTTGAAAGGCTTGATTGCTGCGCTTGCCCTTGGCTCCGTTGATGCCTATGCGCGTGTCATTGGTTGCTCATGCATCGAAATTCAAGAACCGCGGCCCGATGCCGTACCCACTTATGAGCGACTTGGCTTTGGGTTTGACGCCAGGCAACGCCTTGTGATTTCGGTCGAGCGCACCTAGTATTGGGCGCATACCCAAGGCTTACAGAGGCTTGATTTGATGAAAATGTCTCCCCGGAAAACCAATGCGCAACTGGTTGCGAGCTTTTCTGCCGAAGCTAAAAAACTCGGAGGATTGATGTCAGCTAACCAAAAAAGATTTTTCAGCGTTGCGATTGCGCATGGCAAAGACATGGAGCCTACAGGCCCCTTGGCTGGCGAGAGTCGCTAACCCATTCAAAAAAACCGCCTTCATGGGCGGTTTTTTTATTGAAGTGCGGTTGCGGATTACCCCCTCAAGCAAACACAAAATACTTACGCACCGTCTCGACCACTTCCCACGTGCCTTTCATCCCCGGTTCCACCACGAAGATATCCCCAGCCCGCAGGTGAATCGGCTCCATGCCTTCCGGGGTGATGATGCAGTAGCCTTCCTGGAAATGGCAGTATTCCCACTTCACGTAGTCCACGTACCACTTGCCCGGTGTGCAGATCCAGGTGCCCATGATCTTGCTGCCGTCTTCGCTGGTATAGGCGTTGAGGTTGACGGTGTGCGGGTCGCCTTCGAGCTTTTCCCATTTGCAGGCATCCAGGACCGGCAAAGGGTGGGTGTCGCGCAGTACGGTGATGGGCTTGGACATGATGTCTCCGAGGCAGGGGAACGAGAGTTGAACCCTATAGCGTCGAGGTGCGCGCCGGTGGTCTGAACTCGACATCTGGATGCCCAGAAGCGCAGGTGAATGCAATCCCCCAGGCCCAGTGCAGTCCATGTGGGAGGGGCGGTGCGACGATTCGACTTGCCCCCGATAGCTGAGTGTCGGCTGGCACAGGTGTCCACTGACCCACCGCTATCGGGGGCAAGCCCCCTCCCACATTGATTCTCGTACGGCAGTTCCGAGCGCGAATCAGCCATTTCCTCGCAGTAAGTGCGAAAGATTTCGCGCTTGGCGCAGGAATTCGCAAGAAAATTCGCAGCAGGCCCTCGTATCATTCACCCCAGTACCGACCGAGAGCCTTGAAATGAACCCAATAAAAACGTGGTGGGATATCAGCCCGCCCTTGAGCGCGGCGACCCCGACCTGGCCGGGGGATACGCCGTTTCAGGAAGAGCGTGTGTGGCAGTTCGGCCCCGAGTGCCCTGTGAATGTGGGGCGCGTGACCTTGTCGCCGCACACCGGCGCCCACGTGGACGCGCCGCTGCATTACAGCGCCGACGGCGCGCCGATTGGCGAGGTGTCGCTGGATGTGTACATGGGCCCATGTCGCGTGTTGCATTGCCTGGGCAGTGGCGCGCTGGTGCAGCCACATCAACTGCAAGGCCGTGTGGATAACCTGCCGGAGCGCGTGCTGCTGCGCACTTATCCACAAGCGCCGTTGACGCAATGGGATTCGAATTTCACCGCCATCGCGCCGCAAACCATTGAGCTGCTTGCCAGCCTGGGCGTGCGTTTGATCGGGATCGATACACCCTCGCTGGACCCGCAACAGTCCAAGACCATGGATTCGCACAACGCCGTGGCGCGCCATGGCATGGCGATTCTCGAAGGCATCGTGCTCGATGACGTCCCCGAGGGCGACTACGAACTGATCGCGCTGCCACTGCGCTTTGCCAACCTCGACGCGAGCCCTGTGCGCGCCATTCTCCGCCCGCTCAAGGAGCCCACGCGATGAGCCAGTGTCCCTTTTCTCCCGATTATCAGCCGCCCGAAGAATGGCATAACGCCGAGCTGAATTTCTCCGAGTCCATGAGCTACGGCGACTACCTGGACCTGGGCAAAGTGCTCAGCGCCCAGCACCCGCTGTCGCCGGACCACAACGAGATGCTGTTCATCATCCAGCACCAGACCTCCGAGCTGTGGATGAAGCTGATGCTCCACGAACTCAAGGCCGCCCGTGAACACGTGCGCCTGGGTGAGCTGGCGCCGGCGTTCAAGATGCTGGCGCGGGTGTCGCGGATTTTCGACCAACTGGTGCACGCCTGGGCAGTGCTGGCGACCATGACGCCGTCGGAATACAAGGCGATCCGCCCGTTCCTGGGGCAGTCGTCGGGGTTCCAGTCGTTCCAGTACCGTGAGATCGAATTTATTCTCGGCAATAAAAGCGCGGCGCTGTTGCGGCCGCACGCCCACCGGCCCGAGTTGCTGAACGAGTTGAAAGTGGCGATTGCCACGCCGTCGCTGTATGACGAGGCGGTCAACCTGATGGCCAAGGCGGGGCTGGCGATTGACCCGGCGCGCGCCGAACGCGACCCGACGGCCGCCACGGTGCACGATGAATCCGTGGAGGCGGCGTGGCGCGAGGTGTATCGCGACCCGAGTCGGTATTGGGATTTGTATCAGTTGGCCGAGAAGTTTATCGACCTGGAGGACTCGTTCCGCCAGTGGCGCTTCCGGCATGTGACTACGGTGGAGCGGATTATCGGCTTCCAGCCCGGCACCGGCGGTACTGAAGGCGTGGGGTATTTGCGCAAGATGCTCGACACGGTGCTGTTCCCAGAGCTGTGGCGAGTGCGTTCTACCCTGTAAATGCAATCAAATGTGGGAGGGGGCAAGCCCCTCCCACAGGGTTACTGCGCTACGGCTACTTTCGCGTTTCTGACCCGCAACCGGTAGGCAACATAGATAACCCCCACCCACACCGGCATCGCATACACCGACTCGCGAATACCCGGGATCGCCAGCATCACGCTGATGATCATCAGCATGAACGCCAGGCACAGGTAGTTGCTGAACGGGAACCAGAAGGTCTTGAAGAGCGGGGTCACGCCTTGCTCGCCCATGGCCTTGCGGAACTTGATGTGGGTGATGCTGATCAGCGCCCAGTTGATCATCAGCGAAGCAACCACCAGCGCAAACAGCAGCTCCAGCGCGCTCTGCGGTGCCACGTAGTTGACCACCACGCAGAGCATCGTCACCAGGGCCGAAATCGCCAGGGCACGCAGCGGTACGCCTTGCTTGTTGAGCTTCATCAGCGCCTTGGGCGCGTCGCCTTGCTCGGCCAGGCCGAACAGCATGCGGCTGTTGCAGTACACGCCGCTGTTGTACACCGACAGCGCCGCGGTCAGCACCACGAAGTTGAGGATGTGCGCAGCGGTGTCGTTACCGATCAGCGAGAAGATCTGCACAAACGGACTGCCGCTGTAGGCATCGCCCGAGGCGCCGAGGGTTTGCAGCAACTGGTCCCACGGGTACAGCGCCAACAGCACGGTCAGTGCGCCCACGTAGAAAATCAGGATGCGGTACACCACCTGGTTGATCGCCTTGGGGATCACCTTGCGCGGCTCGCTGGCCTCGGCGGCGGTGATGCCCACCAGTTCCAGGCCACCGAACGAGAACATGATGAAGGCCATCGCCATCAACAGCCCCATGCCGCCATTGGGGAAGAACCCGCCGTGGCTCCACAGGTTGCTGATCGAGGCTTGCGGGCCGCCGGTGCCGCTGAACAGCAGGTAGCAGCCGAGTACGATCATGCCGACAATCGCCACTACCTTGATGATCGCGAACCAGAACTCGGCCTCACCGAAGAACTTCACGTTCAGGGTGTTGATCAGGTTCACCGCCACGAAAAACACCAGTGCGCTGACCCAGGTCGGGATTTCCGGCCACCAGAACTGGATGTACTTGCCCACGGCCGTCAGTTCGGCCATGCCTACCAGCACGTAGAGCACCCAGTAGTTCCAGCCCGCCAGGAAGCCTGCGTAGCCGCCCCAGTATTTGTGCGCGAAATGGCTGAAGGAGCCGGCCACCGGCTCCTCGACGATCATTTCGCCGAGCTGGCGCATGATCAGGAACGCGATAAAACCGGCGATCGCGTAGCCCAGGATCATCGACGGCCCCGCCGACTTGAGCACCCCGGCCGAGCCGAGGAACAGCCCCGTACCAATCGCCCCTCCCAAGGCGATCAGCTGAATATGCCGGTTCTTCAGGCCACGCTTGAGGCCTACCGGGTTAACCATGTCATCCGCCATTAACATTCCCTTCTACTTGTATTTCTCTGGGTTGAGCCCATCAGAAGTGCTGAGGGGTCAGATATTACTCTGCGTAAACTTTTCGTAATACAGCTGAACGCCATCAAGTGCCTGATCCGCCAGCCATTGTTGGATCGATTCGACCATCGGCGGGGGCCCGCACAGGTACATATCCGCCGATGTGTCCCGCAATTCGGCCAGGTCGAAATGCTCGGTGAGGTAACCGCGCTTGCCGGGCCAGTCTGCCGAGGGCGCGCTGAGCACTTCGGTGTAGCGAAAGCCCGGGATTGCCCGGCCATAGGCCTGGATGCGCGCCGCCTCGCACAAGTCCTCGGCACCGCGCACGCCGTAATAGAGGTGCACGGGCTGCTCGCAGCCATTGGCGACCAGTTCATCGAGCATGCCCAGCAGGGCCGACAGCCCGGTGCCGCCCGCCACCAGCACCAGCGGTTTGGTCACGTGGCGCAGGTAGAACGCACCCAGCGGCGCCTCCAGCAGCAGTTCATCACCGACCTGGCAGCGCTCGCGCAGGTAGTTGCTCATCACCCCATCCGGCAGCAGGCGGATGAGGAATTGCAACTGATGGCCCGGCAGGTTGGCGAAGGAGTACGAGCGCCAACTGTCGGTGCCGGGCACCGACAGCCGCGCATATTGGCCGGGCAGGAAATCCAGCGCCTGGTCCACCTGCACCTGCAGGATCGCCGTGCTGGCCGACACCTGCTGCACTGCGCTCACCATGCCGCGCACCTGCACCGGGCCCGGCGCGTTGCACAGGCTGGAATCGAAGTCGAAGTAGAACGCGGCGTCGGACTGCACGCGGGTCTGGCAACTGAGCATCTTGCGCTGTTGCAGGTCGAGGCTGGAGAGGGCTTCCTCATCCACATAATCCTGGGTGTAATCGCCCGACTCGCAACGCCCCTGGCACGTGCCGCACACACCTTCGCGGCAATCCAGCGGGATTTTGATGCCATTGCGCAGCGCCGCGTCCAGCAGGATTTCATTCGCGCCCACCGGGAAAAACAGGGTCTTGCCATCGGCAAAGCTGAAGGCCACTTTGTGATTCATCTGAAAGCTCCGGTGCCTAAAGGTGATAGAAATCCAGCACCGAGTTGATGGTGTCGTTGAGCAGCAAGGCGTGTTTGCGGGTGATCAGCCAGCTGTCGCCATCAGGCTTGAGGGTGTAGGTGGCAGGCCCGTAAAACTGCTCCGACGTGGCCAGGCGATAAAACAGCGTGTGCCAGTTCACCTTCACCTCCAGGGTGCCGTCTGCCTGTTCGGCGATGCGCACGTTGTTGATCAGGTGTAAGGTGCGCGGCATCGGCGTGGCCGACGCGGCCTTGCCGGTGCGCAGGCGGAAGATGCGGTCTTCCAGGCCCGAGCGGTTGGCGTAGTAGATCAGCGACATCTCGCGCTTGGGGTCGCGGGTGTACACGTGCTCCGAATCCCACTGCGGCAGGTGGAACTCACTCTGCGGGTCGAACAGCTGCACGTAGGCGTCCCAGTCTTGGGCGTCGCACAGTTCGGATTTACGGTAGAAGAACTGCTCGATCTGGTACTGCAATTGGGCATTCATCATTCCACCTCCCGCAGGATCAGCGCTTGGCGGTCCAGGCCCTTGAGCAGGAATTGCTGCCAGTTACGGTGCTGGTTGACGTACAGGCCTTCATGGGTGAATTCGGTGCCGGTCATGGCTGGTGTAATGCCGATGGCTTCGCTGTTCGGCGTGGGCCCTGTTTCCCAGCGATGGCTGCCACGGGAGATATCGCTCCAGCGTTCAAGCCTGCCCTGGAAACCGCGCTGGGCTTCGCGAAATTCCACCAGGTCATCCGGCGTGCCCATGCCCGAAACGTTGAAAAAATCCTCGAACTGGCGAATGCGGTTTTCGCGGTCGGCGTCGGACTCGCCCTTGACCCCCAGGCACTGGCTGATGATCTCGGTCTTGTTCCACGCCACGGGGCGGATGATGCGCAGCTGCGAGCTGATCTGGTCGAGGAAGAACAGGCTCGGGTAAATGTTCAGGTTGCGCAGGCGGTGCATCATCCACTCGGCTTTTGGCTGGCCGTGCTCGGCCACCAGGCGCGGCATGATGGTGGCGTAGCCGGAGCGTACGCTGGGGTTGGGCATGTCACTGAACAACAGGCTGTGGCCGTTGTTGAAGGCAAACCAGCCGTCATCGGTATTCGCGTCGCCGGCGCCGAGCTTGCTGTAGTCCAGGGTGCTGCCGGCGCCGGTGCCGTTCTCGGTGTTCACCTGCTGGCGATGCTGCACCGTGGCCACGTAGTTGTAGTGCACGGTACTGACGTGATAACCGTCCAGGCCGTTTTCGTTTTGCAGCTTCCAGTTGCCGTCGTAGGTGTAGGCGGATTTACCCGGCAGCACTTCCAGCTCACCGGTGGCCGACTGCGCGACCATCATGTCGAAGAACACTTTGGCGTCGCCGAGGAAGTCCTCGAGGCTGTCGCTGCCGTTGACGTCGAGGCTGATGAAGACGAAGCCCTTGTAGCTGTCGATGCGGGCTTTTTTCAGGCCGCGCGTGGCTTTGTCGAACCCGTCCGGGTATTCCCCCGGCGCCTTGACCTTCACCAGCCGGCCGTCACTCTTGTAGCACCAGGCGTGGAACGGGCAGGTAAAGGTCGACTGGTTGCCCTTGCCCACGCGGGTGAGGGTGGTGCCGCGATGCTGGCAGGCGTTGATCAACGCATTGAGCCGGCCCTCGCCGTCGCGGGTGATGATCATCGGCTGGCGCCCGGCGCGCATCGTTACGAAGTCGTGGTTATTGGCCAGTTCGCTTTCGTGGCAGGCGTAGATCCAGTTTTTCTCGAAGATCAGTTCCATCTCCAGGTCGAACAGCTGCGGCTCGGTGAACATGTCGCGGGCGATGCGGAACACTTCATCGGCGGGGCGAAAATCCAGGCAGCTTTCGATAAAACTTTTCCATTGCTCGACGCTTCTTGCACCACTCATGGGAGGCACCTTGGGTTAATGGCTAAACGGGTAGGCCATTAAGAGGCTGCGACGCGGTGGCGGGCTATCCGCTTAGTGGGGGAAGGTGGGCCGGATAATTGGGCAGCAACTACCCAATACGGTGCGACGCGGTGACGTGTTGCGCTACTGTCTTCCCAGGCTGCTGTAGGAATGGTCGTGTTCTTATCCACATAGTCGGCCGTTGCTATCCACCCCGTTGCATTTGTGCCGGCGTGGCGTAGAACTTGCTGTTCAACAACAATAACGACGCGCCGTCAGAGCGCGCGAAGCCTAACCGCCGTGGGTGCCCCTGATGAGTAGCCATACACGCGATATCCAGATTCAACGCTTCGACCTGGAAGGCGCCCGCAGCTGGATGTCCGGCATCTGCGGGCCGCACCGCCTGGCGACGGCCACGCCCGAGCGCTTGCGCTTCAACCACAGCGCCAATGTGTTCAAGTCCCGGGCCACCACCCTGGGCGTGATCGAATACGGCACTGATGTGACCATCGATATCGAAGACGCCGAGCAGTTCAGCAGCTACAGCCTGAGCCTGCCGCTGGTGGGCGAACAGGAACTGAGCCGTAACGGCGAGCGCCTGAGTTCCAACCGCGATCAGGGCGTGATCATCTCGCCCAACGAACACCAGGTGCTGGAGATTTCCGGCGATTGCCGCAAGCTGCAGGTGGTGATCACGCGGGCGGCCATGAGTGAATCACTGGAGGGTTTGCTGCAACGGCCGATCGAGGCGCCGCTGCGCTTTGAGTCGGTGATGGACGCGGTGGACGGCGCGTCGGCGTCGTGGTGGCGCATGGCGCGCTACTTCATCGCCGAGCTGGAACGCAGCAGCGAATTGTATGAACAGGCGGCCTTTACCCGCGACCTGGAAAGCTCGCTGATCAAGGGGCTGATCCTCGCCCAGCCGAATAACTATTCCGAAGAATTGCGCGATGTGCTCGGCGTGAAGCTGCCGCACTATCTGGTCCGCGCGCGGCAGTACATCCACGACAACGCCCGCGAGGCCGTGCACCTGGAAGATTTGGAGGCCGCTACCGGGGTTTCGCGGTTCAAGCTGTTCGATGCGTTTCGCAAATACTTTGCGCTGTCGCCCATGGCTTACCTGAAGAAGCACCGGTTGGGTGGCGTGCGTCAGGAAATTCTTGAGCAGGGCTCGATTCGAACCATTTCCGAGATTGCCCTGGGCTGGGGGTTTACGCATTTGGGGCGGTTTTCGGCGGAGTACAGAAAGCTCTTTGATGAATCCCCCAGCCAGACCCTGCAGCGCAACCGCCTGCGCAGTCTCTGATCCTGATGAAGATAAAAATGTGTTGTTTGCGAGGTCTCAGATCAACTCTTCAACCAGCTGCAAACAATGACTCAGCCCCGGCGACTGATCATTCACCCGCCGGCTCAGAATGATCGGCGAAGTCGCCGTCGCTTCCACCACCGGCGTATAGCCGATATCCGCACGGTGCAGCACCTGCACCGACGCCGGCACCAGCGTCACACCCATGCCCGCGCCGACCAGGCCGATGGCGGTTTGCAGTTCGTTGGTCCACTGCGCCACCTTGAGGCTCAAGCCATGGGCGTCGAACAGCGCGATTACATGGTCTGCGTAGCTCGGCCGTGGGTTGCCCGGGTACAGCACAAACGGTTCGGCGGCCAGTTGGGCGAGGGTGGCGGGGGCGTCGAGCAGCGGGTGGCCGGCGGGCAGTACGGCCACCAACCGGTCTTCGACCAGCACGCGCTGGACGATGGCCGGGTCGTCGATACGAATGCGCCCGAAACCCACATCAATGCGCCCGGCCTTGAGCGCTTCGACCTGCTGCAAGGTGGTCATTTCCGACAGGCCCAACTCCAGCTCGAGGGTGTCGTGGTTGCGCAGCCGGCGAATCAGCTCGGGCAGCACGCCGTACAGGGTCGACGGCGCAAAGCCGATGCCCAGCCAGGTCTTCTCGCCCTGGCCGATACGGCGGGTGCTGTCGCAGACTTTGTTGAGTTGTTCGAGCAGCACATTGGCGTGCTCATAAAAAAACCGCCCGGCCTCGGTCAGCCGCAACGGGCGGCCACGCTCGAGCAAAATCACCCCCAACTCATCTTCCAATTGCTGGATCTGCCGGCTCAACGGCGGCTGGGCGATGTGCAGGCGTTCGGCGGCGCGGGTGAAGTTGAGGGTTTCCCCCAGTACCTGGAAATAGCGCAGGTGACGCAGTTCCATGACGGCTCCTTTCATACCTTGAGGGTATTGCGTGAGACTAATTCTATATTGGCCGCCTGGAAAGATGCGGGACAAAATCGGCTCAAACCTATAAAGAACCCAACGGGTATTGCCATGCCGATTTGCGCCATCGAGTCGATCGACACCATCATCGTCGACCTCCCCACCATCCGCCCGCACAAGCTGGCGATGCACACGATGCAAAACCAGACCCTGGTAATCATCCGCGTGCGTTGCGCCGACGGCATCGAAGGCATTGGTGAGTCCACCACCATCGGTGGCCTGAGCTACGGCAATGAAAGCCCCGACAGCATCAAGATCAATATCGACCGGCATTTTGCGCCGCTGCTGGTTGGCCAGGATGCGAGCAATATCAACGCCGCCATGTTGCGCCTGGAGCGCAGCATTCGCGGCAACACTTTTGCCAAGTCCGGTATCGAAAGCGCCTTGCTCGATGCCTTGGGCAAACGCCTGAACCTGCCGGTGAGTGAACTGCTCGGCGGCCGCGTGCGTGATGCCTTGCCGGTGGCCTGGACCCTGGCCAGCGGCAACACCGAGCAAGACATTGCCGAAGCCGAAAAGATGCTCGACCTGCGGCGCCACCGCATCTTTAAACTCAAGATCGGCGCGGGTGAAGTCAGCCGCGACCTGGCCCATGTGATCGCGATCAAAAAGGCCTTGGGCGACCGCGCGAGTGTGCGCGTCGACGTCAACCAGGCCTGGGACGAAGCCGTGGCCCTGCGTGCCTGCAAGGTGCTGGGCGACAACGGTATCGACCTGATCGAACAACCGATCTCGCGCAACAACCGTGGCGGCATGGCGCGGCTGAACCTGTCGAGCCCGGCGCCGATCATGGCCGACGAATCCATCGAATGTGTGGAGGACGCGTTCAACCTGGCCCGCGAAGGCGCGGCCTCGGTGTTCGCCCTCAAGATCGCCAAGAACGGCGGCCCCCGCGCGGTGTTGCGCACGGCGGCGATTGCCGAGGCGGCGGGCATCGGCCTGTACGGCGGCACCATGCTTGAAGGTGGCATCGGCACCCTGGCCTCGGCGCATGCCTTCCTGACCTTGAACAAGCTGGCCTGGGACACCGAGCTGTTCGGCCCGCTGCTGCTGACCGAAGACATCCTCACCGAGCCGCCGCTTTACCGGGATTTCCAGTTGCATGTTTCCACTTTGCCGGGCCTGGGCCTGGCCATCGATGAAGAGCGCCTGGCGTTCTTCCGTCGTGACAAACACTAAGAGGCGCCTGCCATGTTGTTCCACGTAAAAATGACCGTGAACCTGCCCGTCGACATGAACCCCGAGCGCGCCGCCGCCCTCAAGGCCGACGAGAAAGCCCTGGCGCAGCGCCTGCAAGCCCAGGGCAAATGGCGCCACCTGTGGCGCATCGCCGGGCTCTACGCCAACTACAGCGTGTTCGACGTCGACAGTGTGCAGGAACTGCATGACCTGCTGATGCAACTGCCGCTTTACCCCTACATGGCGATTGAAGTGAACGCCCTGTGCCGGCACCCTTCGTCGATCCATGAGGACGACCGCTGAGCCTGTTTTTGCACCTGATAATTACAAGATGAGGATTGCATCATGTCCATCCGACTGTCCCAGACTGCCCACGCCCAACAGTTTCTCGAAGAAGCCAGCGGCAACCTCAACGACGCCGGCAACCCGCGCACCAAGGCGCTGGTCTACCGCATCCTGCGCGATACCGTGAACATCATCGAAGACCTGGAAGTGACCCCGGAAGAGTTCTGGAAGGCGGTCAACTACCTCAACGACTTGGGCAAGAACCAGGAAGCAGGTTTGCTCGCTGCCGGGTTGGGCCTGGAGCATTACCTGGACTTGTTGATGGACGCCGCCGACGAACAAGCCGGCAAATCCGGCGGTACCCCGCGCACCATCGAAGGCCCGCTGTACGTGGCCGGCGCGCCGC
The DNA here is from genome assembly GCF_979253585.1 of Pseudomonas sp. AC463. Taxonomy (NCBI): domain Bacteria; kingdom Pseudomonadati; phylum Pseudomonadota; class Gammaproteobacteria; order Pseudomonadales; family Pseudomonadaceae; genus Pseudomonas; species Pseudomonas sp. AC463. Next base: position 88,594 of record NZ_CEEDDZ010000019.1, on the reverse strand, counting down.
TGAGCCAATACGAAGCGCGTTTGGATGACGGCACCGACGCGGCGGCGCCGCTGTTTATGCGCGGGCAAGTGCGCGACACAAACGGCAAGCCGTTGGCCGGGGCGATTGTCGATGTGTGGCAAGCCAACACCGGCGGCACCTATTCCTGGTTCGACCCGAGCCAATCGGAATTCAACCTGCGCCGTCGCATCGAAACCGACGCCCAGGGCAACTACCGGTTTCGCAGCATCGTGCCCTCGGGCTACGGCTGCCCGCCGACCGGGCCGACCCAGCAATTGCTCGACCAACTGGGGCGCCACGGGCAGCGGCCGGCGCACATTCACTTCTTTATCTCGGCGCCGGGGCATCGGCACCTGACCACGCAGATCAACCTGTCGGATGACCCGTACCTGCATGATGATTTTGCCTACGCGACGCGGGATGAATTGATCGCCGAGATTCGCTTCAGTGAGGATCAGCAACTGGCGCGGGAGTTTGGGGTGGAAGGGCGGTTTGCGCAGATTGATTTTGACTTTGAGTTGCAGCCTGCGGTGGCGCCGATAGAGCAAAAGCGCATGCAGCGAGTGCGCGCCCTCGAAGATTGAATGCATTTAAAAATGTGGGAGTGGGCAAGCCCCCTCCCACATTTGTTTTGTGGTGTTGCGGTTATTTGCGGATGACCAAGTCCAACACCTCATCCCGATCCTTGATCTTCTGCAACACAATCTCCGAGCGAATATCCATCACCCCCGCCGTGCGGTTCAGGTGGTTCACGATAAAGTCCGAAAAGTGCTTCAAATTCCTCGCCTGCACCCGCAGCACGTAGTTGCTCGCGCCGGTGATCACATAGGCACTGGCGACCTCCGGCCAACCCTGCACCTTCTTGATAAACGTCTCGTGCCAATCCTCCACATCCTGGCGCAGCGACAGATGCACGATGGCCTCCAGCTCGATCCCCAGTTGCTCGGCATTCAACACCGCGCGATAACCGCTGATGATTCCTTCGCTCTCCAGCAGGCGCAAACGGCGCAGGCAGGCGGAGGGCGACAGGGCGACTTTTTCCGCCAGTTCCTGGTTGCTGATACGGCCATCCTGTTGCAGGAAATGCAGGAGGCGCAGGTCGGTGGCATCAAGAATCATGGTTAGAATAAATCCGCGTGTTTTGGGGTTAAATTCGAATTTCCTACAGCTTAATTAGCCTGTTGCCTGCCACTTTGCACGAAAATTCTGTAAATCTTCGTTCATTATTTGGTCCATCTTCACTTATAAGAATCAGGATCGCCCATGACCACTCGAAGCCACTGCCAAACCCTCGACGCCCAGGACCCGCTGGCGCCACTGCGCCATCAGTTCGCCTTGCCGGAAGGGGTGATCTACCTCGACGGCAACTCCCTCGGCGCGCGCCCGGTGGCAGCGCTCGCTCGGGCGCAGGCGGTGATTGCCGAGGAGTGGGGCAATGGCCTGATTCGCAGCTGGAACAGCGCCGGCTGGGCGGATTTGTCCCAGCGCCTGGGCAACCGCCTGGCGCCGCTGATCGGCGCGCGCGACGGCGAAGTGGTGATCACCGATACCACCTCCATCAACCTGTTCAAGGTGCTCAGCGCCGCGTTGAGCGTGCAGCGCCAACGCCAGCCGCAACGCAAGGTGATCGTCAGCGAAGCAAGCAACTTTCCTACCGATTTGTATATCGCCGAGGGCCTGGCCGAGCTGCTGCAGCAGGGCTATTCGCTGCGCCTGGTGAACAGCCCGGCCGAGCTGGCCCAGGCCGTCGACGCCGACGTGGCGGTGGTGCTGCTCACCCACGTCAACTACAAGACCGGCTACATGTACGACATGCAGGCGCTCACCGCCTTGAGCCATGAATGCGGCGCGCTGAGTATCTGGGACCTGGCCCACTCGGCGGGCGCGGTGCCCATCGACCTGCACCAGGCCGGCGCTGATTATGCGATTGGCTGCACCTACAAATACCTCAATGGCGGGCCGGGCTCCCAGGCGTTTGTGTGGGTCAACCCGGCGCTGGTGGACCTGGTACGTCAGCCGCTGTCGGGCTGGTTCGGGCATACCCGACAGTTCGCCATGGAATCGACCTACGCGCCCAGCGCCGGAATCGCACGCTACCTGTGCGGCACCCAGCCGATTACGTCGTTGGCCATGGTGGAATGCGGCCTGGACATTTTCGAACAGACCGACATGGCCAGCCTGCGCACTAAATCCCTGGCGTTGACCGACCTGTTTATAGACCTGGTCGAAGCCCGCTGCGCCGCCCATGACCTGGTGCTGATCACCCCGCGCGAACATGCCCGACGCGGCAGCCACGTGAGCTTCGAACACCCTGAAGGTTATGCGGTGATCCAGGCGTTGATTGCCCGTGGCGTGATTGGTGATTACCGCGAGCCGCGCATCATGCGCTTTGGGTTTACGCCGTTGTATACGAGCTTTACCGAGGTGTTTGACGCGGTGGAAATCCTCGGCGAAATCCTTGATGAGCACACCTGGGACCAGCCGCAATTCAAAGTTCGTCACAGCGTTACCTAAGGGCAACACCGATCAAATGTGGGAGGGGGCTTGCCCCCTCCCACAGGAGATTTGTGACATCAGTTAAATCGTGCAACCACAATAATAAAGGGGCACACCACGTGACCACACCCGACAACGGCTTTGCCGAAATCACCCACCGCGAACTGGGCCTGCGGCGCCAGCTCACTTCCGGCCAGATGAGCATGATCGCCATCGGTGGCGCCATCGGCACCGGGCTGTTCATGGGCAGCGCCTATGCCATTGGCTACGCCGGCCCCAGCGTGCTGGTGAGCTATGCCATCGGTGCCTTGATCACCTTGCTGTTGATGGGCTGCCTGGCGGAGATGACCGTGGCGCATTCCACCTCCGGCTCATTCGGCGCGTACGCCGAGTTCTACATCAGCCCGTTGGCCGGCTTCCTGGTGCGGTATGCCTACTGGGCGGCGATTGTGCTGGCGGTGGGCGCCGAGGTCACGGCGGTGGCGATGTACATGAAGTACTGGTTCGCCAACGTGCCCGAGTGGGTGTGGATCGTATCGTTTTCCAGCGTGCTGATCCTGCTCAATGCCATCAGCGTGAAGACCTTCGGCAACTTCGAATACTGGTTCTCCACCATCAAGATCAGCGCCATCGTCGGCTTCATCATCCTTGCGGTGTATGTGGTGTTCGGCTCCGGCAACCCGGACTACGGCGTGCAGAACTACACGGCCCATGGCGGGTTTTTCCCCCATGGGTTGAGCGGCATGTGGATCGCGGTGATCGTGTCGATCTTCAGCTACTTGAGCGTGGAGATGATCGCCGTGGCCGCCGGTGAAGCCGCCGACCCGGAGCAGGCGGTGAAAAAAGCCTTTCGCGCGACCATCGTGCGCCTGGTGGTGTTTTACCTGCTGACCCTGGCGCTGATGCTGGCCATCGTGCCGTGGAACCAGGCCGGGCAGACCCAGAGCCCGTTTGTGACGGTGATGCAGACCATCGGCATTCCCGGTGCCACCGGGGTAATGAATTTCGTGATCCTGATCGCCGCGCTGTCGGCGATGAACAGCCAGCTCTATATCACTACGCGCATGATGTTCAGTTTGTCCCGCGCGGGGTTTGCACCCAAGTCCATGGGCGCCTTGAGCAAAAGCGGGATCCCGCTGAATGCATTGCTGCTGTCCAGCTCAGGGATTGCCCTGGCGACTTTGCTTAACCTGGTGTACCCGGAAAGCTCGTTCACCCTGATGATGGCGATCTCGATGTTTGGCGCGATCTTCACCTGGTTCATGATTTTCCTCACGCACCTGTTTTTCCGTCGCTATCGCAAACGCCATGGCGGCGCGAAGCTGTCCTTCGAGCTGCGCCTGTTTCCCTACAGCACCTTGCTCGGCCTGGTGCTGATGGGCGCGGTGATGATCACCACGTATTTCACCGATGCGTTCAAGATGACCCTGGTGTTTGGGGTGCCTTTCCTGCTGATTCTGTCGGCGGTGTATTACGGGTTCTTCCGCAAGGGCAGGGCCAAGGCGTCGAACAAGGCTTTGGCGTAACCGGGCAGTTGCTCAAACGAGCGCGCGCATAACAGCAGCTTGCGGCAGGCCCACTCTTCTTGCAGGGGGTGGGCCTTGAAGCTGCGCTCCGATGGCCAACGTTCCAGGGCTGCCAGGGGCACGATGCCGAGGCCGGCGCCACGGGCGACCATGCGGATCACCCCATCAAAACCCTCGGCGCGGATGCGTGTTTGCAGGCGAAAGCCGGCGTGCAGCGCCTGTTCTTCCAGGTACACCGAGAGTGCGCTATTGGCGGTCAGACCGACGTATTCATATTGCAGGCTGTCGATGAAACTCGCGGTGGCCAGTGGATGGTCGAGGGGCGTGATCAGCACCAGCGGGTCGTCGCGAAATGCCAAAGTCTGCAGGCCGTGGGTGTCTACCGCGTCGGAAATGATCCCCAAGTCCGCAGTACCTTGTCGCAAGGCCTGGGTGATGCGCAGGCTGGGCAATTCCTGCAGGTCGATGTCGAGGTTGGGGTGCTCGCGCAGAAAATCCGCCAGCAGTTCCGGCAGGTATTCGCTCAGGGCGGTGGTGTTGCACAGCAGGCGCACCTGGCCTTTGACGCCGTTGGCGTATTCGGCCAGGTCCTGTTGCAGGTGCTCGGCTTGTTGCAGCAACAGGCGCGCGTGGCGGGCCAGGGCCTTGCCGGCGGGGGTGGGAGTGACGCCACGGCGACCGCGTTCGAGGAACTCGATGCCCAGCGAGGCTTCCATCGCCCGGATGCGCGCGCTGGCGGCGGCCAGGGACAGATGGCTGCGGGCCGCGCCGGCGGTGATGTTGCCGGTGTCGAGGATGTGCAGGTAGAGGCGCAGGTCGATCAGGTCGAAGTGCATGGCTGGGGTTTTCCTGTGGCTGGACGGGCCTCATCGGGGGCAAGCCCCCTCCCACCTTTGAATGTATTCACAAATCAAAATGTGGGAGGGGGCTTGCCCCCGATGGCGATCTCAGCCTCACACAAAACAAGAGGCTGCCTCAGTATATGGCGCATTTGCGGCGATATCGAAAGGCGCCACAATCCCCCCATGACTACCTTCCTCGCGTTCTACCAAAACCTCGGCCCAGCCCTGACCCTGCTGGTCATCGGCACGTTCCTGCTCGCCGGCACCGTCAAGGGCGTGATCGGCCTCGGCCTGCCCACCGTGGCCATGGGCATGCTCGGCCTGGCTATGCTGCCGGCGCAGGCTGCGGCATTGCTGATCATCCCGTCGACCGTCACCAACCTCTGGCAACTGGCATTCGGTGGCCACTTGAGCGCGTTGCTCAAGCGCCTGTGGCCGATGCTTTTGCTGATTTTCCTTGGCACCGGGCTCGGCACACTGTGGCTGGGCATGGACGGCGGCCATTGGGTGGTGCGCGCCTTGGGCGCGGCCTTGTTGCTGTATGCGTTGAGTGGGTTGTTCGTGCCCACCTTCAAGGTGCAGCCTCAAACCGAACGCTGGCTGGGCCCGCTGTGTGGGCTGGTCACCGGCATCATCACCTCGGCCACCGGTGTATTCGTGATTCCCGCCGTGCCGTATCTGCAGGCGCTGGGTTTGAATCGCGATCAACTGGTGCAGGCGTTGGGGCTGTCGTTCACCGTGTCCACCCTGGCGCTGGCCGCCGGGCTGGCCTGGCGCGGTACGCTCGGCGGCGGCGAGGTCAGTGCCTCCTTGCTGGCCCTGGTGCCCGCGCTGCTGGGCATGTGGCTGGGCCAGGTGCTGCGCCAGCGCATCAGTGCGGTGCTGTTCAAGCGCGTGTTTTTTATCGGCATGGCACTGTTGGGCGGGCACCTGCTGATCAGCGGTTAAGTTGCCCGGCCATCGAAGCCGACCTGGCGTGCTACGAGCAGCCTCTGGCGCATCTCGGTGTAAGCTGGCGGCAATCGATAACGAGGACAGCCTGTGAAAGCCCGATCCGACGAGTTACAGATCTTCGTCAGCGTGATTGAGTGCGGCTCGATTTCCGCGGCGGCGGAGCAGATCGGGCAGACGCCGTCGGCGGTCAGCCGCACCCTGTCGCGCCTGGAAGCCAAGCTCGACACCACGCTGATCAACCGCACCACGCGGCGCATGGACCTGACCGAGGAGGGCAAGTACTTCTTCGAACAGGCCAAGGTGATCCTGGCGCAGATGGATGAGCTGGAAGAGCGCCTGTCGTCCCGCCAGAAAAACCCGGCCGGGCGCCTGCGCATCAATGCCGCCGTGCCGTTCATGCTGCACGGGATCGTGCCGTACATTGCCGAGTTTCGTGGCCTTTACCCGCAGATCCAGCTGGAGCTGAACAGCGATGACTTGATCATCGACCTGCTGGAACAGAGCACCGACATCGCCATCCGCATCGGCGCCCTGGCCGACTCGACCTTGCATGCGCGAGCGCTGGGCAGCACGCCGCTGCACATCCTCGCCAGCCCCGCGTACCTCAAGCAGCATGGCACGCCGAGTACGGTGGCCGAGCTGGCCGGGCATACCTTGCTCGGTTTTACCCACACCGAAACCCTCAACCACTGGCCATTGCGCCATGTGGAGGGCGACCGCTGGCTGATCCAGCCGAGTGTGGCCGCGTCCAGTGGCGAAACCGTGCGCCAGCTGGCGTTGGAGGGGCAGGGGATTTGCTGCCTGTCGAACTTCATGACCATCGCCGACATTGAGGCCGGGCGCCTGGTGCCGGTGTTGGAGGGGTTCAACAGCGGTTATCGCCAGCCGATCCACGCGGTGTTCTACCGCAACTCGCAGCTGGCGTTGCGCATTCAGTGCTTCCTGGACTTCATTCAGGCCAAGCTGGCGCGGTATGCCAGTTGATTCGTGATCTGCGCGCAAGACTGAATTGGGCAACAGGGTCTTATTCGACGGGGAGGGGGCCTTGATACTGGGCCCATCACTTACCCAGTCAGGAGCACACTCCATGAACGTATTCATTACCGGCGCCGCAGGGTTTATCGGCGGCTCGATCGCCACCGGCCTGGTCAAGGCTGGCCATCACGTCACCGGCCTGGTGCGCAGCGCTGAACAGGCTACCGAGATGACCGCGTTGGGCATCGTCCCTGTGATCGGCACCCTCGACGACGCAGCCGTGTTGACCGAACAGGCTTCGAAGGCTGACGCCGTAATCAACGCCGCCAGCAGCGACCACCGCGCCGCCGTGGAAACCTTGCTGGCTGCGTTGAAGGGCTCGAACAAAGCCTTTCTGCACACCAGCGGCTCAAGCATCGTGGGTGATGCGTCGGGCGGCAAGGCCAGCGATGTCATCTATTTTGAAGACAACCTGCCAGAGCCGACCGTCGACAAGGCCGCCCGCGTGGCCATCGACAACCTGATCCTGGCCGCCGCCCAAGACGGCGTGAACTCGGCAGTAATCTGCAACACGCTGATCTACGGCCACAGCCTGGGCGTGAAGCGCGACAGCGTGCAATTGCCGCGCTTGCTCAAGCAGGCGCGCAAAAGCGGGGTGGTGCGCCATGTCGGCACGGGGCAGAACATCTGGTCCAACGTGCACATTGAAGACGTGGTGGCGCTGTACCTGCTGGCGCTGACCAAGAATGTGCCGGGCACCTTCTACTTTGTGGAAAGCGGTGAAGCGTCGTTTATCGACATGACCACGGCCATCGCCGAGGCGCTGAAGCTGGGCCAGTCGCAGGATTGGCCATTGGCCGAGGCTGAGGCCGAGTGGGGGTATGAAATGGCCAACTACGGCCTGGGCTCGAACAGCCGGGTGCGCGGCAAGCATGCGCGTGAATTGCTGGTGTGGGCGCCGAAGCGCACTTCGGTGGTTGAGTGGATTCGCAACGAGATGGTGTGATGTTCGCTTGATACCGAGGCGCTGCAATCGGGGGCTTGCCCCCGATTGAGGCGCCTCGGTCTCCCACACTAGCCCCACCCGCCGCAATTCCGTACCATTCCCCGCCTTATCCCCCGCAACTCCCTGGTACCCCATGAACCTCACCCGTCTGCGCGCCGATGCCCTGGCCGGCCTCACCACGTCTTTCGCGTTGCTGCCCGAATGCATCGCCTTTGCCCTGGTGGCCCACCTCAACCCGCTGATGGGGCTCTACGGCGCTTTTATCATCTGCACCCTCACCGCATTGTTCGGCGGGCGGCCGGGCATGGTGTCCGGCGCGGCGGGGTCGATGGCGGTGGTGATCGTCGCGCTGGTGGTGCAGCACGGCGTGGAATACCTGCTGGCTACGGTGCTGCTGGGCGGGTTGATCATGGTCGCGTTCGGCCTGCTGCGCCTGGGCAAGCTGGTGCGCATGGTGCCGCACTCGGTGATGCTGGGGTTCGTCAACGGCCTGGCGATCATCATTGCGCTGGCGCAGTTGGAGCATTTCAAAAGCGGTGAAACCTGGCTCAGCGGCACGCCGTTGTACGTGATGACCGGCCTGGTGGTTACGACCATGGCCATCGTCTACCTGCTGCCGCGCCTCACGCGCGCCGTGCCGCCGGCGCTGGTGGCGATCCTCGGCGTGGGCCTGGCGGTGTACCTGCTCGGCCTGCCGACCCGCACCCTCGGCGACATGGCCCACATCGCCGGCGGCCTGCCGAGCTTTGCACTGCCGCAGATCCCCTGGACCCTGGAAACCTTCACCCTCATCGCGCCTTACGCGTTCCTGATGGCCATGGTCGGCCTGCTGGAAACCCTGTTGACCCTGAACCTCACCGACGAAATCACCGAAACCCGTGGCTACCCCGATCGCGAAAGCGTGGCGTTGGGCGCGGCGAACATGGTCTCGGGCCTGTTCGGCGGCATGGGCGGTTGCGCGATGATCGGGCAAACCGTGATCAACTTAAGCTCCGGCGGGCGCGGGCGTTTCTCCGGGGTGTTTGCCGGGGTGATGATCCTGTTGTTCATTCTGTTTCTGTCGCCGCTGATCGAGCGAATCCCGCTGGCGGCGTTGGTGGGCGTGATGTTTGTGGTGTCCCAGCAGACCTTCGCCTGGGCGTCCCTGCGGGTGATCAACAAAGTACCGGTCAATGATGTGCTGGTGATTATCGCGGTGACGGTGATCACCGTGTTCACCGACCTGGCCACCGCCGTGCTCTGCGGCATCGTGATTGCGGCGCTTAACTTTGCCTGGCAACAGGCACGTGAGCTGTACGCCGATGAGCATCTGGAAGCCGACGGCAGCAAGCTGTATCGCCTGCACGGCACTTTGTTTTTCGCCTCGACCACGCCGTTTCTGAACCAGTTCGACCCGGCCAATGACCCGGCCCAGGTGACGCTGGATTGCCGCCACCTGAGCTTTGTCGACTACTCGGCGATTGCCGCGCTGATGACCCTGCGCGAGCGTTACAGCAAGGCCGGCAAGCATCTGCGGGTGCTGCATTTGTCGGAGCGCTGCAAGAAGTTGCTCAAGCGCGCCCGCGTTCATCATGAATAAGTGATCACGGCCCGACCAGGTCTTCGAGTTCCTGGGCACGGGTCTGGGTCATGTCCAGCACGCAACCGGAGCCGTTGACCTGGTCGATGGTGCCGCCAGTGGCGCTGCCGGCGAACGCGCAATTGGCATCGCGGTACTTTATCCACAGGCGCTGCAGGTCTTGCAGTTGCTGCTTGCGCGCCCCTTCCTGGGCGGCGAGGGCGGTCTTGTAGGCGCGGTTCAGGCGATCGTCCTGCACCTTGGCTTCCTTGGCGTTGCAACCGACCATGTCGGCGGTGGTGTTGGCGCTGTCCATGCATTTTTTCAGCGCGCCGTTATCGGCGGCCGAAGCGCCGCCGCACAAGGCTAGAAGCAAGGCGCCGGCGGTGAGGGAGGTACGAATCATGGTCGATTTTCCTGGGCATGAGTGGATGCGCATTCTATGACTCGATGGTGGCCATTGAGTTTCCAGCCTTCTTTGAACTTCATGTAAGAACACCCCCTGAATTTTCATACACGGGCGTTGGGCATATCCCACTGCGACAGCGCTTATCCGTGGGCGAAACTTACTTTCATAAAAATTGAAAATACTCCTCGGTAATGATTTATGAGTTTCACAACCAACTCGACGTGACCCTTTCCGAGGAGTACCGCATGGCCGCATCACCGGGCTTCGGGCTATTGGCATACGCTGCCATCGCCATCATTGCATTGATCGTGCTGATCGCACGTTACCGACTCAACCCTTTTATCGTCATCACCCTGGTGTCCATTGGCCTGGCGCTGATGGCCGGGATGCCGGCGGACACCATCATGGGTTCGTATGAGGCGGGCGTCGGCAAGACCCTGGGGCATATCGCGCTGGTGGTGGCGCTGGGCACGATGCTTGGCAAGATGATGGCCGAGTCCGGCGGCGCCGAGCAGGTGGCGCGCACGTTGATCAACCGTTTCGGCGAGCGCAATGCGCATTGGGCGATGGTGTGCATCGCGTTTCTGGTGGGGCTGCCGCTGTTCTTCGAGGTCGGTTTTGTGCTGCTGGTGCCGATTGCCTTTACCGTGGCGCGGCGCGTGGGGGTGTCGATCCTGATGGTCGGCCTGCCGATGGTGGCCGGTTTGTCGGTGGTGCATGCGCTGGTGCCGCCACACCCGGCGGCGATGATGGCGGTGCTGGCGTATAACGCGTCGGTCGGCCAGACGGTGCTTTACGCGATCCTCATTGGTATCCCGACGGCGATCATCGCCGGCCCGCTGTATGCAAAATTCATCGTGCCGCGCATCCAGCTGCCGGCGGAAAACCCGCTGGAACGTCAGTTCATCGAGCGCGAGCCACGCACCCGCTTGCCGAGTTTTGCGATGACCATGGGCACCATCCTGTTGCCGGTGGTGCTGATGATGATCGGCGGCTGGGCCAATGTGCTTTCCACACCAGGCACCGGGTTCAACCAGTTCCTGCTGTTTATCGGCAACTCGGTGATCGCGCTGCTGGTGGCGACCCTGGTGAGTTTCTATACCCTGGGCCTGGCGCAGGGCTTCAACCGTGAATCGATCCTCAAGTTCACCAATGAATGCCTGGCGCCGACCGCCAGCATCACCTTGCTGGTGGGCGCGGGCGGCGGCTTGAATCGCATTCTGGTGGACGCGGGCGTGACCCATGAAATCCTCGGCCTCGCCCATGCGTTCAACCTGTCCCCCTTGGTGATGGGCTGGCTGTTTGCCGCGTTGATGCGCATCGCCACCGGCTCGGCCACGGTGGCCATGACCACTGCCTCCGGCGTGGTGGCGCCGGTCGCCATGGGCCTGGGTTATCCACACCCTGAATTGCTGGTGCTGGCCACCGGTGCGGGCTCGGTGATCTTTTCCCACGTGAATGACGGCGGCTTCTGGCTGATCAAGGAATACTTCAATATGACGGTGATCCAGACCTTCAAGACCTGGACCGTATTGGAGACGCTGATTTCGGTGGTCGCGTTCGGTCTGACCTATGGTCTGTCCTGCATTCTTTGACCCGGAGCCCCCATGGACATCCTCTACCAGATCCGCGCCCGCCAGGCTTCCTTCAGCGCCGGCGAAGGGCGTATCGCCAAGCTGATGCTGGATGACGTGGGCTTTGCCGCATCGGCCAGCCTGGAAGAGTTGTCGCAGCGGGCCGAGGTCAGCACCGCCACCTTGTCACGCTTTGCCCGCAGCGTGGGGTGCCGAGACTTGCGTGACCTGCGCCTGCAGTTGGCCCAGGCCAGCGGCGTCGGTACTCGCTTCCTCGACCCGGCGGGGTTGCCGGAGCAGTCGGCGTTTCACCGGCAGATCCTCGGTGACATAGAAGCCACGTTGCGTCAGCACCTGTCGGGTTTCAACCAATCCAGCTTTGTCGATGCGGTGAGCCTGCTGGGCAAGGCGCGGATGATTCACGCGTTTGGCATGGGTGGCCCCTCCAGCCTGTGCAGCGACGAATTGCAGGTGCGCCTGGTGCGGCTGGGTTACCCGATTGCCGCCAGCCATGACCCGGTGATGATGCGGGTCACGGCGGCGACGCTGGGCCCGGAACACGTGTTGATGGTGTGTTCGCTGACCGGCCTCACCCCCGAGCTGCTGCATGTGGTGGAACTGGCGCGCAACTACGACGCGCGCATCATTGCCATCACCCTGGCCGACTCACCCCTCGCGCGCTTGGCCGACGTTGTGCTGCCGCTGCAACCGGCCGAAACCAGTTTTATCTACAAACCCACGGCGGCGCGCTACGGCATGCTGCTGGCCATCGACCTGCTGGCCACCGAGCTGGCGCTGGCCCTGCCCGACGCCAACCAGGAACGCCTGCGCCGGATCAAGCTGGCCCTCGACGATTATCGCGGCGGCCCCGACAGCCTGCCGCTTGGAGACTGATATGAAGTACGACACGCTGATTCGCCAGGCGCTGATCATCGATGGCAGCAACACCCCGGGTTATGTCGCCGATGTGGGCCTGCGCGACGGGCGCATCGTAGCGATCGGCGACCTCGCTACGGCGCAGGCCACGGATGAAATCGATGGCACCGGCCGCGTGCTGGCACCGGGTTTTATCGACGTGCACACCCACGATGACACCGTGGTGATCCGCCACCCGCAGATGCTGCCCAAGCTCAGCCAGGGCGTGACCACGGTGATTGTCGGCAACTGTGGCATCAGCGCGTCGCCGGTGAGTTTGCGCAGTGACCCGCCGGACCCGATGAACCTGTTGGGCAAGCGCGAGGCATTCACCTACCCACGTTTTACCGACTACCGCGTTGCGGTGGAAAACGCCCACCCGGCCGTCAACGTCGCCGCGCTGATCGGCCACACGGCGCTGCGCAGCAACCATATGGACGACCTGCACCGCAGCGCCACACCGGATGAAATCGCCGCGATGCGCGTGCAGTTGCAAGAGAGCCTGGCGGCGGGCGCCCTCGGGTTATCCACCGGCCTGGCCTACGCCAGCGCGTTTAATGCCGAGACCGATGAAGTGCTGCAACTGAGCGAAGAACTCACGGCGTTCGGCGCGGTATACACCACCCATTTGCGCAGCGAGTTCGAACCGGTGCTGGAGGCGATGGACGAAGCCTTCCAGATCGGCCGGCATGCCCAGGCGCCGGTGATCATTTCCCACCTCAAATGTGCCGGCGCCGGTAACTGGGGGCGTAGTCCGCAGCTGTTGGCGGCGCTGGAGCGGGCGGCGAAAACCCACCCGGTGGGGTGTGATTGTTACCCCTACGCGGCCAGTTCTTCGACCCTGGACCTCAAGCAAGTCACCGATGCGTTTCGCATCACCATCACTTGGTCGACGCCGCACCCGGAAGTGGGCGGGCGCGACTTGCAGGATATCGCCGCCGAGTGGGAGGTTTCGCTGCTGGACGCAGCGCGTCGCCTGCAACCGGCGGGGGCGGTGTACTACGGCATGGATGAGTCGGATGTACGCCGCATCCTCGCGCATCCGCTGTCCATGGTGGGCTCGGACGGGCTGCCGGAAGACCCGTTTCCGCACCCGCGTCTGTGGGGTGCGTTTCCACGGGTGCTGGGGCATTTCAGCCGGGATGTGGGGTTGTTTGCGTTGCACACGGCGGTGCACAAGATGACCGGCTTGTCGGCCGCACGTTTCGGGCTGGCCGAGCGCGGTGAAATCCGCGAAGGGCACTGGGCCGACCTGGTGTTGTTCGACCCGTTGCGGGTACGCGATGTGGCGGACTTCAAGGAACCGCAGCGGGCGGCGGAGGGCATTGAAGGCGTGTGGGTCAATGGCGTGTTGAGCTACAGCGATGGGCAGGCGAATGGTCAGCGGCCGGGTCGGTTTCTGGCGCGTAGTGGGGATTTGCGTCGCGGGTTTTCGCCTCTATAGTGGGCGCTTTCATACACGGAGCGGTTGCCATGCACTTAGGAAAAGTCATCCCCATTTTGCGGATTTTCGACGAGGGCAAAGCGTTGGAATTCTACGTCGACTTCCTGGGGTTCAAGGTCGATTGGCAGCATCGTTTCGAGGCGAATTTCCCGCTGTATCTGCAGGTGTCGTTGGGTGAGTGCGTGCTGCATTTGTCCGAGCACCATGGCGATGCTTCCCCGGGCGCGGCAGTGCGGATTCAGGCGCAAGGGGTGGATGCTTACCAGCAGCAGTTGCAGGGCAAGGATTACCGTTATGCCAAGCCTGAGGTTGAGAACACACCTTGGGGCTCGCGGGAGATGAGCATCAAGGATCCGTTTGGTAATCGGGTTGTGTTTGTCGAGGAAGGCGAGGGCTGAGGGGCAAATCGCAGGTAATAAAAAACCGCCTTGGTAGGGCGGTTTTTTATTGCAATCCCAGTTTGCGGGTGGGGTTGCGGTTTCACAGGAGCACTGACGTGCATCCGAAGGCTCACATGTTCCGGTAAGTGCGCTGGAGGTAAGGCCCCACTTATGGAGGGCCGAGTATGTCTAAGTTTGCACGACGTACGTGGGACCTCGTAGTGAATGCCCTGCGTGTTTATCACGTATGGGTATTCCTGCGGGACAGCTTCGACGACCTGTAAGGTCTGAGAGGTGGGGCCGCCTCGGCTTAAACCGGGGCGGCCTTTTGGTTTCTTAAACCCGGAAATGACTCACCATCTGCTGCAACTGGCTACCCAAACGCGCCAGTTCCACACTCGATTTCGCCGTCTCGTCACTGGCGGTGGCGGTCTGTTCCGACACGTCACGCACATTCACGATGCTGCGGCTGATCTCTTCGGCCACGGCGCTTTGTTGCTCGGCGGCGGCGGCGATCTGTTGATTCATCGACTGGATGTTCGACACCGTACGGGTGATGTTTTCCAGCGACACACCGGCCTTGCGCGTCAGCTCGACACTGCTGTCGGTGAGGCTGCGGCTGTTGTTCATCACGTTGGCCACTTGCTGGGTGCCGTTCTGCAAACCGGCGACCAGGCCTTCGATTTCCTCGGTGGATTTTTGCGTACGCTGGGCCAGGCCGCGTACTTCGTCGGCGACCACGGCAAACCCACGACCGGCTTCACCGGCACGTGCCGCTTCAATCGCGGCGTTGAGGGCCAGCAGGTTGGTCTGTTCAGCGACGGCCTTGATCACGTCCATTACGCTGCCGATCTTGTTGCTCTCTTGTTGCAGGTGCGTCATGGCGTCGGTAGAGCGCGCCACTTCGGCGGCCAGGCGTTCGATCTGGGCGATGGCTTCGGCCACCACTTTGTCGCCAGCGCGGGCCTGGCCGTCAGCATCGGCGGCGGCCAGGGAGGCCTGTTCGGCGTTGCGTGCCACTTCCTGCACGGTGGCAGTCATTTCATGCATGGCGGTGGCGACCTGGTCGGTCTCGATCTTCTGGCTGTTGACGCCGGCGCTGGTCTGCTCGGTCACGGCCGACAGCTCTTCGGCGGCGCTGGCGATCTGGGTCACGCCGTCACGAATGCCGCTGATCAATTCACGCAGGGTGGTGCCCATGCGCTGGATGCCTTGTTGCAGCACGCCCAGTTCGTCGCGGCGGGTCACCTGGATGTTGTGGCTCAGGTCACCGGAGGCAATGCGCTCCACCACCGCCAGGGTTTCCTGGATTGGGCGGGTGATCTGGCGGGTGATGATCAGTGCCGCAATGACACCGACCAGCAGGGCCAGCAACGTGCTGATCAATTGCAGGCTGCGCGCTTGGGCGCTTTCGGCATCACGGCGATCCAGCTGGATGTCGTAGAGCTTGTCGCTGATGCTGACGATATCGGTGCCCTGGGTGGTCATTTCCGCACGGGCAGTCACGATGTTGGCGTTGGCAGCCTTGTAGTTCTGTACGGCGGTGCGATAGGCGCCGAGAGCGGTTTCCAGCGCGGTCAACGCGCTCTGCTGACTGGCGCCGAAGGCAGCACTGAGGTCTTTCAACCCGCCGATGGCTTTTTCGATCTGTGCGGCGGCGCGGGCTTCGGTGTCTGCGTTGACGTTGCCGGTGTAGCCGCGCACTTCGTAGCGGGCCAACTGGAATTGCATCTTGGCATCGGCCACGGCCTGGAACTGCGCGAGGTGCTCCGAGCTGTCAGGCATTTGCTTCACGCTGGTTTCCAGCGCGTTGATCTGTGCGTTGGCGATGTCAGCCTTGTCGCCCATCACTTGGCGTGAGGCGTTGCCGTTACGGTAGGCCTCGCGCATTTTGTTCAGCGACTGCTGATAGGCGGTGATGATGGCTTTCTGTTCGTTGAGCAGCTTGAGGTTTTCCGGGCTCTTGAACGTGTCCAGGAGTCTCTGCTGCTGGGCGGCGAAGGCATCCAGGTTGGTCTGCACATTCTGCGCCACGGTTTCGTCGCCGTTGGCCAGCATGTATTGCAGGCGCACGATGCGCAGCTTGGTCAGCGAGGCGTTGAGCTGGGTGATGTCGCTCATCCAGTTGCTGCGGTCGATCAGGCCGCCCAGGCTGGTCCAGCCGGTGAGGGCCAGGATCGAGGTGAGGACAAGCACCAGGCCGAAGCCCAGGCCCAGTTTGAGGTTGACGCTGATGTTACCGAACCAGCTGTTCATCGATTGCTCCGCAAGAGTGATGTCTGTTTGCTGGACGGTGTTGTTCTTTGAGCCAGCCAATGTTTGTAGGCCTTTATCGGCGGCAGGAAATGAATCTGAAATGCTTTTCTTACAGGTGCGACGAAGGGTCGCCATCACCGTGCAGTGATGGCGACGTTGATGGCTCAGGGGGCCGCTGGGGTGGGTATCACGGTCAGCCTGAGGCAAGAGGCGGCGCCTCGGCTCAGGTGTACGGTATTGCGTGCCACCCGTGGGTGATTGGCCTGGCCCGAGGGTTCGCCGCTGTTTGGGTTGACGTCAAAGCGCGGGAAATTGCTGCTGGCGATGTCCAGGCGCAGACGATGGCCACGCTTGAACAGATTGCAGGTAGCGAAAGGCTCGATCAGCACCTTGACCCGTTCACCCGGCGTGAGCGGCGTGGGTTGCTCCCAGGAATCGCGATAGCGGCAACGGCGTATGCCATCGGTGATATTCATCGCAAACCCATCGGGATAATCGGCGTTCGGCGGGTACACATCCACCAGTTTGGCGGTGAAGTCGGTGTCGGGCGCGTCACTGTCGATCCACAATTCGATCTGCACGTCACCGGCGACGACCAGGTCTTCTTCCAGTGGCTCGGTGTGGAAACTCAGCACATCTTCCCGTTCGTTCAGCGGGCGATTGTTGCCCCGTGTGCCGAAGAAGTCGGCGCGCTCGCGTTGATCGAAAGCCCCGCCCACAAATATCGGTGCGCCGGAGGTCAGCGCGCCACCGAGGGTCGGCACCGGGTGGGCGGGATCGGCGAGGTAAGTCATGCTGGCGCCAGCCTCGGTCGGTGCGATGCGGCTCAGTTGTTTTTGCGCGGTCAAGTACAGCGTCACTACCTGGTTGCCCGGCAGAGGCCATTGTGCCGATTGCAACCATCGCCCGCCGTGCTGCAGGCGCCCGTCAGCGTTGAGCTGGCCACTGCCGCCGCCCATCAAAAACACCTGCACACTGGGCGCCGCAGGTTGCGCCGAGGGCTTGAGGGAGTGCTCGAACCAGGCCAGGCGGCAACTCAGCCAATCCTGGTCGACGTGCCCATCGAACGCCGCGTGCGCGCCGAAATCCACATCCCCGCTGTGGCTGATATTGCGGTCGCCGTGCAGCCACGGGCCCATGACCAGGCGCTGGTTTTGCGTGCCGTGGCGGTTGAAGGCGCGGTAGTTGGCCAGTGTCGAACTGACGTAGGCGTCGTACCAGCTGGACATGAACAGCACCGGGATATCGGGCAGTTGCGGGTAATGGCCTTCGGCGTAGATACCGGACTTGCGCCAGTACTCGCTGAAGCTGCCCTGGGCCCACTGTTCCAGCACATAGGCTTCGTATTCCGGCACATGGCGCAGCGGCGACTGCCCGGGCTGCCAGGGCATTTTGGTAAACCACTGATGAATATCCTCCTGCTCCAGCGCCTCACGAATCACCGGGTCGGCCAGCGCCGCCGGGCTTTCCTTGGCCTGGCGGAAGGCCCAGGTGGCCTGCTTGAGCTCGAATGCACCGCCCTGGCGAATCCCGCACTGGTAGGCGTTGGCGAAACCGCCGCTGTCCAGCACCAGGCTGCTCAGGCCCGGCGGGTGCAGGCAAGCCATCGCCAGCTGCGTGTGGGCCGCGTAAGACAGGCCCATGCTGCCGATTTTGCCATTGCACCAGGGTTGCAGGGCGATCCAGGCCAGGGTGTCGAAACCATCTTCGCCCTCGGCCGTGTATTTGGTGAACACCCCCTCGGAGGCGTAGCGCCCACGACAGTCCTGGAAGATGGCGACAAAACCTTGCGCGGTGAAACGCGCCGCCATTTGCTCGCGGGAAATGTGTTGGCCGTCGAGTTGTTTTTCCGAGCGTGAGGGTTTGCTTTTATCGTAGGGCGTTCGCTCGATCACCACCGGAAAAGGGCCTGCGCCGTCCTCCGGCAGATAAATATCCGTGGCCAGGTAGATGCCATCGCGCATCGGGATCATTTGGTTGTGCAGGGTGTGCATGGAGAAAACACTCATCGACTCAGTACCCGCTCGTGACCGCGATGGCCAGCAGCACCATCGCCAGCACGGCATAGATCAAGAACAGCGGCAGGATGTAGCGGGCCCATTGGCCCCAGCCGACATTGGCGGTGGCGAGCAGCACCAGCAGGCCGCTGGAGGTGGGCGTGATCATGTTGGTCAGGCCGTTGCCCATCAAAAACGCGAACACCGTGGTCTGCGGGCTGACCCCGGACAACTGCCCCAGCGGGCCGAAAATCGGCATGGTCACGGCGGCCTGGCCCGAGGTGGACGGGATCAGCACATCCAGCCCCAGCTGCGCGAAGAACATGCCGTAGGCCGACACAATCGGGCCGTGATCGCCCACCAGGTTGGCCAGGCTGTTGACGATGGTGTCCAGCACCTGGCCGGTGCTGAGGATGATCTCAACGGCGGTGGCCAGGCCGATCAGCACGCCGGCGATCAGCACCTTTTTCATCCCGTCGACAAAGGCACTGGCGGCAGCACTCGCGCCAAGGCCGGCGATCACGCTGAAGGCTACGGTCAGCAACAGGTAGAACGCCGACAACTCATGGTATTTCCAGCCCCAGCGGTTGGAGGCGTAGACCAGGAACGCGATGCCCGTCAGCAGTACCATCAGGTTGATCAGGTGGCGCATGGGCAGGGGCGAGCTTTCAAAGGTGATCTGCGCCGTGGCGTCGAAACCCTGTTTGCGAATGCTCCATAGCACGAAGGCAATCCCCACCAGCAGGAAGGTGGCGTAGGCCAGGACACGCATGCTCAAACCGCTGAAAATCGGCAGCCCTACCATCGGCT
Organism: Pseudomonas sp. AC463; assembly: GCF_979253585.1. Lineage (NCBI taxonomy): Bacteria > Pseudomonadati > Pseudomonadota > Gammaproteobacteria > Pseudomonadales > Pseudomonadaceae > Pseudomonas > Pseudomonas sp. AC463. The sequence continues at coordinate 69,452 of NZ_CEEDDZ010000019.1, read as the reverse complement.
GGGCTACCGACAACGCCACCGGGTTGGAAATTGATGCCAGGTAGCCGATCTTCACCGAAATGGTGACGATCGCCAGGCCGATCAGATTCGACAGCCCCAGCCGGTTGGCCATGGCCACCATCAGCGGCACGATCAGGATAAATTCCTTGGCGAGCCCCATGAACGTGCTGCCGGCGGAGAACACCAGCATCAGGCTTGGCACCAGCACGTAGATATTGCCTCGGGTCAGGCCCAGCAGGCGTTCCAGCCCGGCATCGATCACCCCGGCCTTGTTCAATACGCCAAACATGCCGCCAATGAACAGCACCATGAAAATCAGCGCCGCGCGTTTTTCGATGCCCTGGGGAATGGCCATGAAGCCTTCCACCAGCGACACCGGGCGGGCCACGCTGTCGCCCGCCTTGCGCGGTTCGAGGGCGAACAGTTGGCTGAAGGAGTCGTGTTTTTCCAGCACCTGGTAGGAGCCGGGAACCACCAGGCCATTCTGGCGCTGGAACGTGCCCGAGTTCACCGCATAGGTGAACGCCACTGCCAGCAAGACGATGCTCAGCAGGATGATGGCTGGGTTGATCTGCTTGCGTTGCGTGGGTTTTCCCACCGCCGCTTGGGTGGGGATGCTCTGTGATTCGCTCATGCTCATGGCCCCGGCGTGTGCCGTTATTGTTGTTGGGGTGATGCGTATGGGGCGGACACTAGGGCAAAGTTTTTACCGCGACAACGTTATGCGTACGCTGGGTTGGGCTATGCGTTTTGTGTGTTCAAGCGTTGCTTGAGGTGTTCGGCAAACGCAGTCACCACCGGGGATCGGGCTTCGTCGGCGCGAAAGGCCAGGCCGAATGCATAGGGCAGCGCCGGGCGAAAAGGCCGGGTCACAATCGGCAAATGCAGGAAATGGCTGGCGAGCAAACCATTGACGATCGACACCCCCAGGCCTTCGGCGACAAAGCTGCAGGCCGCCCCCACCGAGTGCACTTCGACGCGCACCTGGGGGGTGAGGTTGGCCGCGCGGAAGACCTGATTCAACTCGGCACGCAGGGCGCGTTGGCGGCCGAGCATCACCAGCGGCACGTTGCGCAAATGCTGCACTTCGATACAGGCGTGGCGGGCCAGTGGATGATCGGCCGGCATCACGCACACGCCCTCGGTGTGCAGGACCGGCTCGATGTCGAAGTCGGGAATTTCGGTGGGCAAGCGCACAAAACCCAGGTCGGCGGAGCGGTCGAGCACAGCGCGTTCGATCATGTCGTAAGAGCCGGTCAGCAACTCGACCACGATGTCGTCATGGCTCTTGAGAAACTCCGCGACGATCCGTGGCAACAGCTCCTGGGTCATGCTGGTGGGCACGCCAACCTTGAGCAGGCTCTTGCGCGAACGACCCACGCGCATCTCGTCGGCCAGGCGTTGGATGCGCTGCATGCCGTCCACCAGCCCGGCGACTTCGGCGAGCAATTCCTCGGCCTCGGGCGTAGCCATGAGGCGGCCCTTTTTGCGCAGGAACAACGCGAATCCCAAGTGCTCTTCCAGCTGGCTCAACAGGCGGCTCACGGCCGATTGCGACAGGCCCATGCGGGTGGCTGCGCCGATGGTCGAGCCGGTGGACATGATCGCCTTGAAGGCTTCGAGCTGCTTGAGATTCACCGTATTTTTCCTGTCGGTTGCGAGGTGCGCGCGGTGCTTTGCGCATAGCCTGATGCGCTTCTCGCATAACGTTGTGGGGCTGTCGACGAGCCGTTAGTGTCCGCCCCAACGCGCCATGCCGTCCAGCCTGGCGCGAGGTGCAACTGCCCATAAAAATCGACAACATGGCATTGAGGAAACGGTTATGCGTGAGTTTTTCACGAGGGGAGGCATGGTCTCGGCGGGGCTGCTGGCGGGGCTGTCACCGGCATTGATGGCTCAGGGTTTCTGGGAGGATTCCCATGGGCGATTGACCTTGCGCAACTTCTACTTCAATGACGATTACCGCGACGGTGGCGATGACCGCAGGGAGTGGGCCCAGGGCTTTCTGCTCAACCTGCAGTCGGGCTATACCGAGGGCACCGTCGGGTTCGGCCTGGATGCCTTGGGCCTGGCGGGGCTGCGGCTCGACTCCAGCCCCACTCATGCGGGAACGGGGCTGTTGCCGGTGCACGATGACGGGCATGCGGCGAGCGGGTTCTCCAGCCTGGGCGTCACCGCCAAGATGCGCTGGGGCGATGCGGTGGTGAAAACCGGCACGTTGCTGCCGAAAATTCCGGTGCTGGTCTACAACGATGGGCGCCTGCTGCCGCAAACCTTCCAGGGTACGCAGGTGGAGTACACCGGTATTCGGAACCTGTACCTGCACACCGGGCACCTGGATAAATTCAAACTGCGTAACTCCACTGACAGTGTGGACATCTACCCGCAGGGCTACGGCGGCAAGCAGGGCAGCGACTTCGATTTCGCCGGTGCCACCTATGCCTTTACGCCTACGCTGAGCGGCACTTGGTACTACGGCGAAATGCGTGAATTCTATCGCCAGCAATTCTTTGGCCTGGTGCACAAGCAGCCGGTGGGCAGTGGCACGCTGACCAGCGACCTGCGCTACTTCATCAGCGATAAAGCGGGCGAGGCGCGTAACGGCAACGTCGACAGTGACATGTTCAGCGGGCTGTTTACCTATCGCCTGGGGACCCAAGCGCTCGGCGTCGGCTACCAGAAGGTCAGCGGCGAAACCGCGTTGCCTTATGCCAGCGTGTCGACGGTGTATTCCTTCAGTAATGCGGGTGTGGGCAAATTCATCCAGGCCGGTGAGCAAACCTGGATGCTGCGCTACGACTATGACTTTGCTGCGGTCTTGCCAGGCTTGAGTTTCATGACGCGTTACTACAAGGGGCAAAACGGCGACTACAAAGGCCGTGAGGCGCGTGAGTGGGAGTCCGACACCAACCTGCGCTACGTGATCCAGAGCAGCCCCTTCAAGGGCCTTGGCGTAGAGCTGCGCAAAGCGACTTACCGCTCGACCTATGCCAGTGACCGGGACAACCACCGACTCTACCTGACCTACGAGCTGGCGCTCTGGTAGCCGGGGAGGGGGCTCATCATGGACCGGTCTTGTGTGCTAGTCTGCTGGCCCTTTTAGTTCTGGAGGGCGCGGGAAGTCGCGTCGTCCTACAGCGGAGCCTCTTCATGTCCGAAGTTAATCTGTCCACCGACGAAACCCGCGTCAGCTACGGTATCGGCCGTCAGTTGGGCGACCAACTGCGCGACAACCCGCCACCGGGCGTGAGCCTGGACGCCATCCTGGCTGGCCTGACCGACGCTTTTGCCGGCCAGCCAAGCCGTGTTGATCAAGAGCAAATGGCCGCCAGCTTCAAGGTCATCCGCGAAATCATGCAAGCTGAAGCGGCTGCCAAGGCTGAAGCCGCGGCGGGCGCTGGCCTGGAATTCCTGGCTGAAAACGCCAAGCGTGATGGCATCACCACCCTGGCTTCCGGCCTGCAATTTGAAGTGCTGACTGCCGGTGATGGCGCCAAGCCAACCCGCGAAGACCAGGTGCGTACCCACTACCACGGCACCCTGATCGACGGCACTGTGTTCGACAGCTCCTACGAGCGCGGCCAGCCTGCAGAATTCCCGGTTGGCGGCGTGATCGCCGGCTGGACCGAAGCTCTGCAACTGATGAATGCCGGCAGCAAATGGCGCCTGTACGTGCCGAGCGAACTGGCTTACGGCGCTCAAGGCGTTGGCAGCATCCCGCCGCACAGCGTTCTGGTGTTCGACGTTGAGCTGCTCGACGTTCTGTAAGACCTGCTGATTACCTGTTGGGGCGAACCTGTTCGCCCCAACAGGGTTTTGCGCGGTGGCTCATGGGTGAAACTTGCCATTGAGGTCCGTCGCCGGGCGCAACGCTCGGGCATAGCAGAACAGAAACAAGTTACGCACCACCTCTTTCAGCACACCGGGTTCACTTGAACTCAGGCCATTTACGTCCAGGTCGCCCTGGTCCTGCAGCTCACTCAGCGCCTCTTCTTCCAGCACTGCACAGACTTCGCCGGTTTCCCGATGCAGTATCCGCAGGTAAGGGTGTGGGCGGTCCAGCCAGGCATCTATCAAATAAGTCATGGGTCGCATCTCCTTGATGGGTTTCAATGAGAATAATTCTTATTCGTAGAATAGCAAGTGCCTATTGGCGATTTCCGTGTTTTTCTGTGTGGATATTGAGATCGGTCAAACAAGAGGGCGAAACGCCATCCCGCGGCGGGCGCGGGATGGAAGCAGCAGATTCAGACTTTACGCACGAACTCGGACTTGAGCTTCATCGGGCCGATACCGTCGATCTTGCAATCGATATCGTGGTCGCCGTCGCACAGGCGGATGTTCTTGACCTTGGTGCCGACCTTGACCACCAGGGAGGTGCCCTTGACCTTGAGGTCCTTGATCACGGTGATGGTATCGCCGTCCTGCAGGACATTGCCCACAGAGTCTTTCTTCACGGTTTCGTCGCCCGTCACGTCAGCTTCGCCAGTGGCGGACCATTCATGGGCACATTCCGGGCAGATCAGCTGGGCGCCGTCTTCGTAGGTGTATTCGGAATTGCATTTCGGGCAGGGTGGCAACGTGCTCACTAAAGCTCCTTGAAAGTCAGGATGGCTAAAAGTCGCACATTATATAGGGTTTTGTACGGGGGGCGGGTTCTTGAATTGGCAATACAAACCAAATGTGGGAGGGGGCTTGCCCCCGATTGCGGTACATCAGTCGATAGATTCAGCGACTGACACTCCGGTATCGGGGGCAAGCCCCCTCCCACATTGAACCGCATCAGTGCGTACGGGCTACCGCAAACTCACTCAGCTCCACCAGGGCATCCCGGTATTCGCTGGCCGGAAGGGCTTCCAGGCATTTGATTGCACGGGCCACGTAATCACGGGCCAGTTGCGCGGTGTAGTCCAGGGAGCCCGAGGCTTCCACGGCGGCGCGGATGCTTTCCAGGTCTTCGATCCCGCCTTTCTGGATCGCCTTGCGCACCAGGGCAGCCTGTTCCGGCGTGCCTTCGCGCATGGTGTAGATCAGCGGCAGGGTCGGTTTGCCTTCGGCCAGGTCGTCACCGACGTTCTTGCCCAGGGTTTCGGCATCGCCACGGTAGTCGAGCAGGTCGTCTACCAGTTGGAATGCTACGCCCAGGTGATCGCCAAAGGTGCGCAGCGCTTCGGCCTGTTCGGCCGTCGCGCCACACAGGGCCGCGGCGCTGTGGGTCGAGGCTTCGAAGAGCATCGCGGTTTTGCCGCGAATCACTTCCATATAGGTTTCTTCGGTGGTGCTGGCGTCGCGCACCTTGGACAGCTGCAGCACTTCGCCTTCGGCGATGATGCGCGTGGCCTGTGAAAGAATCTTCATCACTGGCATCGAGCCCAGCTCGACCATCATTTCGAACGAGCGCGAGTACAGGAAATCGCCTACCAGTACGCTTGGTGCGTTGCCCCACATCGCGTTGGCGGTCTCGCGGCCGCGGCGCATGCCGGACATGTCGACCACGTCGTCATGCAGCAGGGTGGCGGTGTGCAAAAATTCGATTGTGGCTGCCAGCAGGCGCAGGTCATCGCCTTCGCGGCCCAGGGCCTTGCCACACAGCAACACTAATAAAGGACGCAGGCGTTTGCCGCCCGCCGACGTAATATAGTCGCCAATTTTGGAGACCAGCGGCACTTTAGACGTCAGCTGCTGCTTGATGATGCCGTCGACGGCGCTAAAATCGTCCGCGACCGCGCGGTAGAAAGCTTGGGGTTGCATCAGCGACAGTCGCTCCAGAAGGGTTGCGCGGCATGCTAGGACCCTGACCCCGTAGTGTCAAGGCGCGATAGACGGCCACTTGCAAGCCTTCTATAGCTTGCGTACAATCGCGCACCCTGAACTTCCTGGGCAGCACCTGCCTTACGCAATTGCATTCGGGACGTCCATCCCATGCAGCCATGCCAGCCAATACCTTTTCTTATAAAGCGCTGGGTGAGCAGGATTATCGGAGAAATACCATGTCGTACGCAGTAATTGTTACTGGTGGCAAGCAATACAAGGTCGCCCCAGGTGAATACCTGAAGATCGAAAAACTGGAAATCGCTACCGGCGAATCCGTTACCTTTGATCGCGTTCTGTTGGTCGCCAATGGCGATGACGTGAACATCGGCGCTCCAGTTGTTGCTGGCGCTACCGTTGTGGCTGAAGTGATCTCCCAAGGTCGTCACGATAAAGTCCGCATCATCAAGTTCCGTCGTCGTAAGCACCACATGAAGCGTATGGGCCACCGCCAGTGGTACACCGAGATCAAAATCACCGGTATTCAGGCTTAATAGCCTAATTCCTCACTAGGAGAATTGACTCATGGCACACAAAAAAGCTGGTGGTAGTACCCGTAACGGTCGCGACTCAGAAGCCAAACGCCTTGGCGTTAAGATGTATGGCGGCCAGAAAATCATTCCGGGCAACATCATCGTGCGTCAGCGCGGCACCCAATTCCACGCCGGTTACGGTGTTGGCATGGGTAAAGATCACACCCTCTTCGCTAAAATCGAAGGCGTGATCAAGTTTGAAGTAAAAGGCGCGTTCAACCGCCGTTACGTGAGCGTTGTCGCCGCTTAATTGCGCGATCGCTGGAAAAGCCCTGTCTCGCGACGGGGCTTTTTCGTTTGTGGGGTGAGTCTCTTGCAAAGCTGTTTGTGATGGGCTCCAGCACTGGATTTGCAGGTGCTGATCGAGGTCTCTACGCTCATTTTTGCAAGAGTCTTATGTCTTGGTTTTTTAAGCTCGTCCGTGCGGCGAGAGGCGTTTTGTTATGAAGTTCGTTGATGAAGTTTCCATCCGAGTAAAAGCAGGCGACGGCGGTAACGGTTGCATGAGTTTCCGTCGCGAAAAGTTCATCGAAAACGGTGGCCCAAACGGCGGTGACGGCGGTGACGGCGGTTCCATCTACATGATGGCCGACGAAAACCTCAACACCCTGGTCGACTACCGTTACACCCGGCACTTCGATGCCGAGCGTGGCTCCAACGGCGGCAGCACCGACTGCACCGGTAAAAAAGGTGAAGACCTGGTACTGCGCGTACCGGTCGGCACCACGATCATCGACTCGGCGACCCAGGAAGTGATTGGCGACCTGACCAAGGCCGGCCAGAAGCTGATGGTTGTACAGGGCGGCTGGCACGGTCTGGGTAACACCCGATTCAAATCAAGTACCAACCGTGCGCCACGCCAGACTACCCCGGGCAAGCCGGGCGAGCAGCGTGACCTGAAGCTGGAAATGAAAGTACTGGCAGACGTAGGCCTGCTGGGCCTGCCGAACGCCGGCAAAAGTACCTTCATCCGTTCGGTGTCGGCCGCCAAGCCGAAAGTCGCCGACTACCCGTTCACCACCCTGGTGCCGAACCTGGGTGTGGTCAGCGTCGACCGCTGGAAAAGCTTCGTAATCGCCGACATTCCCGGCCTGATCGAAGGTGCTTCCGATGGCGCAGGCCTGGGGATTCGCTTCCTCAAGCACTTGTCGCGTACCCGTTTGCTGCTGCACCTCGTCGACATGGCACCGCTGGATGAAACCAGCGCACCGGACGCCGCTGAAGTGATCGTCAGCGAGCTGACCAAGTTCAGCCCGGCCCTGGCCGAGCGTGATCGCTGGCTGGTACTGAACAAGTGCGACCAGATCCTTGAAGAAGAGCACGAAGAGCGCGTCAAGGAAATCGTCGATCGCCTGGAGTGGGAAGGTCCGGTTTATGTGATCTCGGCCATCGCCAAAGAAGGCACCGAGCGCCTGACCCGCGACATCATGCGTTACCTGGAAGACCGCGCCGACCGCCTGGCGGCCGACCCGGTGTTCAAGGCCGAGCTCGCCGAACTCGATCAGCAGATCGAAGACGAAGCCCGCGCCCAGCTGCAAGCCCTGGACGACCAGCGTGCCCTGCGCCGCAGCGGCGTGAAGTCGGTCCATGACATCGGCGACGACGATTGGGACGAAGAAGATGTAGATGATGAAGACGGCCCGGAAATCATTTACGTGCGCGACTGATTCGTTGCGATAAACTTGAACGCCGCTCCCTATGGAGCGGCGTTTTGGTATCCGGGTTTAACGTTATGGGCGGCGCTGGGTCGCGCGGCCCTCACTCTAAGGTTGAAGATGATGCGGAGCAAAGTGACAGGTGCGCAGCGCTGGGTCGTAAAGATCGGAAGTGCGCTGCTGACGGCGGATGGCAAGGGGCTGGATCGCGCAGCCATGAGCGTCTGGGTCGAGCAGATGGTGGCCTTGCATGAGGCTGGCGTCGAGTTGGTGCTGGTGTCGTCCGGGGCGGTTGCCGCCGGGATGAGCCGCCTCGGCTGGACCGCGCGACCCAGCGCGATGCACGAACTGCAAGCCGCCGCCGCCATCGGCCAGATGGGCCTGGTGCAAGCCTGGGAATCCAGCTTTGCCGAGCACGGCCGCCACACCGCGCAGATCCTGCTGACCCACGACGACCTGTCCGACCGCAAGCGCTACCTCAATGCCCGCAGCACCTTGCGCGCACTGGTGGAGCTCAAGGTGATCCCGGTGATCAACGAGAACGACACGGTGGTCACCGACGAAATCCGTTTCGGCGACAACGACACCCTGGCCGCGCTGGTAGCCAACCTGGTGGAGGCCGACCTGCTGGTGATCCTCACCGACCGCGACGGCATGTTCGACGCCGACCCGCGCAACAACCCCGACGCCCAGCTTATTTATGAAGCCCGCGCCGATGACCCGGCGCTGGACGCCGTGGCCGGCAGCGTCGGCGGTGCCCTGGGCCGTGGCGGCATGCAGACCAAGCTGCGCGCCGCACGCCTGGCCGCGCGTTCCGGCGCGCACACCATCATCGTCGGTGGGCGCCTGGAGCGTGTGCTGGACCGCCTCAAGGCCGGTGAGCGCATCGGTACGCTGCTGTCGCCGGAACGCGGCATGCTGGCGGCGCGCAAGCAGTGGTTGGCCGGGCATCTGCAAACCCGTGGCACCCTGGTGCTGGATGCTGGCGCGGTATCGGCGCTGTCCCAAGGCAACAAGAGCCTGCTGCCGGTGGGCGTGAAACTGGTGCAGGGCAGCTTCCGCCGGGGCGAGATGGTGGTGTGCGTGGCGCCGGACGGTCGTGAGATCGCCCGGGGCCTGGCCAACTACAGTGCCCTGGAAGCGCAGAAAATTATTGGACAATCCTCTGATGCGATTGTCGGACTCTTGGGTTACATGGCCGAACCGGAACTGGTTCACCGCGACAACCTGATCCTGGTCTAACCAAAGGAATATACGATGCGTTTAGTGAAGTTCGCGCTGGGCCTGCTATTGCTGACGCCGCTGCTGGCCTCGGCCGAAGAAATTGGCCAGGTGTCGACGGTGTTCAAGTTCGTCGGCCCCAACGATCGCATTGTGGTCGAGGCTTTCGATGACCCCAAGGTCGACGGCGTGACGTGCTACCTGTCGCGCGCCAAGACCGGCGGCGTCAAAGGCGGCCTGGGGCTGGCCGAAGACCGTGCCGAGGCGTCGATTGCCTGCCGGCAGGTCGGGCCGATTCGCTTCAAGGGTGAACTCAAGGATGGCGACGAAGTGTTCAAGGAGCGTACCTCACTGGTCTTCAAGACCATGCAGGTGGTGCGCTTCCTCGACAAGAAGCGCAACACCCTGGTTTACCTGGTTTACAGCGACCGTTTGATCGAAGGCAGCCCGCAGAACGCGGTGACGGCGATTCCGATTTTGCCGTGGCCTACCGCTCAGTAGTCCGCAGGCGAGTTTTGTAATCGGCGTCTATGATTGCAGGCTTGCGGGTTGTAATCTCGAAACGCAGCTTTGCTAAGAACATCGGATATCTGGAGTTCGTCATGAGTGCTTTCCACGACCTGAAACTCAAAGCTTTGGACGGACAAGAGCTGCCGCTGGCGCCCTTCAAGGGGCAAGTTGTGCTGGTGGTCAACGTGGCCTCCAAATGTGGCTTGACCCCGCAATACGCGGCGCTGGAAAACCTCTATCAGCAGTACAAGGATCAGGGGTTTACCGTGCTTGGCTTGCCCTGCAACCAGTTTGCGGGCCAGGAGCCGGGCACCGAGGAGGAAATCCGCGAGTTCTGCAGCCTGAACTATGGCGTCACCTTCCCGTTGGGCAGCAAACTCGACGTGAACGGGCCTGACCGCCACCAGCTGTACCGCCTGCTGGCAGGCGAGGGCGCCGAATTTCCGGGGGATATCACCTGGAATTTCGAGAAGTTCCTGCTCGGCAAGGATGGGCGCGTGCTCGCGCGCTTCTCGCCGCGTACCCCACCGGATGACCCCGCGATCGTCCAGGCTATCGAAAAAGCCCTGAGCTGATCCTCGAGGCGAGCCCGCTCACCACACAAGCGGGCTCGCTTCAGTTTTACCCCTTAATCACCCAGATCAATAGTGCTACCCAGCACTGCACGCCACCCATATTATCCACATCATAAACCCCTCTTTGTGGAGTGCTCCCATGCCTGTCCAAGCCTTGTTCAAACCGTTTAAGCTCGGTGCACTGCAACTGTCGACTCGTGTGGTCATGGCGCCAATGACCCGTTCGTTCTCGCCGGGTGGCGTACCCAATTCCAAGGTAATCGAGTACTACCGTCGCCGTGCGGCTGCCGGCGTGGGCCTGATCATTACCGAGGGCACTGTGGTCAATCATCCGGCGTCCAACGGCTATCCCAACGTCCCGCATTTCTATGGCGAAGCGGCATTGGCCGGCTGGAAGAAAGTGGTCGACGCCGTGCACGCCGAAGGCGGCAAGATCGTCCCGCAGCTATGGCACGTGGGCAGCGTGCGCCGTATCGGCACCGAGCCTGACGCCAGCGTGCCCGCCTACGGCCCCATGGAGAAGCTCAAGGACGGCAACGTGGTCGTCCACGGCATGACCGCCCAAGACATCAAGGATGTGATCAACGCCTTCGCCCAGGCCGCCAAGGATGCCCAAAGCATCGGCATGGACGGCGTGGAGATTCACGGCGCTCACGGCTACCTGGTGGACCAGTTCTTCTGGGAAGGCAGCAACCAGCGCACCGACGAGTACGGCGGCAGCCTGGCCAACCGTTCGCGTTTTGCCATCGAACTGATCCAGGCCACCCGCGCCGCCGTGGGCCCGGATTTCCCGATCATCCTGCGTTTCTCTCAGTGGAAGCAGCAGGATTACACCGCGCGCCTGGTGCAAACCCCAGAGGCGCTGGGTGAGTTCCTCAAGCCGTTATCCGACGCAGGTGTGGATATTTTCCACTGCTCCACTCGCCGTTTCTGGGAGCCGGAGTTCGAAGGTTCCGACCTCAACCTGGCGGGCTGGACGCGCCAGCTCACCGGCAAGCCGACCATCACCGTGGGCAGCGTTGGCCTGGACGGTGAATTCCTGCAGTTCATGGTCAACACCGACAAGGTGGCACAGCCCGCCAGCCTGGAAAAACTGCTGGAGCGCCTGAACAACGACGAGTTCGACCTGGTGGCCGTGGGTCGTGCGTTGCTGGTGGATCCGGATTGGGCGGTGAAGGTGCGCGAAGGTCGCGAAGGCGACATCCTGCCGTTCAGTCGTGAGGCGTTGACGAGCCTGGTGTAAGCGGCGCTTGGTCTGACGCCATCGCGGGCAAGCCCGGCTCCCACAGGGAAACGCATTCCAATGTGGGAGCCGGGCTTGCCCGCGATGGCGATTTGACCGGCACCCCGCCTGTCAGATCGGGTTCGATGCCGCTGCAATCGCCGTCTGCTCGCCGCACGCACCGCGAAGTTGATGTTCGAACTGCTCGATAATCGCCGGCCAACCCTGGCGGCTGGCATGCTGGCGGGCATTCAAGCGCGCCCTGCGCAGGGTTTCGCGCTCCTCCAGCAGCCAGATGGCCGCATCGCAAAACGCTTCCTCATCCCCTGGCATCGCCAGCACGCCGTTGTAGCCATGGCGAATGTGCTGGGTGGCGGCCGCCTGGTCGTAAGCCACCACGCCGAGCCCGGATGCCATGGCTTCAAGCACCACGTTGCCGAAGGTTTCCGTCAGGCTGGGGAAGAGGAACAGGTCCCCCGAGGCGTAATGCCGCGCCAGCTCTTCACCGCGCTGGGTACCGCAGAATATGGCGTCGGGCAGCTCGCGCTCCAGCAGCGCGCGTTGTGGGCCATCGCCGACGATGATCAGCTTGAGCCGACGCTGTGGATAACTTGCCTGCACGGCGTCCACGCAACGCTTGAGCAGCCCGAGGTTCTTTTCCTGAGCCAGGCGCCCGACATGCATGATCGCAATATCGTCGTTTTCCAGGCCCCAGCTTTCGCGCAGGCCGCTGTCACGCTTGGCCGGGTGGAACAGCTGGCTGTCCACGCCACGCGCCAACATCCCCAGCCGCTCGAAATGCCGGCGCTCAAGTTCCAGGCGCTGGCTGGCGCTGGGCACCAGGGTCAGGGTCGAGCGGTTGTGAAACCAGCGCAGGTAGTGCGTGACCAGCCGGCTAAGCAGGCTCAGGCCGTACTGATTCGAGTACTGCTGGAAATTGGTGTGGAAGCCACTGACCACACTGATGCCCAAGCGCCGCGCCGCCCGCAAGGCGGATAGCCCGAGCGGGCCTTCGGTGGCGATGTACAGCACGTCGGGGCGTTGGCGCGTCCAGCGGCGCAGCAACTTGTGCATCGACGACTGGCCCCATTGCAGGCCCGGGTAGCCTGGCAGCGGCCAGCCGCGGCAGAGCAGCAAATCATCGTCACTCAACCGGCTCTGGTCCACGCCCTGGCGTGGTCGAACCAGCTCCACCTGATGGCCACGGGCGCGCAAACCCTCGCACAGGCGGCCAAGGGTATTGGCCACCCCGTTGATCTCAGGCGGGAAGGTTTCGGTGATCAGGGTGATGTGGAGCGCAGCTGTCGTCATGACCCACAGTGTCGCCGTGGGCCATGTCGCCAGTGTGTCATCCAGATGATGGATTTATGACTGGGTGATCTTTTGCGAGGCCATCGCCTCGGCGCCTTGCTCGCGTACCCAGAACAATGTGGCGCCGGCCACCGCCGCCGGCATCATCAACAGGTTGACCACCGGCACCAGCAGCACCAGGTAGACGATGCCGCCGAAGCTCATGCTCTGCCAGCGCTTCTGGCGCAGCCAGGCGAGCATTTCGTTCCAGCCCAGCTTGTGGTTATCCGCCGGGTAGTCGATGTATTGGATGGCCATCATCCACACCCCAAACAACAGCCACAGCGGCGCGGCGATCAGGTTGACCACCGGGATGAACGACAGGATAAACAGGCCGATGGCCCGTGGCAGGAAGTAGCCGAGCTTGCGCATTTCCCGGGCCAGGGTGCGCGGGACCATGGCGATCAGCTCGCCCCAGCTGAACGCGGGGAAGTCATCGGTGCCGCGCACCACCACCTCGACTTTCTCCGAGAGAAAGCCGTTGAACGGCGCGGCGATGATATTGGCGAGCATGGTGAAGGTGAAAAACACCATCAGCACCACCAGCACCACAAACAGCGGCCAGAGCAGGTAATTCAGAAAGCTCAGCCAGCTCGGCAAGGTCGGCATCAAGTGGTCGACCCACAGGCTGAACTGATGGCCGGCGAAGTAGATCAAGCCGACGAACAGTATCAGGTTAATCGCCAGCGGCAGCAGCACAAACAGACGCAGGCCGGGGCTCAACACCAGTTTGAGGCCTTCACGCAGGTATTGCGGGCCGGAAAGAGCAGGGGCGGGCATGGAGAACTCCGAACAGGATGACGAACGCGCCGACCTTACCGGCTTTAAACCAGCGGTGAAAGCGGCGACATCAACGGTAACAAAGGCGTCGATTAATCGGGCGCACAGCATAGAGACCACCTATGAGCTGGATTGTTATTCCGTATTTCCTTAATCTTGCCCCCCTCTATACGCTGCACCCATTATTTTCAGGACTCGCGAGTTCAAGCCTTCCCCAAGTGCTTCGCGGTCCTTTTTTATTCCAGCCGCCTTGTTGTCCGGGCGGTCGACAGGAGTGAGTCATGTCTGATACCCGTCATTCGCGAGTGATTATTCTCGGTTCCGGCCCTGCCGGTTACAGCGCTGCCGTTTACGCTGCCCGAGCCAACCTCAAGCCGCTGCTGATCACCGGCATGCAGGCGGGCGGCCAGTTGACCACCACCACTGAAGTCGACAACTGGCCGGGCGACGTCCACGGCCTGACCGGCCCGGTGCTGATGGAGCGTATGAAAGAACACGCCGAGCGTTTCGAAACCGAAATCGTGTTTGATCACATCAACGCGGTCGACTTCTCGAAAAAGCCCTACAGCCTCACCGGCGACAGCGGCGTCTACACCTGTGACGCGCTGATCATCGCCACCGGCGCCAGCGCCCGTTATCTGGGCCTGCCGTCCGAAGAAGCGTTCATGGGCAAGGGCGTTTCCGCTTGCGCTACCTGCGACGGTTTCTTCTACCGCAACAAGCCAGTGGCTGTGGTCGGTGGTGGCAACACGGCCGTGGAAGAGGCGCTGTACCTGGCCAACATCGCCAGCACCGTGACCCTGGTTCACCGCCGCGAGACCTTCCGCGCCGAGAAGATCCTGATCGACAAGCTGCATGCCCGCGTGGCTGAAGGCAAGATCATCCTCAAGCTCAATGCCACCCTCGACGAAGTCCTGGGCGACAACATGGGCGTGACCGGTGCTCGCCTGAAGAACAACGACGGCAGCTTCGACGAGCTGAAAGTCGACGGCGTGTTCATCGCCATCGGCCACACGCCGAACACCTCGCTGTTCACTGGCGTGCTGGAAGCCAAAGACGGTTACCTGGTGGTGCAGGGCGGCCGTGAAGGCAATGCGACTGCCACCAATATCGAAGGTATCTTCGCGGCTGGCGACGTGGCCGACCACGTGTACCGCCAGGCCATCACCTCGGCTGGCGCCGGTTGCATGGCGGCCCTGGATGCCGAGCGTTACCTCGACGGCCTGCAGAACGCCTCGTTCTAAACAGCGCCGCAAAACAAATGTGGGAGGGGGCTTGCCCCGATGAGGGAGTGTCAGTCACTGGATTGGTTGACTGACACACCGCCATCGGGGGCAAGCCCCCTCCCACATTTTTATCGGTGTTTGATTCAGGATTTGCGGGTGAGTGGTTGGGCGGTGAATTTTACGCCGGCCAGGCCGTGGGCGATCAATGCGCGGATATTGCCATGGTCACTGCCCTCAGGCGTATCCACCACCGAACGGTAGTGCTCACCAAACGCCAGCAACGCTTCCTGATCACTCAAGCCTTCCAGCAGCGCCAACCCCAAGGTCTTGCACGACCCCTCGTTCTGCCCGGCGGCGTTTTCCACGGTGCCGTTGGTGAAGGCTTGCGGCTGGTAATCGTAACCGGCGGCGACGAATGCCAGGGTCTCGGCAAAGGCGTGTTCGCCGCTGTTGAGGCTGGCGCGCAGGGTGTTCAAATCAGTCATGGGTTTTTCCTTTGGCGAACGCCGCCTGCTGGTCGGCACTGGCTTCTTTCTGGTATTGGGCTTTCCACTCGGCGTACGGCATGCCGTACACCACTTCGCGGGCGTCATCGAGGCTCAGCTCGATATGGCGCTCATCGGCCTCGGCCTTGTACCACTTGGACAAGCAGTTACGGCAGAAGCCCGAGAGGTTCATCAGGTCGATGTTCTGCACATCCTTGCGGCTGTCCAGGTGCGCCACCAGACGGCGGAAGGCGGCGGCTTCGAGTTCGAGGCGTTGTTGGTCGTTCATAGGGCTCACTTGACTATCAGCGGCTGGCGGCCAGAGTGATCGAAACCGACTCGGCGAAACGCAGCGCATGGGGCTTGTCCACTTCGACTTCGGCGTACAACACCGATTCATTGCTCATCACCAGGTCCAGCAGCTCCTGGGTCAGGCGCTCCAGCAGCGCAAAGCGATTGCCTTCGACGTGGGCGATGATCGCCTTGGTGATGGTGCGGTAGTTCAGCGCGTGGTCGATATCGTTGTCGCGCACGGCTTCCTGGGCGGCATACAGGATCGTCAGGTTGATCAGCACGTCCTGCTTGTTGAGGATCTCGTCTTCATTGATGCCGACGAAGGTGCGCAGGCACAGGTCCTTGACCCGGATGCGCGCCATGCCTGGTTGAAGTTGTGGCATTGCTACTTGCTCCGTCCAATCAGTTGCAGGAACTCCATGCGCGTGGTGTTCGACTCGCGAAACGCGCCGAGCATCACCGAGGTGTTCATGGTTGAATTCTGTTTTTCCACGCCGCGCATCATCATGCACATGTGCTTGGCCTCGATCACCACGGCCACGCCGGCGGCCTGGGTCACTTCCTGGATGGCGTCGGCGATCTGGCGCGTGAGGTTTTCCTGGATCTGCAGGCGCCGGGCGAACATGTCGACGATGCGCGCCAGCTTCGACAGGCCCAGCACCTTGCCGGTCGGAATATAGGCCACGTGGGCCTTGCCGATAAAGGGCAGCAGGTGGTGCTCGCACAGCGAGTACAACTCGATGTCCTTGAGGATCACCATCTCGTCGTTATCGGAGGCGAACAGCGCACCGTTGACGATGGTTTCCAGGTTCTGCTCGTAGCCATGACACAGATACTGCATGGCCTTGGCGGCGCGCTTGGGGGTGTCGAGCAAGCCTTCGCGTTCCGGGTCTTCGCCCAGGCCTTTGAGGATCTCGCGGTAGTGTTGGGGCAGGGATAAGGTCATACAACATCCTCAAAACGGCTTACTTGATATGCCGCCCGCCGTTGACGGTCAGGGTGGTACCGGTGACATAGGGGTTGTCCAACAGGTAACGCAGGCTCTGGTAAATCACCTCGGGCCCGGGCTCGATGCCCAGCGCCGACTTGGCCAGCACCTTGGTGCGATAGGCCGCGTCGTCGTCTTCATTGAACATCACCATCGCCGGGGCGATGCCATTGACCTTGATCAACGGCGCAAACTGCGCAGCAAACGACAGCGTGAGGCTGTCGAGCCCGGCCTTGGTGGCGCAATAGGCAATGTGCTGGCGGCTGCCCTTGCGCACCACGTCATCGCTGATGTGCACGATATCGGCAGGTGTCGAGCGTTGCAGCAAGGGTGAACAATGCAGGTTGATCAGGTACGGCGCAAGCATGTGTACGCTGAACATGTCGCTGAAGGCGCGGCTTTCGTCGCCGGGTGTTTCCGCGACCCAGGCCGAGGCGTTGTGGACAATCGCGCGCAGGCTGTGGGTGTGGGTGTTCAACTCGGCGATAAACGCCAGAATCCCCGCCTCCGTGGAGAAGTCGGCAAACACACCCACCGCGCCACGTGCGCGCAGGGCTTCGACGCCTGGGCGTTCGCTGCGGTAGCTGAAAATCACCGGTTGGCCCTCGTCCAGCAGGCGCTGGGCGCAATGCAGGCCGACACGCTGGCTGGCGCCGGTGATCAGGATCGGGGCGGGGGTGGAAGTCATGGGGGGCTCGCGTCGCTGGCAGAGTGAAACTATACCAGCGCGCGGCCGCCCCTGTACTCACGCGGCGGCTTCGGTGGCCTTGCGCGGTGGCGGCGTCGGGTGCAGCCAGTTGGCCAATAGATGGGTCGACAACGGGATAAACCAGTAAACCATCAAGGGCGTGAGCGCCAGGGTGCTGACCAGCACGCGCGGCACCAGGTCCAGCCCGCCGAGCAGCGGCCCGAGCACGAAGTTGAACAGCAGCGACACCGGGAAAAACGCCAGCCAGATCGCCACCGCCTGTTTCCAGCGCGGTGGCCGTGCGCCTACTGCGCCAAACCAGCCATCAATGCCGCTGACGCGATGTTCGGACGGGTCGGCAAACAGCTCGCTGCCACGGCTCAGCCACGCACTGCGCGAGGCGGAAAACTCCCAGGCGTGCAGGGTCTGGCCATCGGCGAAGCGGAAAATAATCTGGAATTCATCATCGTTGGGTGGTGGCGCGAGCACGCCGGAACCCAGGTAACCGGGAAAGTCCGTGGCCAATTGCTCGCCTTCGCGCAGCCAGGCCATCAATTCTTCGTAGCGACCTTTGGCCACGCGACGCGCAACCATCAAGGTGACGGGTGAGGTAGACATTGTGTATCTCCAAGTAATCAGGTGCGCTGGGCCGGGTAGGCGGCGCACAAACGTAGCTGCCGGGTAGGCTGCTACGTAAAAACAGGCAAGGATTATTCCTGTTTCAGCCAAATACACCAGATACTTTGGTCGGTTCGCTGTGTAACTTGAATCCGGTGCCCTCATAAGCGTTAAATGGGATCCAAATCGACACGGACGGTTCCTGACCTCTGATGCCCGAAATCACTGCTCCTCATCACGAATCCGCGCCCGACAGCGTCGCGGATATCGATGATCTTTTTCCGATTCGCGAAGTTGCCCGACTGACTGGCGTAAATCCGGTTACGTTGCGCGCGTGGGAGCGTCGCTATGGCTTGATTCAGCCGGTTCGCACCGAAAGCGGGCATCGGTTGTATTCGAGCACCGACATCGACACCGTGCACCGCGTTCTGGACTGGATCGAGCGCGGCGTCGCCGTGAGCAAAGTGGGCAAGATGCTGGCACGCGACGCGCTGTACAGCGAGCCCGCCACCCCCTCGCGCGTCGACACCGAACGCGAGTGGAGCCAGTTGCAGGCCCAATTGCGCGTGGCCATCAACGCGTTCGATGATCGTCAACTCGACCGCCTGTACGGCCAGATTTTCGCGGCTTACCCGCTTGCGGTGGTGCTCCAGAGCATTCTCATGCCCCTGTGGCAGCAGCTGCTGCGTCACCAGGGGCACTTCGGCCAGGCGAGTGAGTGGTTGTTCTTCGACGCCTTCCTGCGTGCCCGCCTTGCACAACGCCTGCACCTGGCCAGCGCTTCGGCGACACCTCGGGTATTGCTGGCGGCCGTGGCCGGCGAGTGCCGGGAGCTTGAGTTGCTGGTAGCGGGGGTGTTGATCGGCTCGGATAAGCTGGCGGTGAAAGTGTTTGCTGCGGGCCAGCCGTTTGACGAGTTGACGCTGGTGTGCGAGAAAACCCGGCCGCGCGCGCTGGTGCTGTTCTCCAACCGCGCACCCGGCGCCGAGTTGCCCTTGCGCCTCAAACGCCTGGCGCTGACCCTGGACTGCCCGTTGCTGCTGGCCGGGGATGCGTCGGACATGGCAGAAGAAACCCTGGCGGACTCATCCATCGGTTGCCTGGGCAATGAAGGGCGCTCGATGCAACACCGCTTGCAGCAGTTTCTGCGCGGCAGCCTGGACACCTGATCTCAGGCGTGAACCTCGGGGTGGATCAAGCGGTGCTGATGCAGGATGAACTGGCGCAGCCGCTCGGTTTCGTCCATGTCGCTCTGGTCCAGGCGATAGGCAAACAGGCCCCTCGCGGTTTCACGCTGCAGCGTGCCACGCAGGGCGATGCGCTCGTAGCCCGAAGGGCTGAACCACAGCGCAAAAGTCTTCGGCGGCTTGAACCGCCCGCGAATTTCCACCAGCACACCCTTGAATGAAACCTCATGCACCCACAGGGCGCCGGGGTTGCCCCTGATGTTCTCCAGCGCGACCGGCGCTTCAAGGGCCAGGCGCCAGGGGCGGACCATCGGCCCGTCCTCAAAGATAGTCGGCACGCCCAGGCGCAAATGCACCGCGTGAAACTCGTCTTCCACCAGGTGCAGGGGGAAGGTGAGTTGCTGGTTTTCGAACTGCGCCTGAATGGTGAGCTGCTCATGGCTGGCCAGCCGGGTGAGCAAGTCACGAATTTGCGCGCCGCCGTTGACGGTCAGGCTCGACGAAGCATCCCGCAGGTTGAGTTGCGGGTTGTGCTGCATCTTCTGGATAAAGTCCAGTTCGTCCTGTGTCAAAAGTGCGTCGCGTTGCATGAGGCGTGCTCAGGAGGGAGGCATTAAAACGCCATTATCCGCTTAATGGTCGAATATCCTATGATTTGTTGCTGCCACTGGTCATTTTAAGCACGGCCAACTCGGCTTTTACCTGGGCCAGTTCGGCTTCCAGCTGAAACACGCGCTGCTGGGCCTTGACCTGCAGGGTCACGTCCTTCTGCACACCGACAAAATACGTCTGTTTGTCCGCTTCGTTGTACACCGTCGACAGCGACAGTTCGTTCCAGAAGTGGCTGCCGTCCTTGCGGTAATTGCGCAGGGTTTCGCGACAGGCGCCGCCACTTTCCAGGGCCTCGCGGATGGCCATCAGGGCTGGCTGGTCGCGGTCGCCGGACTGCAGGAAACGGCAATCCTGATAGAGAATTTCATCCGGCGTGTAACCGGTCATCCGCTCGAAGGCCGGGTTGACGTAGATCAGCGGCCTTTCCTTGCCTTCGCGTTCCGCGACGACGATGCCGTCGTTGGAAGCGTTGATCACCATTTGCATCAGTTGAGCGTTAATCATTGAGCGGTACGTGCCTTGTTAAGGATGCTGGCAGTGTATGACATGCCCTGAATGTTGCACGGCGCGCGCCGAAATTTTTGCCACAGCTGCTAATATCCCAGGCTTTCACTCAACTACAGGATCAGATTGATGAAAGTCGCCATCCTTTCCGGCTCGGTGTACGGCACGGCTGAAGAAGTCGCCCGTCACGCCGCCGGCATCCTCAACGCGGCCGGTTTTGAAGCTTGGTACAACCCGCGCGCCACTCTGGCAGACGTGCAGGCCTATGCTCCCGAGGCCTTTCTGGCGGTGACTTCCACCACCGGCATGGGTGAGTTGCCCGACAACCTGCAGCCGCTTTATTCGGCCATTCGCGACGTGCTGCCCGCCGCCTGGCGCGGCCTGCCCGGCGCGGTGATCGGCCTGGGCGACGCCAGCTACGGCGACACCTTCTGCGGCGGCGGGGAGCAAATGCGCGAGCTGTTCGGCGAGCTGGGCGTGCGCGAAGTGCTGCCGATGCTGCGCCTGGACGCCAGCGAAAGCGTGACCCCGGAAGCCGACGCCGAACCTTGGCTGGCCGAGCTGGTTACTGCACTGCGCGCTTGACCGGAAACTCGCGCATTCTCGCCAGATAAAGACAATGTCCCCGCGCAAATAGTCGGGCGCCCTGAACGTGAGACGGGCCCATGAAGTGGGCGGCGAACAGGGCTCGGTGGCCTGCTCAACCTGTTTGCCGTGCCTTTATTGGCGGCGCTTCTCTGACGCTGCTTGAGCAAATTTCAACTATTCTCATGGCTGACTCGCTCGGTCATCAAGCTGGCTGCCAAGGCAACT
This sequence comes from Pseudomonas sp. AC463, assembly GCF_979253585.1. NCBI lineage: Bacteria > Pseudomonadati > Pseudomonadota > Gammaproteobacteria > Pseudomonadales > Pseudomonadaceae > Pseudomonas > Pseudomonas sp. AC463. Next base: position 48,380 of record NZ_CEEDDZ010000019.1, on the reverse strand, counting down.
CCTTGGGCCAGGGTGTCTGACTAGACTGGCCCATCACTCAAAAAATAATAACAAGTGCGCCAAGGAGGTCTTTACCGTGAGCCTAGCCCCCGTTCTATCGCCACAGAATGTCAAAGACCAGGTCAGCGCTGCCGAGTGGCAAGCCCGTGTCGACCTGGCGGCCTGCTATCGCCTGGTGGCGCTGCATGGCTGGGATGACCTGATCTTCACCCACATATCGGCCAAGGTGCCGGGCACCGATGACTTCCTGATCAACCCTTACGGGCTGATGTTCCACGAGATTACCGCGTCGAGCCTGGTCAAGGTCGACCAGGCCGGCAACAAGCTGATGGACAGCCCCTACGAGATCAACCCGGCGGGCTACACCATCCACAGCGCCATCCATGAAGTGCGCCACGACGTGAACTGCGTGCTGCACACCCACACCGCCTCCGGGGTGGCGGTGGCGGCGCAGAAGCAGGGTGTGCTGCCGATCAGCCAGCAATCGATTTTCGTGCTGTCGAGCCTGGCCTATCACGCCTACGAAGGCGTGGCGCTGAACCATGAAGAAAAGGCGCGCCTGCAGGCTGACCTTGGCGACAACAACTTTCTGATGTTGCACAACCACGGCTTGCTCACCTGCGGCAGCACCATCGCCGACACCTTCCTGATGATGTTCACCTTCCAGCGCGCCTGCGATATCCAGGTGCTGGCGCAAAACGGCGGCGCTGAACTGATCCCCATCGGCCCGCAGATTCTTGCCGGAGCCAAGGCGATGGTGGCGGCTGTCACAAAGAGTGCACAAGGTATGGGGGGCGCGCTGGCCTGGCCGGCGTTGCTGCGTAAATTGGACAGCCAAGACCCTGGGTATAAAAGCTGATGCCACTCGCCGAGATCCCGCTCAGAGCCTGGCGCAAGCGCGGTCAGGAATTCGTCTTCCGTGGTCGTGCGATCCGTTACTGGGTGGCGGGGCAGGGCGAGCCGTTGCTGCTGATCCATGGCTTCCCCACGGCCAGCTGGGACTGGCATTACCTCTGGCAACCCCTGGCCCAGCGCAATCTGGTGATTGCCTGCGACATGCTCGGCTTTGGCGAGTCGGCCAAGCCGCTGGACCACGGCTATTGCCTGCTGGAGCAGGCCGACCTGCAACAGGCGCTACTCGACCACCTGCGCGTGGATCAGCCGGTGCATGTGTTGGCCCATGACTACGGTGACAGCGTCGCCCAGGAGCTGCTGGCCCGCCACTATGAAGGCCGGTTTTCGATGGCCAGCTGCGTGTTTCTCAATGGCGGTCTGTTCCCCGAAACCCACCGCCCGGCGCTGGTGCAGAAACTCCTGCTCAGCCCGCTCGGCTGGATGATCGGCCGCGCCTTCGGGCGCAACGCCCTGGCCAACAGTTTCAGCCAGATCTTCGGCCCCAACACCCGCCCCAGCGAAAGCGCGCTGGATGACTTCTGGAGCCTGATCGACTGCAACGACGGTACGCGCATCCTGCACAAACTGATCGCCTACATTCCTCAGCGGCGACGTATGCGTGAGCGTTGGGTGGGTGCAATGCAGCGCGGCGAAGTACCGCTGCGGGTGATCGATGGCGAGGTCGACCCGATCTCCGGTGTGCATATGGTCGAGCGTTATCACCAGTTGGTGCCGAATGCCGACACGGTACTGCTGGCGAATATCGGCCACTACCCCCAGATCGAGGCGCCGGTGCAGGTGCTCAAGCACTACCTGGCGTTTCGCGATGGGGTTGGGCAGGCGGCGCCGCGCTTGGCCTATTCCTGACACCGCAGTTCCAATGTGGGAGGGGGCTTGCCCCCTCCCACATTTGAACCAGTGTCGGCCTGGCATCATCCCCCTGCCTTATCGAGCACCATTCAGCTCTGGCCGACTTTATTGTGACCAGAAGCCCCGTGCCTGACACTCAAGCCATTCCCATTGTCGCCATTGGAGTTCGGTATGAGTGAGTCAGTGCAGTTCCAGGATAAGGTCGTGATCGTCACCGGAGCCGGCGGCGGGTTGGGCCGTGCCCATGCACTGTTGTTCGCCCGGCACGGGGCCAAGGTGCTGGTCAACGATCTCGGCGGTTCCACCCAGGGCGAGGGCGCCAATGCGTCGGCGGCTGACCGCGTGGTCGCCGAGATTCGCGCCGCCGGCGGTATCGCCGAAGCCAACCATGACTCTGTCACCGAGGGTGACAAGATCGTGCAGAACGCCCTCGACGCCTTTGGTCGCATCGACGTGGTGGTCAACAACGCCGGCATCCTGCGTGACAAGACCTTTCACAAAATGGACGACGGCGACTGGGACCTGGTTTACCGCGTGCATGTCGAAGGTGCCTACAAAGTGACGCGCGCCGCGTGGCCCCATCTGCGTGAGCAAGGTTATGGCCGGGTAATTTTCACCGCGTCCACCTCGGGCATCTACGGCAACTTCGGCCAGTCCAACTACGGCATGGCCAAGCTCGGGCTCTACGGCCTGACCCGCACCCTCGCTCTGGAGGGGCGCAAGAACAACATCCTGGTCAACGCCATCGCCCCCACCGGCGGCACGCGCATGACCGAAGGCCTGATCCCGCCGCAAGTGTTCGAGCGCCTCAAGCCGGAGCTGGTCAGCCCGTTGGTGGTGTATCTGGGCAGCGAGGCCTGCCAGGACACCGCGGGGCTGTTTGAAGTGGGCGGCGGCTGGATCGGCAAGACCCGCTGGGAGCAAAGCCTGGGCATGGGGTTCGATCCGGACGCCGGGTTTTCGCCGGATGACGTGGCGGCGCACTGGGCGCAGATCTGCGACTTCGAAGGCGCCTCGCACCCCAAGGACAATATCGAGGCGTTGAAGGAGATGATGGCGAATTTGCAGAAATACAGCCTGTGATCGTTACCTGAAAAAGCCTGAATCCCACGGGGCGCTGATAGCGCCCCGTTTTATTTTCGGCAAAAAAAAGCCGCTGCAAAGGCAGCGGCTGAAGTAAGACGTTGGATCAAGGAGCGACAAATCAACGTCAGTGAACACCGGTAACAGATTGAAAATAGGCATCAATCCATTGGAGTCTGGCTTTTCTTCCCGTTGGGGAAGCGGGCCGTTTGCCCTGAAAGCCCGGCAAGAATAGCCGTTTGTAACAAAATGAGTAATAGCGCTTCAGGACAAGGACTGTTACCGATATGGCAATAGTTGCAATGGGCGCCATCCATCCTCCTGATAACCCGCCATCCACCCAATCCATGACCTCGCCCAGACCCCAGCCAGAGCGCCCGGTAATCCTTTCGAGCGACAACACGAATCCCTCCTTGGTGCGCTTATCCCTCCTGACCGGCGGCAGTAGGGTGGGGCCTTCTGTCACTCACCGGGGAAGACGCATGACAAGAACAACAATGCGCGCCATCTTCAGGCCACAGGCGCTGGCCGCTGCGGTTGCACTGGGATGCTGTGCCCAGGCGCAGGCTGTTTCATTCAACATTGGCGAGATCGAAGGGCAATTCGATTCCTCGCTGTCGGTGGGCGCCAGCTGGGGCATGCGCGATGCCGATAAAAAGCTGGTGGGCACCGTGAACGGCGGCACCGGGCAGGCGTCGACCGGCGATGACGGGCGCCTGAACTTCAAGAAAGGCGAGACCTTCTCGAAGATCTTCAAGGGCCTGCATGACCTTGAATTGAAATACGGCGACACCGGCGTGTTCGTGCGCGGCAAGTACTGGTACGACTTCGAACTGCAGGACGAAGACCGCGAGTTCAAGCAGATCAGCAATCACAACCGCAAGGAAGGCGCCAAATCCAGCGGCGCGCAGATCCTCGATGCGTTCGTGTATCACAACTACTCACTGGGCGACCTGCCGGGCACCGTGCGAGCGGGCAAGCAAGTGGTCAGCTGGGGTGAAAGTACCTTCATCGGCAACTCCATCAACAGCATCAACCCCATCGACGTGTCGGCGTTCCGCCGCCCAGGTGCGGAGATCAAGGAAGGGCTGATTCCGGTGAACATGCTGTTCGCCTCCCAGGCCCTCACCAACCAGCTGACCGTGGAAGGCTTCTATCAGCTGGAGTGGGACCAGACCGTACTGGATAACTGCGGCACCTTTTTTGGTGGCGACGTGGCGGCGGATGGCTGCACCAACAACTACACCGTGGGCAACCCGGCGATTGCGCCGCTGCAGCCGGTGGCCGCCGCGTTCGGCCAGGGGTTTGGCGTCACCAACGAGGGCGTGATCGTGCGCCGCGCCGGCGACCGTGATGCGCGCGATTCCGGCCAGTTCGGTGCGGCGTTGCGTTGGCTCGGGGATGACACCGAGTACGGCCTGTATTTCATGAACTACCACAGCCGCACGCCGACCGTGGGCACCATCACCAATAACACCAGCCTGGCCACTCTCGGCGCGATTTCCGGTACCGCCAACGGCCTGGCGCCGGGCTCCGGTGCGGGTCTGGTCCAGAGCCTGATGCTCGGGCGCGGCCAGTACTACCTCGACTACCCGGAAGATATCCGTCTGTTTGGTGCCAGCTTCTCCACCACCTTGCCCACCGGCACGGCGTGGACCGGCGAGATCAGCTACCGCCCGAACGCACCGGTGCAACTCAATACCACCGACCTGACCCTGGCGCTCATCAACCCGGTCGCGGGCCAACTGGCCTCGCCGATCCGCAGCAACTTCGGTGACGACAACAAAGGCTACCGCCGCAAGGAAATCACCCAGGTCCAAAGCAGCATGACCCAGTTCTTCGACCAGGTACTGGGCGCCGAACGCCTGACGCTGGTGGGCGAAGCGGCCATCGTGCATGTCGCAGGCCTGGAGGATAAATCCAAACTGCGTTACGGCCGCGACTCGGTGTACGGCGCCTATGGCTTCCAGGGCGATACCGACGGTTTCGTCACCTCGACATCGTGGGGTTACCGTGCGCGGGCGATTCTGGACTACAACAACGTGATTGGCGGGATCAACCTCAAGCCCAACCTGTCGTGGTCCCACGACGTCGCCGGCTACGGCCCCAACGGCCTGTTCAACAAAGGCGCCAAGGCCATCAGCGTCGGGGTCGATGCCGACTACCGCAACACCTACACCGCCAGCCTCAGCTACACCGACTTCTTTGGTGGCGACTACAACACCCTGACCGACCGCGACTTCCTCGCCTTCAGCGTCGGCGCGAACTTCTGATCTGTCTTAAAGAAGGACAAGACTCTATGCGTAAGCTATTTGCGGTGATGGCCCTCAGCCTGTTGGCGGCCAATGTGATGGCGGCGGTGTCGCCGGAAGAGGCGGCCAAGCTCGGCACCAGCCTGACCCCAATGGGCTCGGAAAAAGCCGGCAACGCCGACGGCTCGATCCCGGCCTGGACCGGCGGCATCCCGAAAAACGCCGGCGCGGTAGACGCCAAGGGCTTTCTGGCCGACCCGTTCGCCAGTGAAAAACCGCTGTTCGTGATCACCGCCGCCACCGTCGACAAGTACAAGGACAAACTCTCCGATGGCCAAGTGGCGATGTTCAAGCGCTACCCCGAGACCTACAAGATCCCGGTGTACCCGAGCCACCGCACGGTCAACCTGCCGCCGGATATCTACGAGTCGATCAAGCGCAGCGCGCTTAACGTCAAGCCGATCAACGATGGCAATGGCCTCGAAGGTTTCACCGGCAACCGCTACTACGCGTTCCCGATCCCCAAGAATGGCGTGGAAGTGCTGTGGAACCACATCACCCGCTACCACGGCGGCAACCTGCGCCGCATCATCACCCAGGCTACGCCGCAGACCAACGGCAGCTACACCGCGATCCGTTTCGAGGAAGAAGTGGCGGTGCCGCAATTGATCCCGGACATGGACCCGGCCAAGGCGGCCAACGTGCTGACCTTCTTCAAGCAGTCAGTGACGGCGCCAGCGCGCCTGGCCGGCAACGTGTTGCTGGTGCATGAAACCCTCGACCAGGTGAAGGAACCGCGCCTGGCCTGGATCTACAACGCCGGCCAGCGTCGGGTGCGGCGTGCGCCGCAAGTGGCTTATGACGGGCCGGGCACTGCGTCCGACGGCCTGCGTACCTCCGACAACTTCGACATGTTCTCCGGCGCACCCGACCGCTACGACTGGAAACTGTTGGGCAAGAAGGAGATGTACATCCCCTACAACAGCTACAAGCTGGACCAGCCGACGCTCAAGTACGACGACATTATCAAGGCCGGCCACATCAACCAGGACCTGACCCGCTATGAACTGCACCGCGTGTGGGAAGTAGTCGGTACGGTCAAGCCGAGCGAGCGGCACATCTACGCCAAGCGCCACATGTACATCGACGAAGACAGCTGGCAGGTCGCGCTGGTGGATCACTACGACGGCCGTGGCCAATTGTGGCGGGTGGCCGAGGGCCATGCGCAGTTCTACTACAACCACCAGACCCCGGCCTACACCGTGGAAACCCTGTACGACATCATCGCCGGGCGCTACATCGCGCTGGGCATGAAGAACGAGGAGAAGAGCAGCTTTGTGTTCGGCTTCAATGCCAAGGCGGCGGACTACACGCCGGCGGCGTTGAGGGCTGAAGGCGTGCGCTGATCCCTCGGTTGCAATGCAGTTCAAATGTGGGAGGGGGCTTGCCCCCGATGGCAGTGGGTCAGTCAAAGATGAATTGGCTGATACACCGCCATCGGGGGCAAGCCCCCTCCCACAGTGGTTTGTGTACACATTGGGTTTTGTGCATGGGCTTCAATCACCCTGCTGAATACTTCTTCAATAACCGCCGCCCACAGGACTAGGGTAGGCGCCAGGTTGCATAACAATAAAAAGCAGGATGCAGCAATGACCGCCATGACACGCTGCCTGGACCGTCCTGGATTCATGCCTCGGCTGTCCGCCCACCATCTGCTGCGCCCGCGCCTGGCCGAGCCTTTGCTGGCAGCGCCGGCCAGGGTCAAACTGCTGTGTGCGCCCGGCGGCAGTGGCAAGAGCGCCTTGCTCGGCGAATGTGCGTTGCAGGCACCGACGGGTTGCCAAGTGTATTGGTTGCCGCTCAATGGCGTGGCCTTGAGCCCTCTCGACTTGTGCCAGCGGCTGGCGCAAAACCTGGGTTTGCCGTTCACCGATGAAGCCACGTTGCTGCTGGACCTCAGCCGCTGGCAGGCGCCGGCGTGGCTGTTCCTGGATGATTTTTGCCGTCTGCCCGCGCCCGACACCGACGCCTTGCTCGACCGCCTGCTCACCGCCGGGAGCCCGGCGCTGACATGGTGGCTCGGTGCGCGGCGGCGCCCGGCGTGCAACTGGCCACGGCTGCTGCTCGACGATGAATTGCTGGAGTGTGGCGCCGAGTTGGCTTTCAGCCCCGGCGAAATTCAGCAACTGCTCAGCCATGCACCGGGGCACTCGGTGGACAGTGTCATGCAATTCAGCGCCGGCTGGTGCGCCGGTGTACGCATCGCCTTGCTTGGCGATGGTCATCCCGAAAAAACCTTGCTCGATTACCTGCAACACGAACTGTTCAGCACGCTACCGCCCGAGCTGGCCGACGCCTGGCGCGTGTTGGCGCATCTGCCGCGTTTTAATCTGGGGCTCTGTGAGCACCTGTTCGGCTATGGCGACGGCAATCACTACCTGCGGGATTTACAGGCCCTCGGTGCATTTATCCAGCCGTGGGAAGACACCGACTGGCTGCAAGTATTTCCACCCCTGGCCAACCTGCTGCGCGATGAGCCTTGGGCGGCCAAACGCTCCTGGCATCGGCGCGCCTGCCAATGGTTTACCGCCGAGCAGGACTGGCAGGCCGCCTTCGAGCAGGCCCTGTTGGCGGAAGAATATGAGGTGGCTGTCAGCCTGTTGCAGCACTTCAGTTTCGAGGACCTGTTCCGCCAGCAGAACGCCGCGCTGCTGTTGCGCTTGCATGAGCAGCATGGTGACGAATTGATGCTCGGCTCGGCGCAGCTTGTAGGTTTGGTCACGGCGGCGTTGCTGTTTGCCGGGCGCTTCGAGCAGGCCGCGCAGTGCATCGATCAACTGGCACGATTCGCCCCGCAACCGACGGCGGCGCAGCAACGGCACCTGCTGGCACGCTGGCAGGCGCAGTGGGGCTGGCTGCTGCACTTGGGCGGGGACGCCGAACGTTCCCGCGTGCATTTTTTGGAAGCCCTGCAAGCCTTGCCCGACAGCGCCTGGACCTCGCGGCTGATGTGCCTGTCGGGGCTGACCCAGCAAGCCTTGCTGCGGGGTGAGCTGGACGTGGCGCAAGGCCTGAGCCGCGAAGCGCTGTGCCTGGCGCGGGCTCACGGCTCGTTGCTGCTTGAGGCTTTGCTCGAACTCGATCACGCGCAATTGCTGGAGCAACGCGGCGCGCCGTATCGGGCGCAAAGCCTGCTGGAAAATGTGCAGGCGATGTTGCTTGAGCAGCGGCTCAAGGTTGGGCCGCTGGTAGGTCGTATTGCCTTGCGGCGTGGGCACCTGGCATTGCGCCAAGGGCAGGACGCCCTCGCGGGTGAATGTTTCGAAAGCGGCCTGGCGCTGTGCCTGCACAGCCAGGACAAGCGCGTGCTCTACGGCTTTCTCGGCCTGGCACTGCTGGCCGCCAACCGCGGTGATTACGCCCAGGCGTTTTTCCAGTTGCGTGAAGCCGAGCGCCTGATGCAGCAACGCCAGGTACCAGACACGGTTTATCGCGCCGTGCTGCTGTTGGTCAGCGGGCATTTCTGGTTGCAGCAGGGGCGGCCTGAATTGACCGTGGAGGCGATGCGCCGCGTGCTCCGCCATTTCCGTGGGCCCCAGGCCAAGCAGGCACCGCCGGCCACCCTGGAGCTGATCCCGCGTCTTGAGTACCTGCTGGTGTTGGCGGAGGTGAAGCTGGGCTGCGCCGAGCAGCCGGTGGCACGCCTGACTGCACTACTGGAGGCCACTCACCAGCGCGGCATGCTGTGCCTGGAAACCGAATTGCACCTCGTGCTCGGGGAGGTGGCCTGGCAGCTGGGCGACAGCACCCTCGCGCGGCGTGCACTGCAAACCGGGTTGGACCTGGCCGCGCGCTGCCAGGTGCAGCAGGCCGTGCGCGAATTGCGTTTGCGCTCGCCGGGGTTGTTGAGCGAGCTGGGCATGGAGCCGCAGGCCAGCACGCCCGGCACCGTGGAAAACCCGCTGAGCCAACGCGAGCTGGAAGTGCTGCAACTGATCGCCGTGGGCAACTCCAACCTGGAAATCGCCGACCGCCTGTTTATCTCCCTGCACACCGTCAAGACCCACGCGCGGCGCATCCACAGCAAGCTCGGCGTGGAGCGGCGCACCCAGGCGGTGGCCAAGGCCAAGACGCTGGGGCTGATGGTTTAAAGGAACGCCTGGCGGTATTCACCAGGCGTTGCGCCCATGGCCTGGCGGAAGCGATGGGTGAAGTGGCTGGCGCTGGAAAACCCGCACAGCCAGGCGATTTCACCCAAGGGCAGGGCACCGCCGCGCAGCAGGCTTTGCGCGCGAGTCAGCCGGCGCGCCAGCAGGTACTGATGGGGCGGCAGGCCGAAGCTTTGGCGGAACATCCGTGCAAAGTGGTATTCCGACAGCGCGCACAGGCTGGCCAATTGGCCCAGGCTGATCGGCTCCGCGAGATGCTGGTCGATGTAGTCCACCAACAACCGTCGCTGATACGCCGCCAGCCCACCTTTCAACCGCAGGCCCTCACGCGCGCCGACCTGGCTGAGCAGGGTGTGGCTGAGCATTTCGTGGGCCAGGCTGCTGGTCAGCAAACGCTCGGCAGGCTCCTGCCAGTTGAGGGCGATCAACTGGTGAAAGCGCCGGGCCTGGCTGGCGTCTTCGAGGAAGGTGCTCTCGCGCAACGCCAGCGTGCGCGGCTCGCGGTCGAGCAGGGTGACGCACCCCAGGGCAAATTGCTCCGCGCTGAAATACACATGGGCCAAACGGATTTCACCGTTGATCACCCACGCCGACTGATGCTCGGCAGGCAGGATACAGAGTTTGCCGGGCCCGCCCTTGGTGCCCGGCTGGTCACGCCGAAACGTACCGGTGCCGCCGCCGATGTAGCACGACAGGGTGTGATGGCTGGGCGCCTGGTAATCCTGGGAATCGTGATGGTTGCTCCACAAGGCCGCAGACAAGCCGTCACCGAGCTCGGCGCAGGCTTCCAGGCGTGCGTTGGGCGAGCGGTTAAGGGCTTGAAAGACTTGCAGGGATTCCAGATCAGGCATGGTGTGTACTCTCCGACGCCTTGCATCCTACTCCGCGCAGCGGGCGCTGTGAGCCCGCCGCCCGACAAAAGCGCAAGAATGTGCAAGAGCGTTGCACGGGTTGAAGGCGACACTGTGGCTCAACCGATGGAGCCCGCTATGAACCTTTCCCTGTATTTACTCACCGTGCTGATCTGGGGCACTACCTGGATCGCCCTCAAGTGGCAACTGGGCGTCGTCGCGATTCCTGTGTCCATCGTCTATCGCTTCGGCCTGGCGGCGCTGGTGCTGTTTGCGTTGCTGTTGCTCAGCCGCAAGTTGCAGGTGATGAACCGGCGCGGGCATCTCATTTGCCTGGCCCAGGGCTTGTGCCTGTTTTGCGTGAACTTCATGTGTTTTCTCACGGCGAGCCAGTGGATTCCCAGCGGTCTGGTGGCGGTGGTGTTTTCCACGGCCACGCTGTGGAATGCGCTGAATGCCCGGGTGTTTTTCGGCCAGCGGGTGGCGCGCAATGTGTTGATGGGCGGCGGCCTGGGCTTGCTGGGGCTGGGCTTGCTGTTTTGGCCGGAGCTGGTGGGGCATACCGCCAGCCCGCAGACTTTGCTTGGTTTGGGGTTGGCGCTGTTGGGGACCATGTGTTTCTCGGCTGGCAATATGCTTTCGAGCCTGCAGCAGAAGGCGGGGTTGCGGCCGCTGACTACCAATGCCTGGGGCATGGCGTATGGCGCGGCGATGTTGGCGACGTATTGCGCGGTGCGCGGGATTCCGTTTGAGATGGACTGGAGTGCGCGGTATATCGGCGCGTTGTGGTACCTGGTGATTCCGGGGTCGGTGATTGGGTTTACGGCCTACCTGACGTTGGTCGGGCGTATGGGGCCGGAGCGGGCGGCGTATTGCACGGTGCTGTTTCCGGTGGTGGCGTTGAATGTGTCGGCGTTTGTTGAGGGGTATCAGTGGACGGCGCCGGCGTTGGTGGGGTTGGTGTTGGTGATGGCGGGGAATGTGTTGGTGTTTAGGAAGCCTAAGGTTGTGAATGCTGTCTTGAAGGCACAACACATCTAATGTGGGAGGGGGCAAGCCCCCTCCCACATTTTTAACCGAGTTGGCTGGGCTATTTCAGGCCGAGCCGTTTGGCCATGCGGCCCAGGTTGGCGCGGTCGAGGCCCAGTTCGCGGGCGGTGCTGGCCCAGTTGTGCTGGTGGCGATCCAGGCAGGCGGTGATGACTTGGCGCTGGTAGTGCTCGGTGGCCTGGCGCAGGTCGCCGGTCACGGCGAGGGGTACCTGCGCCGTTTCTTCGACAGCTGGCGCGCTGACATCGGGCAGGTCCAGGTCCTGGGCACTCAGGCTCAAAATCTTCGGACGCTCGCGACAGTTTCCCAGGGCTTTCAGCGCGCTGCGTCCGATCAAATGTTCCAGTTCGCGCACATTGCCTGGCCAGTTATACGCCAGCATCGCCGTCTGGGCATCGCTGGTCAGGCGCAGGCTGCCCAGGCCCATGCGTGAGCGGTTCTGCTCGAGGAAAAAACCCGCCAGCAGCAACACATCCCGCCCACGCTCGCGCAGCGCCGGCACTTGCAGGGGGTACACGCTGAGGCGGTGGTAGAAGTCGGCGCGGTAGCGGCCGTTGCGTACTTCGTCGGCGAGGTCGCGGTTGGTCGCGGCGATCAGGCGCACATCCACCTGGTGTTCCTTGTCCGAGCCCAGGCGTTGCAATTGGCCGCTTTGCAGCACGCGCAGCAGCTTGGCCTGCACGGTCAACGACAACTCGCCGACTTCATCGAGGAACAGGGTGCCGCCATTGGCCAATTCGAACTTGCCCCGGCGTTCATTCAGCGCGCCGGTAAAGGCACCGCGCACATGGCCGAACAGTTCACTTTCCACCAGGGTTTCCGGGAGGGCGGCGCAGTTGAGGCTGATCAGCGGTTTATCCGCGCGGTGGGAGGCGGCGTGAATCGCCTGGGCCACCAGCTCTTTGCCCACCCCGGTTTCGCCGGTAATCAGCACGGTCAGGTCGCTGCCGCCCACCAGTTGGATTTCTTCCACCAGGCGCTTGTGGCTTTTGCTCTGGCCGATCATTTCCTTGTGCTGCTGGCCGCTGGCCTGGCGGTAGATCTCGGCGCGCTGGTGTTCGTCTTCGGCGCGCAAGGCCAGGCGTTCGATGCGTTCGGCCACGTTGACGGTGGCGGCGGCGAGGCTGGCGAAGGCTTGCAGGGCGTCCAGTTCCACGCGTTCGAAGCGCTCGGTGTCGAGGGCGTCCAGGGTCAGCAGGCCCCAGGGCTGGTCGTCGACGAACAGCGGGCAGCCCATGCAATCGTGCACTTCAAGGTGGCCATGCAGGCCGTCGACCAGGCCGTCGTAGGGGTCGGGCAATTCGCTGTCACTGTCAAAGCGCGTCGGGCCGGGGCTGCTCAGCAGCACGGCGAAGCGCGGGTGTTCGCTGACCTTGAAGCGGCGGCCCAGGGTGTCGGCGCTCAAGCCGTCGACCGCCAGCGGCACCAGCCACTCGCCGTCCAGGCGCAGCAATGCGGTGGCGTCGCACGGCAGCAGGGCGCGCATGGCGTGCAGCAGTCGACGGTAACGCTCGCCTTCGGGCAGGTCGCGGGACAGGTCGGCGACCAGGGGCAGCAGGGTGGTGAGCAGCGATTGCGCAGTCATAATGACTCCTTGTAGTCCTTATGACTATAAAGTGCTTGCAGTCATATTGACTATATTTAATTTAAACTATTGATATATATAGAATTATTTGTTGGCATGAATAGTGACTATACAAAGGCAATCAGTAAAGAAGCCCAGGAGGCTCCCATGCTTAGTGCCCAAGACCGTGCCATCGTCAAATCCACCGTGCCCCTGCTGGAAAGCGGCGGCGAAGCACTGATCACCCATTTCTACCGCATGATGCTGTCCGAGTACCCCGAGGTTCGCCCGTTGTTCAACCAGGCCCACCAGGCCAGCGGCGACCAGCCCCGCGCCTTGGCCAATGGCGTGTTGATGTACGCGCGGCATATCGACCAGCTCGACCAGTTGGGCGACCTGGTGGCGAAAATCATCAACAAGCATGTGGCGTTGCAGATCCTGCCGGAACACTACCCGATTGTCGGCGCCTGCCTGTTGCGCGCCATATCCGAAGTGCTCGGCAGCGAGATCGCCACCCCTGAGGTGATGAGCGCCTGGGGCGCGGCGTACGGCCAGCTGGCGGATATCCTGATTGGCGCGGAAAAAGCCATCTACGATGAAAAGGCCGAGGCCCTCGGCGGCTGGCGCGGTGCGCGGGCATTCAAGGTGGTCAAGCGCGTGGAGGAGAGTGCCGAGATCATCTCCTTCTATTTCGCCCCTGTGGATAACGGCGCGATTCTGGCCGCCGCGCCGGGCCAGTACATCGGCATGAAGCTGCTGCTCGACGGTGAAGAGGTGCGCCGCAACTATTCCCTGTCGGCCCTGACCGATTCGGGCCAGTACCGCATCAGCGTCAAGCGCGAAGCGGGCGGGCGGGTGTCCAACTACCTGCATGACCAACTGCCTGTCGGCGCGACCATCGACCTGTTCCCGCCTTCGGGTGAGTTCACCCTGGCGGCCAGCGACAAGCCGCTGGTGCTGATCAGCGGTGGCGTCGGCATCACGCCGACCTTGCCGATGCTCGAAGCGGCCTTGGCCACCCAGCGCCCGGTGCACTTTATCCACTGCGCGCGCAACGGCGGGGTGCATGCGTTCCGCGACTGGGTGGATGGCCTGGCGGCGCAGCATCCGCAACTCAAACGCTTCTACTGCTACGCCGAGGACGACGGCATCAGCCCGGCAGCCGACAAGGTTGGCCTGCTGAACCAGGAACAACTGGCCGCCTGGCTGCCCGAGCAGCGCGACCTGGACGCCTACTTCCTCGGCCCCAAAGGTTTCATGGCCGCCATCAAGCGCCACCTCAAGGCCCTGGGCGTTCCCGATAAGCAGGCCCGCTACGAATTCTTCGGCCCCGCAGCCGCCCTGGAATAACCCCTAAAGGTTCACTCTGTTCAAATGTGGGAGGGCTGATTAATCCCCCGTTAACCCCCCTCTGTTTAAACCACTGTCTGTGTGTAAACTTGCGCCCATTGGCACAACCAAACAAAGGTATCGGGGATGAGTGACGAATTGCGTTTAGGCAGGGAGCGACGCTTTCTGGTGTTGCTGGGCATCATCTGCCTGGCGCTGATTGGCGGCGCACTCTACATGCAGGTGGTGTTGGGCGAGGCGCCATGTCCGCTGTGCATCCTGCAACGCTACGCCTTGCTGCTGATCGCGATCTTCGCGTTCATCGGCGCCGCGATGCGCACCAAGGGCGCCGTTACCCTGTTTGAAGGCCTGGTGATCCTCAGCGCCCTCGGTGGCGTGGCGGCGGCCGGCCATCATGTGTACACCCAGTTTTTCCCCGAGGTCAGTTGCGGTGTGGATGTACTGCAGCCGATCGTCGATGAGCTGCCCCTGGCCAAGGTGTTCCCGCTGGGCTTCCAGGTCGACGGCTTCTGCAGCACCCCGTACCCGCCGGTCCTCGGCCTGTCCCTGGCGCAATGGGCGCTGGTAGCCTTTGTGCTGACGGTGATCCTGGTGCCACTGGGCATCTATCGGAATCGCCAGCGCCAGGCCTGAGCCTTTCACGGAAACGCCCCGGTCCTTCTTGAGCGAAGGCCGGGGCGTTTTTGTGTGTAGGGTTTTGTGAAAGGGCTGTGACGAGGGGCAAGTTTAGGTGTGCGCAGTGTGCGACATGTTGTCACACGGAAGCTGTCGCAGGACGTTTCTGAGACGTTATTTGAAGCCTTAAATTTGCATCCGGCGGTCAATTTGTGCTGTCAGTTCGTGGTTTGAACCCTGCCTGAAAGGTCGCGCCATTCGAGCTTCGGCGTGATGTCCGAATGCCTTGTTTTATGGGGGGTTGGGTGCGTTTGCCATGCCCTTACGGGCAGTAAGGGCTGAGCCCAGCGGGCTAATAACAGGGCAATTTTTGTGGTTTTTGTTGAGAATCTAACGCGATAAGATCGCGAACCCCCGCAATAATGGTGAAGGATTATTGCTGTAATCGATAAAAATTATTTCTTTATAAGACATGGTTTATACATCGCTAGCTAACTACAATCGCCCGCACTGAATGTCCGGTGCTGTTCAATATTTGAGCACTGGAGCGGTCGAGGGGCAGATGGATGGCTCTGTGCGACCCCAAGGTTCCGGCAGCCTTTCAACTATCCGCACCAAATGGAATTGGTCTGTAACAAGGCCTTTAACCACGAAATCGAATAAGAACTCACCGCAGGTCCGTGAAACGTACAGTTATGGCGTGACGGGCAGGCTCTTATTCAATCGAAGAGAAATGCCAACCCTTGGCAGGGTGAAGTGTTGGCGATCAAAACCCAACTGCATTGCGCAAGCTGCTTTAGAGGTCGTGAGATGAGTAAAAACAGGTACCCCCGATTACTAGGCTTTTTGCCGCTGCTTGGCATGATGTTAATGCTGGGAGGCTGCAAGTGGACCTTGATGGACCCAAAAGGACAGATCGGTCTGGATCAACGAAACCTGATCATCACCGCCACCCTGCTGATGCTGTTGGTCGTGGTGCCTGTGATCATCATGACCTTCGCCTTCGCCTGGAAATACCGCGCGTCGAACACCAGCGCGACCTACGCGCCCAAGTGGTCGCACTCCACCAAGATCGAAATCGCAGTGTGGCTGGTGCCGATCCTCATCATCATCGCCCTGGGTTACATCACCTATAAGTCGACCCACGAGCTGGACCCGTACCGTCCGCTGGAGTCCGACGTCAAGCCGATCAACATCGAAGTGGTCGCGCTGGACTGGAAGTGGCTGTTCATCTACCCGGACCTGGGTATCGCTACTGTCAACGAGATCAAGTTCCCGGAAAACACCCCGCTGAACTTCCGGATCACCTCCGATGCCGTGATGAACTCGTTCTTCATCCCTGCCCTGGGTGGCCAGATCTACGCGATGGCAGGCATGCAGACCCGCCTGCACCTGATCGCCAACGAAAAAGCTGAAATGGAAGGCATCTCCGCCAACTACAGCGGCGCTGGCTTCACCGGCATGAAATTTAAAGCGACTTCGACTAGCCCAGAGGATTTCAACGCCTGGGTAGCCGAAGTCAAGGCCGCACCTAAACAGCTTGATCAAGCTGAATACGATGCCCTGACCAAACCAAGCCAGAACAACCCAGTCGCCCTGTACTCCGCGTATGAGCCGAACCTGTTTCAGAAAATCGTCGACAAGTACGAAGGTATGAAGCCAGGCAAGCCGGTCAAGCACGAGAAGAAAGAAGTGGCCGCGGTTGAAGGTTCTGACACGGGCTCGCATTCAACTGCTGGGGCAGAGGAGTAAACGATGTTTGGTAAATTAAGTTGGGATGCGGTCCCGTTCCACGAGCCGATTGTGATGATTACCATCGCCATGATCGCGCTGGGTGGTCTGGCACTGTTTGCAGCAATCACTTATTTCAAGAAGTGGACCTACCTGTGGACCGAGTGGCTGACGTCGGTCGACCACAAGAAAATCGGCGTCATGTACGTCATCGTTGCCATGGTCATGCTGCTGCGTGGTTTTGCCGACGCCATCATGATGCGTACCCAGCTGGCCATGGCCACCGAGGGTTCGCCTGGCTACCTGCCACCTGAACACTATGACCAGATCTTCACCGCTCACGGTGTGATCATGATCATCTTCATGGCGATGCCATTCTTCACCGGCCTGATGAACCTTGCCTTGCCGCTGCAGATTGGTGCGCGTGACGTTGCCTACCCGTTCCTGAACTCCCTGAGCTTCTGGCTGCTGGTTTCCGGCGTAGTGCTGATCAACGTATCCCTGGGCGTCGGCGAATTCGCCAAGACCGGTTGGGTTGCGTATCCGCCACTGTCGGGCATTCAGTACAGCCCTGGCGTGGGTGTGGACTACTACATCTGGGCCCTACAGTTATCAGGACTCGGGACGACGCTAACGGGGGTCAACTTCCTGGCCACCGTGCTGAAAATGCGCGCCCCTGGCATGAAACTGATGGACATGCCGATCTTCACCTGGACCTGCACCTGGGCCAACGTCCTGATCGTGGCTTCGTTCCCGATCCTGGCCGCTACCATGGCGCTGCTGTCGCTTGACCGTTACCTGGATTTCCACATTTTCACCAATGAACTTGGTGGCAATCCAATGATGTACGTGAACCTGTTCTGGGCATGGGGTCACCCTGAGGTGTACATCCTGATCCTGCCAGCGTTCGGTATCTTCTCCGAAGTGATCTCGACCTTTACCGGCAAGCGTCTGTTCGGTCACCACTCGATGGTCTACGCATCGGGCGCGATCTCGGTACTGGGCTTCATGGTTTGGCTGCACCACTTCTTCACCATGGGTTCGGGGGCCAGCGTCAACGCCTTCTTCGGCCTGGCGACGATGCTGATTTCCATCCCGACGGGGGTGAAGCTATTCAACTGGCTATTCACCATCTACCACGGCCGTCTGCGTATCACCAGCCAGGTTCTGTGGACCCTGGGCTTCATGGTGACCTTCGCCATCGGCGGCATGACCGGCGTACTGCTGGCTATCCCGGGTGCTGACTTCGTACTGCACAACAGCCTGTTCGTGATCGCGCACTTCCACAACGTGATCATCGGTGGTGCGGTATTCGGTTACATCGCTGGTTTCAGCTTCTACTTCCCGAAAGCGTTCGGCTTCAAGCTGCACGAAGGCTGGGGCAAGGCTGCATTCTGGTTCTGGATCTCGGGCTTCTTCGTCGCGTTCATGCCGCTCTATGCACTGGGCTTCATGGGCATGACCCGTCGTCTGAACGCCACGACCAACCCTGAGTGGGTGCCGTACCTGTACGTCGCCATGTTCGGTGCGATCATGATCGCCGTGGGTATCGCCTGCCAGCTGATCCAGCTGTACGTGAGTATCCGTGACCGTAAGCAGAACGCTTGCGACTCCGGCGACCCATGGAATGGCCACACCCTGGAATGGTCGACTTCGTCGCCACCGCCGTTCTACAACTTCGCCGTGATCCCTACTGCGAACACCATTGATGCGTTCACCGAAGCCAAGGAAGACGGTACTGCGTACCAGCGTCCTAAGCACTACGAGCCGATCCACATGCCGAACAACACCGCCACTGGCGTGGTGATGGGCGCGCTGTTGACCGTGTTCGGTTTCGCGATGATCTGGCACATCTGGTGGCTGGCAATCGTTGGCCTGGTAGGCACTATCGGCTACTTCATTGTCCACGCAGCACGTGATGATCAAGGCTACATGGTGCCGGTCGAAACGATCGAACGCATCGAAGCCGAGCAGCACGCTCGCCTGGTTGCCGAGAAGAAAATCCCGGCAGACCGTGTAGAAACCTCGATGGAACAGGCTTAAACCATGTCGAACTTAGTGACCAATGCTGGACACGCCCATGTCGATGACCATGGGCACGATGACCATCACCACGACTCGGGGCCGATGACCGTTTTCGGTTTCTGGCTCTACCTGATGACCGACTGCATCTTGTTTGCGTCGATCTTCGCGGTGTACGCGGTACTGGTAAACAACGTAGCGGGTGGCCCGTCGGGCCACGACATCTTCGAACTGCCTTACGTGCTCGGCGAAACCGCCTTGCTGTTGTTCAGTTCGATCACCTACGGCTTCGCCATGTTGGCCTTCTACAAGGGCAACAAGAAGGGCGTGCTGAGCTGGCTGGGCCTGACCTTCCTGTTCGGCCTGGGCTTCATCGGCATGGAGATCAACGAGTTCCACCTGCTGATCTCCGAAGGCTACGGCCCGCACCGTTCCGGCTTCCTGTCTGCGTTCTTCACGCTGGTAGGCACCCACGGTCTGCACGTAACTGCCGGCCTGCTGTGGATGGCGGTGATGATGTATCAGGTCAATAAACACGGCCTGACCAACACCAACAAGACTCGCCTGAGCTGCCTGAGCCTGTTCTGGCACTTCCTGGACGTGGTCTGGATCTGCGTCTTCACCGTTGTTTACCTGATGGGGACTCTGTAATGGCTAATGCACACTCCCATGACCATGACAGCCATGATGCAAGCCACGGCAGCGTTAAGTCCTACGCTATCGGCTTCATCCTGTCGGTAATCCTGACGCTCATCCCGTTCGGTCTGGTGATGTACCCGACCCTGCCGAAATCGATCACCTTGATGATCGTGCTGGCGTTCGCGGTGATTCAGGTTCTGGTTCACCTGGTGTACTTCCTGCACCTGGATCGCTCGAAAGAGCAGCGCGATAACGTGATTGCGTTTGTGTTCGCAGGTCTTGTGATCCTGCTGCTGGTTGGCCTGTCGATATGGATCATGTTCAGCATCCATACGTTCATGATGGCGAAGTGAGGTAAGACCCGATGTCGCTTAAGCACTTTATCCAAATCACCAAACCGGGGATCATTTTCGGTAACGTGCTTTCTGTGGCGGGCGGTTTCTTCCTGGCCTCCAAGGGGCATGTCGATCTGGCCATTTTCCTGGCTGCAATGATCGGCACGTCCCTGGTGGTAGCTTCCGGTTGCGTGTTCAACAACTGCATCGACCGTGACATCGACATCAAGATGGAGCGCACCAAGAATCGCGTGCTGGTCCAGGGCCTTATCTCCCTGAAGCTGGCACTGATCTACGCGACCGTTTTGGGTGTTGCCGGTGTGGCCCTGTTGTACAAGGTGGCCAACCCGTTGGCGGCGCTGTTTGCCGTGATCGGTTTTGTCATCTACGTCGGTCTCTACAGCCTGTACCTCAAGCGCAAGTCGGTTCACGGCACGCTGGTGGGCAGTTTGTCGGGGGCGATGCCGCCGGTGATTGGTTATGTGGCTGTAACCAATAGCTTCGACATGGCCGCGCTGACGCTACTGGTGATGTTCAGCCTGTGGCAGATGCCGCATTCCTACGCCATCGCGATTTTCCGCTTCAATGACTACCTGGCTGCGTCGATTCCGGTTCTGCCGGTAAAACGTGGCATCCAGGTCGCCAAGAAACACATCCTGCTGTACATCCTGGCCTTCCTTGTGGCGACCTTGATGTTGACCTTCAGTGGCTACGCCGGCATGAGCTATCTCGCCGTCGCCGCCGCCATGGGCATGTACTGGTTGTACATGGCCTGGACCGGCTACAAGGCGGTGGACGACACCGTCTGGGCGCGCAAGCTGTTCGTGTTCTCGATCTTCACCATCACCGCGCTCAGCGTGATGATGTCCCTGGATTTCCAAGTGCCGAAAGAGCTGTTGCTGACCTACGCTCACTGAGTGTCCAAGCAGTGAAAAGCCCCGCCTTCGAGAGAAGCGCGGGGCTTTTTATTGGGCGCTGGGTTTAAATTCGCCGGTGCTTGCCTCGTCATATCCCTCTGTATGAGCTGTGAGAATCCATCCCTCGCCTACAAGGAATAGTCACCATGGTCAGCGTCAGTCGTCGATCCCTTCTCGCCATTGGCGCCGCCCTGCCGTTGCTGGGGCGCCTGGATTGGGCGGCTGCCGCGCCGCCACCGGCAAAGGCTGACAAGGTGCGGCTCAACTACAACGAAAGCCCCTATGGCCCTGCTGCGGCTGCCCGCGAGGCCATGCAGCGAGGTATCGCCACTTCCGGGCTTTACCCCTACGGCCACATGTACGCCTTGGCCGCACAGTTTGCCCAGCAGCAGGGTATTGGCGAGGATCAGGTCGCGGTGTTTGCCGGCTCCATGGCGGCCCTGCGTTATGCGGTGCTGGCCTTTACCGGCGAAACCCGTGGCCTGGTGATGGCCACGCCGTCTTACGAAGTCCCGCGCCAGGCGGCTGAATCGAACAAGGCGCCAGTGAAGGAAGTGGGGCTCAACGCTGACCACGCCCACGACATCCCCGCCATGCTCGCCGCCGACCTCCAGGCCGGCATGCTCTACCTGTGCAACCCGAACAACCCCACCGGCACGCTGACGCCCACCGACGCCATCCGCCAGGCCCTGGCGAACAAACCCAAGGGCAGCGTGCTGGTGGTGGACGAGGCCTACATCGACTTTTCCGACGCGCCCAGCGTCGTGAGCTGGGTCAAGGACCACGACGACCTCCTGGTGCTGCGTACCTTCTCGAAAATCTACGGCATGGCCGGCGCGCGCATTGGCTTGGCGATCGGCCATCCGACGCTGCTGGAGCGGTTGGCGGTATTTGGCGGCGACAACGTGCCCGCCACGTCCAGCCTGCTCGGTGCTCGCGCCAGCCTGGACGACGTCAAGCTGTTGGGGCAACGCAAGGCCCTCAACGCCCAACTGCGCGACGAAACCATTACCTGGCTCAAGGCCCGGGGTTTTACCTGCACGGTATCCCGGGCCAACTGTTTCATGATCGACGTGAAGCAGCCGGCCGAGCAGGTCATCGACAAGCTTGCCGCACACGGCGTACTGATCGGGCGGGTATGGAAAAACTGGCCACAGTGGGTGCGGGTGACGGTGGGCAACAAGCAGGACATGGCGCGGTTTCGCGAGGTGTTTGCGGCGCAGGTCAGCTGACACAACACAGGCCAATGTGGGAGGGGGCTTGCCCCCGATAGCGGAGAGACAGTTACAGATATGCTGACTGACCTACCGCCATCGGGGGCAAGTCGAATCGTCGCACCGCCCCTCCCACATTTAGTTCAGTGTTGCTATCACTGCTGCGCGATGCTGTACCCATCAAACGCGGTCTGCTGCTGCAGTGCCGTAATCACGCTCTTGCGGCTCAGTGGCTGTTCAGCCCCGGCGTTATCCACAAAGCTCTCCACCTCAAGTTCGGCCTCATCACCTTCGCCCACAAAGTTGAACCCCAGAAACTCGAACGCCTCGCGGTCGACGTTCAGCTTCGAACGCGGCGTGCGCAGCGGCAGGGTCACGCTGATGCCGTCCTTGCTGATCACAAACACTTCGGCTTCTTTCTTCGGCCGTGCGGCCTTGCCTTTGCCGGCGCTTGGGTTGCTGATGGCCTGGTGGCTCTGGTTCAGCACCTTGAGCGCCAGGCCGTAGACCAGCTCCTGAAACTCGGGGTCATCCTTGAAGCTGGACAGGATGCGGCTGATCGAGAACTTGCTGCTCAGGTCTTCTAGGGCGATGTTGTCGGCCGCCTCGGCGTCCTTGAGCTGCTTGAGCTGGCCCATCAGGTCGTAGGCCTTGTCGTCGTCGAAGGCGTCGTGAGCCTGGCGAATGGCCACGCGCAGCTCGCGGATCTGGTCGCTTTCCTTGGAGGTGTGGAAGGCGTCCAGCACCATCTCGCTGATGATCTTGGCCGCAGGCACATGCTGTGAAAGATTGATGGCGTTTTCGTATTCGGCTTTGGACTGCAAGGCGACTACGGATTCTTCGGGGGCGGATTGTTCGGTGTAAGAATCGGACATTGAAATTTCACTACTTCAGTAAACGGAGACAAAAAAGCGTCGGGCATTTTCAGCGGGGAGGGGGATCAGGTCAAGGCAGCACATTGCCCTTATCGTGGTGCAAGGCTGCCGGCCAGCGGATGCGCGCTATTCGCCCAGTTGCTTGAGGCAGGCTTCGAGGATATCCAGGCCTTCCTCCAGCACCGCCGGCTCAGTGGTCAGCGGCGCGAGCAGGCGGATGATATGCCGCGACTTGCCGCTGGGCATCAGCAGCAGGCCGGCGTCGCGCGCCAGGCTCAATAATTGAGCAAGCTGTATCGGCGCGGGAGTGCCGTCGGCGTGGGCCAGTTCGATGCCGCGCATGGCGCCGACGCCGGTGAGGCGGCCAAGGTAGGGCGACAGCGGCTGCGCGCGCCACGCGGCATACCGACTCACAATGGCTTCCTCCTGTTGCGCGCCCCACGCGTGCAAGTGCGCATCGGTCATCGCATCCAGGGTGGCCAGCGCCGCCGCGCAGGCAATCGGGTTACCCGAGTAAGTACCGCCGAGGCCGCCCTTGGGCAGGTTGTCCATCAGCGCCTTGCGCCCGACCACCGCACCCAGTGGCACGCCGCCGGCGATGCTTTTGCCGAGCAGGATCAGGTCCGGCTCAATGCCCAGGCGCGAGAAGGCAAAGCGCTGGCCGGTACGCCCGAAGCCCGACTGGATTTCATCGGCGATCAGCAGAATATTGTGCTCTTCGCAAAAACGCCGCAGGGCCTGGGCGAACTCGATATCCAGCGCCAGGAAGCCGCCTTCGCCCTGCACCGGCTCGATAATGAAACAGGCCACGTCGTTGATGTCGATTTCCACGCTGAACAGGCGGTCCATGGCCTTCAGCGCTTCGGCACAGGTGACGCCGTTGTCGGCACTGGGGTAGGGCAGGTGATACACCGGGCCGGGCAGTACGCCGACCTTTTGCTTGTAGGGCGCGACCTTGCCGTTGAGGTTCAAGGTGGCCAGGGTGCGGCCGTGAAAGGCACCATCAAAGGCGATCACCGCCGTGCGGCCGGTGGCGCCGCGCACGATCTTCAACGCGTTTTCCGCCGCCTCCGCGCCGCTGTTGGTGAGCATGCCGCTCACCGGGTAGTCCACTGGGATAAAGGCCGTCAGGCGATCCATCAGTTCGATGTAGGGCGTATGCGGGGCGGCGTTGAAGGCGTAATGGGTCAGGCGGGTGGCCTGTTCACGAATCGCCTCGACCACGCCGGGGTGGCAATGACCGAGGTTGAGCACACCGATACCGCCGACAAAGTCGATGTAGCGTTTGCCCGTGGTGTCCCAGACCTCAGCGTTTTTGCCGTGGCTGAGGCTGATGGGGTGCACGATGGAAATCGACTGGCTGATGGTTTCACGGCTCATGAATCTCGGACTCGACGGTGGCGGGCTGGCTTTTATCTAAGCCGTGCGCCGGGCCCTGCCGCAAACGAAATAAAGTGCTCGGGTCATTCCAAATCGGAAGGAGCTGCCGACCTGGGTTATTCGCGCACGCCATCCTTCCCTGCTGCCTTGGCGCGATAGAGCGCCTGGTCGGCACGCGCCATCAGGGCGGCGGGGGACTCACCGGGTTGGCGCGCTGCCACGCCGACACTGAGGGTTATCTTTACGTCGCTTCTGAGCGGGTTGTCCCTCACCGTCTGGCAGATACGCTCGGCCACGGCCCTGGCATCCTCCAGCGAGCTTTTGGGCAACACCAGCATAAATTCGTCGCCACCCCAGCGAGCCAGCAGGTCATCCGGGCGAATGCAGCGCTCCAGGCACTCCACTACCTGGACCAGGACCTGGTCGCCCACGCCGTGACCGTGGCGATCATTGATCGCCTTGAAGTCATCAATGTCCATCGCGATCAGAGCCATGGGCACGCGAAAGCGCTGGGCGCGGTCGCATTCTTCCAGCAGGACTTTTTCCAGGCGGTAACGGTTGGCAACCAGGGTCAGGGCGTCCCGTTCGGCCAGGGAGCGGTTTTCATCGAGCTGCAATTGCAGCTGCTGATTGACCCGTGACAGCTCACGTGTGCGCTCGGCCACCAAGGCCTCAAGGGATTGATTGCGCTGCTCCAATTGCTCGACGGAGCTTTTGCGCGCATGGATGTCACGGTGTGCGCCCACCATCCGCGCCACTGAGGCATCGTCGTTTCGCGCAATCACGTAGCCGCGGTCTTCGATCCACAGGTAGCTGCCATCTTTTTTGCGGCAACGGTATTCGGCCTGGTAGTGGGGGGCACGGCGGTGGATGTAGTCATCGAACAGCGTCATTACCTGGGGGTAATCCTCCGGGTGAATCACGCTTTCCCAGGTGAATACGCTGTTCTCCAGAGAGTGGCGTGGGTAGCCAAGCATTTCGTACCAACCGGGGCTGCGGTAGACGAACCCGGTGTTGGCGTTCCAATCCCAGATCCCGTCGCTGACCAGTTCCAGCACGGTGTGCAGCATGTCGGCGTTGAAGTGAGAAAAATCACTTATAGGCGAGGTGTTGCCGGAGATATCGTCCATCTGTGCGCTCCTTGCGTGGGCTGGCGCTGAAACCAGCCGATGTTGACGCCGATACTCCGTGGCTGACGCTACTGTACAACGCGGCGTGGGTGGTTTGAATAGAGCAGATGTACGGTTGCAGGAAGTGGCGATGGGCTATTGCTTCGGCGCCACCATCCGCGTCCGAACCTTCCCATCCGCGTTGTGCTGGTAAATGCCTTCCGGCTGGCCATGATCGTTGAAAAACACCTGGCCTATTCCTGCCGAATTCCATAGCCGTTCGCCGGCCTCGGCGTGCTCTGGAATATGCGGCACCACCTGCATGGTGCGCCGGCGGGTGAACCAGTTGAGGGGCGAGCGTGGCGAATAGAGCCAGCGGTTGAGGCGGTCGAACCACTCCAGCAAGCGCGGCGGGAATTCGTTCTTGATGCCGCTGCTGGTGATCTGCCAGATCCTGGGGCCGGCGTTGCGATGGCGAATCAGTACTTCGTAGACAAACGAATAGTGCACATCGCCCGACAGGATCACGTAGTTCCCTGGCGTGCGCGAGTGGCGAAAAATGTTGAGGATCACCTGGGCGGCGCCGCGATGGGCCATCCAGTTTTCGGCGTCGACCAGCAGCGGGTAGCCACACCAGCTGAACACCTTCTGCACCGTCTCGATCAGCTTCACGCCGAAGATCGGCGCGGGCGACACGATGATGGCCGAGGGGTGGTCCAGCAGTTCCTGTTGCAGTTCGCTCAAGGCTTCCCAGTCCAGCAGGCCGGAAGGTTGCTTGAGGGTGAACTCACTGCGCCAGCGCCGGGTACGGGTGTCGAGCACCACCAGGGCGGGAGTGGTGGGCAGTACGTAGTGCCATTGCTGGAATTTCAGCAGCGTTTGCAGCAGTTCATCCTGCGCGGCCGCGCTCAGGTGGTTGTCGTGCGTCTGGCTGACCAGGGCCTGAGTGTGCGTGAGCGGTTCGCCAAACACGTCCGGCTGATTACCCCAGCCCTGGCACAGCATATAAGCCAGCAGCGCGTTGCCGATGATGCGCTTGGAGAAGGGGTGGCCGTAGGCGGTTTCTTCCCATTGGGCGCTGAGGTTCCAGTCATCGGTGATGTCGTGATCGTCAAAGATCATCAAGGTCGACAGGTGCGCGAACACCCGCGCCACGCCCGGCAGGCCGTCGCAAAAACGCTCGATCTGCACCTGCTCGCGGGCATACCGCGCGTGCTCGTCGCCGCTCAGTTGCGGCGGTTGCGGCGCAATCAGCGTCCACGGCGCTGGCGACCACACCAGCAGGTACATCGCGATCACTTCGGCAAAGGTCACCAGGTGGTTGTCGGCGGTGCTGCTGGTGAAGATCGGCTTTTTCACCCCGCCAAAAAAACGCTCGCGCAGGGTCTCGTTGCTGTCCAGCGCGGGCAGCAGGTCGGCGCGATGGTAGTAGCTGGCGCGATGCCCATAGAGGCTGGCGCTGTCGTCCACCACTGCGCCTTCCAGGTATTCGTCGAACAGGCCCAGGCGGGCGATCAGTGCATGAATCGCCCGCAGCATGGGCCCGGCCACATCGTCGGCGTACACCTGGTCGCCGCTCATCATCAGCAAGGCCGGGCGATGCTCGGGCAGGTGGGCGCTGGCCAGCAGGCGGTCTACGCACAGCAAGCCTTCGTTGGCAGGGTGATGGGGCTTGCGGCACGAACCGTGGACCAACTGATGGATGCGGCTATGCAAGATGAACGTCGGAACAGGCGCGTCCGTATACAACAGGTGCGGTGCCCACTCGCCGATGCCGGCGCCGTCGGCCAGCAGGTCGTAGCCGATGGCGACGTCCTGGGGCAGCGCATGGAGCAGTGCTACGTCGATCAGGTGAATAAAGGCGTGGCGCCCCACGGGCACGACCTGGAGGTGCTGTGCGTCGAGGTCGATGGCCTGCGTATCGCCCTGGGGCGGTTGCAGTTTCAGGGTCAAGGTCAGGGCGCGGCTGCCTACCAACCAGATGACCAGGCGCTGTGGTTCCAGGCGCCGTAGCATCGGGCCGGCAATCACGGCGGGCAGGGTGTCGGGTTGCGGCATGAAGGGCGCGGCTCAAGCAAGGTAGGACCGCAAAGGGTAGCGCAGAGGATGTCAGCGTTTCGTCAACAGTACGCAGCTCCACGCGCTGCGTACTGGTTTGGTGGCCCTGGCAAGGTCAAGCGTTCGGGGTCAGGGTCTGTCAGATCGGCTTGGGTACGGTGAATTTGAACTCGCTGCCGCGGCCCAACTCACTCTGGGCTTCGATCCGCCCGCCATGGGCCTGGACGATCCCCTGGGTGATGTACAGCCCCAGGCCGCTGCCGGTGGGGTTGTTCTCGGTCTGGGTCCAGTAGCGATCGAACACATGCGGCAACTGATCCGCAGCAATGCCTTCGCCGGAATCACGCACCGAAAACACGATTTCTTCGCCATTGCTCATGGCGCTGATGCCGATATTGCCCTGGCGCGGGGTGAACTTGATGGCGTTGCCGATCAGGTTCGACAGCACCTGGAACAGGCGCTCCGGGTCGCCATTGATCTGCAGGCCGGGCTCGGCGTTGAACGACAGGTCAATGCCTTTCTCCATCGCCAACGGTGCGAGCAGGGAGTAGGCCTCCTCGAACATCTGGCTGACATCCAGCGCCACCGGCTTGACCACATACCGGCCAGCCTCGATTTTCGAGGTGTCGAGCAGGTCTTCCAGCAGCACGTTCATGCGCCCGGCCGCCTGTTGCATGGTGTCGATGGCCGAGGAGATGCGCCGCGAGGTGTGTGGCCCGTCCGAGCTGAAGGCTTTTTGCATCATGCCGCAGAGCATGGAGATCACTGTCATCGGGTTGCGCAGGTCGTGGGACACCACCGCCACCAGCTCATCACGGGCGCGCACGGCTTGTTGCTCGCGCAGCACCTGGCGGGCCAGGTCGTTTTCCAGGGCCGAGCGGCGCAGGTCGTTGGCGGCAAACCGGTCACCATGGCTCCACTTGGTCGAGATGCCGGCCATTTCGACTTTCCAGATTTCAAACGACGTGCGTGGGCGAAGGCGCAGGCCGGTGTCGGAAGTTTCCAGGTTGAGCGGCTTGTTCGGGTCGCCGCTCCAGTTGATGTTCTCTTTGACTTCCGGGCGGAACCACAGCACGCCGTTGTCCACCGGCTTGGGCAGGCTCATGGCCAGGACCCCGCTGGCCACCTGCTGGAACTCGGCGGCCGGCGGGTACACCGCCGCCAGGTTATGGCTGGAAAACACCGGCTCGCCGCCGTCTTGCAGCCACTTGTGCAGTGCGCGGATCTGCGCCGGTTCCGGGCAGTTGCCGTAGCGGTGCAGCTGTTTGTCTTCGATGATCGCCACGCCGCCGGACAGGGTCAGGTCCATCAGCAACTGGCCTTGCTGGGCCAGGCCGTCGAACACATTGGCGTCCGACGCTTTCATCGCCTGGGCCAACAGCGCCAGGGCCTCGACTTTCTCCTCGCGCTGGCGGCTCAGGTCCAGGGCTTCCATCGCGCTGATCTGCAACGACAACACCTGGCCGATGGTTTGGCAGGCGGTGCGCAGGTCATTGGGCACCAGCAGCGGCTCGCGGTTGCCGCAGCTGATCAGGCCCCACAATTTGTCGCCTTTCATCAGCGAGATGCTCATGGACGACAACACGCCCATGTTTTGCATGTACTGGCAGTGAATCGGCGACACGCTGCGCAAGGTGGCGAAGCTCAAGTCCAGCGGCTGGCCGGTGTCCGGGCGCAACTTGGGCAGCAGCGGCACCGGCTCGTAGGCGGCGTTCGGGATGATGCGTAGCCAGTTGGTGCGATACAGCTCACGGGCCTGCTCGGGGATGTCGGACGCGGGGAAGAACAGCCCGTTGAACAGTTCCATGCACGGCGCCGACGCTTCGGCGATCACCTGGCCGTGGCCTTCGTCTTCAAAGCGATAGATCAGCACGCGGTCGTAGCCGGTCATGGCCTGGATTTCGGTCACGCTGATTTCGTACAGCGCCTGCAGGGTTTTCGCGGCCTGCAAGCGTTGCAGCATCTTGCCCAGGTCGCTCGTGCGACCTTTCAACGCGCGTGGCTGAAAGTCTTTAAGCCGTGGTTCGAACTCCAGCACCAGCACATCCTGATGGCGGTGCAACAGGCCTTCGAACTCAGCGCCGTTGAGGCTGACGTGCAGCGGCGGCGCGTCGAAAAAGGTGTTGTGTTCGGCCATGGCCTGCACCGCCTGGGCGTGCTCGGCGCCGATCAGGCTGTGCAGCGGCTGGCCCAGCAGCGTCTCGGGCGCGTGGCCGAACAAGGTGCCGACGTTGGCGCTGACCTGGATGATATTCAGCTCGGGCTCCGACAGCGTCAGCAGCACGCCGTGGGGCTGGATCGCGCCGGGGAAGCGGATGGGCTCGTCGGCACAGTTGGCAAGCAGCTCTTCAAAATCATCGGGTTTCATAGCAGTACCTCCTGGCTGTCGAGCCATTGCTCAAAGCAGCTGAATGTCGAGCGGGCAGCCTCTACCGCGCGCTGTTTGGCGGGGGTGTCCAGTGGCTGGCGGCCCAAGTAATCGAGAAAATCCTTCCAGCGTCGCCCGGTTTCGGCCGCGTACACATTGAGAAACGCGCCGCCGTTGTCGGCGTTGATGGCCAGGCGCTGGATCATTTCCCGACGCAGCACCTGGCCGCCCAGGGTCGCGCCTTCCAGCACATAAAGAACGCCAAGGCAGGCAGCGGGCGAGTCGATGCTCGGCAGGTGGGCACAGCGGGGCAGGGCTTGGATGGCGGCGGCGTCCAGGCCAAGGGCATGCAGGTCACTGACCAGCGTCGGGGTTTTCACACGCAGCGCCTGGTCGAATCCCTCGGGGATCAAGCCACTGTCGTACAGCGCCGCTTCCATCGACTGATAAAACCCGTGATACGCCTGGAGCAAGCGCTGATACCAACCGGCATCCAGGCGCTCGGAGAAAAACGGCAAGCGTTTCTCCAGCGCGATGTGCAGCAGGGCAGTGCCTGTGCGCAACGCTTCCAGCAATGAGGGCGCACCCACTTCAGGGGCCTTTGAATGCATTCAGTGAGCTCGAACTAGGGGTCTTTCGACCATGAATGACGCGTAGAAATGGGCGGCAATTCTACACAACTCATAGCCGTCAGCTTACGCCCAAGGCGAATATGCTGACCGGCGGATCAAAAAAATCGCTCCTTGCCTGCATAGTGACCCTCGGGGCGGTGCCGAAGTTCGGTAAAGTGATATTGCAACGCTATCAATGCAGCGATGAACCTTGCTGGGTCAGTGCTGTTTGCACGCACTCCAATAAATTTTCGGTGCTCCATGGCTTGGGCAGGAATCGAACCGAACCGCCCAATTGCTCTGCCAGCCGCGCGTTGCCCGAGGTCAGCAGCACTGGCACGCCGGGCCAACGATGCGCCACCACTCGGCTCAGGTCATAGCCGTTAAGCAGCCCCGGCATCTGCACGTCACTGACAATCAGATCGACCGGGTCATCGCCGCGCTCCAGGTAAATCATCCCTTCATCCGCCGAAGGAAAAGAGGTGACTACAGCCCCGAAATCTTCCAGTACATCCACCATCAACGAGCGAATGATCTCGTCGTCTTCCAATACCAAAATCGATGGCTGAGCCATGATCCTTACTCCACCATCAGGGTTCAGTAAGGTGGAGTCGGGCATGAGTAGTTAGGTTCGATTGGATATGTTCAGGGCGATGGGTGGTCGTTTAGAGGGTTGGGTTTGCACAGCCGTCGACAGATACGGCACGATAACTGCGCTTTGCACCCCTCGCACAAGGCCATCCACCGTGAATGCTCCCGCTGCCCCCTTGATCGACCCGGACCTGGGCAACCGCATGATAAAAGTCGACCACGCCGGTGAGCATGGCGCGATCTGCATCTACAGCGGCCAATTGTTCATGGCGCGGCTATTCAACCCCAGCCTGGTGGGCGAACTGCGCGAGTTTCTCGGTGACGAGCGCCGGCATCGCGCGGTGTTCAAGGCCGAATTGCAGCGCCGGGGTTACCCGCGTTGCCGCAGCTATTGGCTGTGCGGGCTTGGTGGCCTGGCGCTGGGCTTGCTCACCGGCCTATGCGGGCGCAAGGCGATCATGACCACCACCGTGGCGGTGGAAAGCGTGGTGCTCAGGCACCTTGCCCATCAGTTGCACGCGCTGCGCGACATCGACCCGCAGGCGGTGGCGGCCATTGCCTCGATTGTGGATGAAGAACAGCACCACCATGACCAGTCGGCGGCGCAGATCGATGTGAACGACCCCTGGTTCAAAGTGCTGACGCCGGTGGTCACCGCTTGGACCGAAGCGGTGATCTGGATGGGCATGCGCTCCTGACAAACAGGCATAATTGCCGGCATTACCCGCTGTGGAGCCCATCATGAAGTACGCCTTGTTCGCCCTCGCCCTGGTCCTCAACACCGGCTCCGCCTATGCCGCCGGCGATGCCGAGGCGGGTGGCAAGCTCTTCAGCAAGACCTGCGGCGGCTGTCACAGC
This sequence comes from Pseudomonas sp. AC463, assembly GCF_979253585.1. Classification (NCBI taxonomy): domain Bacteria; kingdom Pseudomonadati; phylum Pseudomonadota; class Gammaproteobacteria; order Pseudomonadales; family Pseudomonadaceae; genus Pseudomonas; species Pseudomonas sp. AC463. Next base: position 16,974 of record NZ_CEEDDZ010000019.1, on the reverse strand, counting down.
ATCGGCGAAGGCGCGCGCGGCGGCTTTGGCCCGGAACTCAATGGCATCATCGGTCGCCCCGCCGGCATCACCGCCGATTACCAGTATTCCGACGCGATGAAAAATTCCGGCGTGGTCTGGACCCGCGACAAACTCGCTGCCTATATCGAGGACCCGAAAAAAGTGGTGAGCGGCACGCGCATGATCTTCTGGGGCATCAGTGACCCGGAGAAGATCGAAAATATCCTGGCGTACCTCGAAACATTCCAAGACAAATAATCACTCCCGCACGTTGCGAAACAGCATCAGCCGCGCACTTTCGTGCAGCCCTCGGGTCAGCCCCTGCAAGCGCTGAAACTCCTCGGGATGCTGCGCGGCTACATCGTCGCGCGGTGTGGGTGATGCCAGGTCGTGCAGGGTCGGCGAGCTGCCGTCGTGTTGCATCTGCAGCAGGAAGTCCTGGGTCACGCCGCCGATGATCGGGAAGGTGCCTTCACGCAATACCAGCGGCACCACGCGCTCGCCTTCCGGCGCCGGTTGCTGGATATCGCGGCCCATGGCGCCGTTGCGAAACGGCACGCCCGCCATGCCGGCCACCGTGGGCAGCAGGTCGGCCAGGCCTACGGCCTCCTCGATCACTCGCGGCGCCAGGCCGGGAGCGTGGATCAGCAGCGGCACGTTGTTGCTTTCCAGGCCCAGTTGCTCGAAGGCCGGCGCCATGTGCGGGATCTGGCTGATGCGTGTGTTGTGGTCGCCGAAGAACACAAAAATGCTGTTGTCGTAATAACCGCCGGCCTTGGCGATTTGCATCAGGCGCCCGATGTTGTAGTCCAGCAGTCGCACCGCCTGGTATTGCTCGACGCTGCGCGAGCCGGCGGCCTGGGCTTGCGCCAGGGTCACGTCGTTCAGTTGGAAACCATCGTTGAGTTTGGGGATGGTGAACGGGCGATGGTTGCCGGAGGTTTGCACATAGGCGAAGAAGGGCTGGTCTTTGGGCAGCGCGCGCAGCAGCGTGTCACCTTCCTTGAACAGGTCCAGATCGGAGATCCCCCACACATCCACCCGGGGCGAGCGCCAGTGGCTTTCGTCATAGAGCTGCACGCCGTCGATGCTCTGGCGAATCAGCGCGTTGATATTCGCCCAGCCGGCATTGCCGCCGATCATGTAGAACTTCTGGTAGCCCGTGAACGCGTTGATCAGCGTGTGTTGCCGGGTGATCAGCGGGTTGCGCGTAGCGGTTTCCTGGCGGGTTACATCCGGCACGCCAGTGATGCTGGCCCACACGGTTTTAGCGGTGCCGGTCACGGGCACGTAGAAGTGCTTGAAGAACCAGCTTTGCGTGGCCAGGGCGTCCAGGTTCGGCGTGGGGTTGAGCGGGTTGCCATAGGCCCCGACGGCGCTGGTGCCGAGGGACTCGAGCATCACGAAAATCACATTGGGCGGGCGCGCGCCGGCCAGTCGATACGGCTGCACGCCTTGCTCGCGGGTGAAGTTCAGTGACTGCGCGTCGAGTTGGTCGACCCCCAGGTACTCGGCGATTTGCGGGTAATGCTCGCGCACCTGTTGTTCATCAAATTGCGATTGGCCGACTTTGAGCGTGTCATACAAAAACAGCACCGGGTTCAAGCCCACGGCGGCCACCTGGCTGTTGCCGGAAAAGAACGCATCGCTCCAGCGCAGCGGCACCGGGTTTTCCAGGTTGAGGTTGGCGACGCGGCCGAGCAGCGCCAGCAGCACGGCGACGATACCGACCACGGACACCGACGCCAGCGTCAGTTTGCCGATAGCCTTGGGCGCGCGATCCAGGGTCAAGCGCTCCAGGCACACCAGCGCCCATACCCACAGCGCCACCGCCGCCAGCCAGCAGGCAGTTATCCACAGCACCGGGTAGGTTTCCCACACCATCTGCTGAGAAATCTGCGCGTCTTGCAGGTAACGCAGCACCGTCGCATTGATGCGCACGCCGAGGTAGGCGTAGTGGCCGAAGTCGATGATGTACACCAGGCCTACCACCGCCAGCGCCACCACCAGATACCCGCGCGCCAGCCAGCGCAGGGCCGGCAGGGTGGTGAGGTTCCAGCGCGGCAGCCACGCCAGCACGGCCAGCGGCAGCAGGAGCAACACCGCCAGGCGCAGGTCGAAACGCAGGCCGATGCCCAGGGTTTCCAGCAGCGCCGGGGTGGTTGGTTCCAGACCCGAAAACCCCAGCACAAACACCAGCCGCAGCGCCGCCAGCAAGGCAAACACCAACCCGATCGCGCACACGCCGTAGCGCAGGCGGCGTGATTGCAACGCACTCATCATCCCCATCCTTAAGCACACCTTATATCCAATGTGTGAGGGGCGGTGCGACGATTCGACTTGCCCCCGATAGCTGTGTGTCAGTCACTGCATCCGGTGCCTGACACGCCGCCATCGGGAGCAAGCTCCCTCCCACATTTTGAATTGCATTAATCCTGCGACCAGGCAGTAACCCGCCAGCAGCGGATCCACCAGATAATCCCAATAGTTCTCGGATGCCTTTAGCCGCAACGCAAACGCCAACGTGCCCAGCACCAGCATCCACACCGCCAGCGCATTACGCAGCCACAACAGCACCAGCGCCGCCGCACCCACCAGCACAATCATCGGCCGTGGGTTGAAGCCCCAGCGGTAGGGGTCGAAATACGTCAGGCCCATCGTGGCCGGGTACAGCATCAGGCTCAGCAGGCCAAACAGCAGCAACAGCTGCACCTGATGTTGCCTGCCGAGCGATTGCACCACCCCCAGGCGACTCAGCCCCACCCACGCCAATAACACCAAGGTGCTGATGGCCAGGTCATCGGTAAAACTGCGTACGTACGCCGCCAACGGCAGCTCATTGACCGGGATAAAACTCACCGCCACCAGCACCGGCAGCAACCACGGCCGCCAGGGCGCGGTAACGCGCAACGCGCTGAGTGCCACAAACCCCAGCAACACAAAACTCAAATGCGCCTGCCATAGAGAAGCCATCACAGACGCTCCGCCAGCCAGGCTTCGTTGAAGCTGACATGTTTGATAAAGGTGTTATTCCACGAGTAGACCAAGTGGTACATGCCGTCCGGGCTGCGGCTGAAGTACGGGTACTCGTATTCGAAATCACAGCCCTCGGGCTTGCAGACGCGGTAGTCGAGGTTGCTGAGAAAACGTTCTTCCAAAGGCAAGCGACGTGCGCCGCTGGAGGCGCGGAAACCTTCGCCGATGATTTCTTTATAAGCCTCGGGGGAGAACGGCTGGCCGAGCGGGTCGGGTGACTCGTCCAACTGCACCACGGTACGCCACTGGCTGAGCTGGGCGTCGGTGCCGTAGAGGCTGAGTTTAAAGCGGCCGTCCTGCAGGTCGTTGAGGGCTACCAGCAGGCCATCGCCCTGGGTGCTCACCGCCGCCAGCGACGAATTGGGGTTGGCCGGCTCCAGCGGGTACGGCTCGCTCCACGTCTGCCCCGCGTCTTCGGTGCGGCTGGCCAGCACGCGGTTATGGGTGTTGCCGGCGTAGCGCAGCATCGCCACGGCGCGCTGGCCATCCAGCGGCACGATGGTCGGTTGCAGGGAATTCTTGCCGCGGCTGATGCGGAATTTGTCTATCACCGCGCCGTCGGCGTTCAGGTACAGGTATTCGGCAAACTTGCCCATGAACTCGTGGTACACCGGCAGGCCGATGGAGCCGTCGGCGTGGAACACCGGTGCTGCGCGCACCAGGGTGCTGATGTTGAAGAACGGCGACGTCACCAGTTGCCGCGGCGCCGACCAGTTGGCGCCGAGGTCTTCAGACACCATCACATTGATCGCACTGGTGGCCCAGCCGCCGACCGACACCGACACGTAAAACATCCACAGGCGCTGATCCGGCGCCAGGGCAATCACCGGGTTGCCCAGCTTGCGGATGTAACGCCCGGTGCCGTCGCGGGTGCTTTCCCGCGTGGCCAGCACCTGCTCGGCGCCCCATTCGCCGCTGTTCGCGTCAAAGCGTGCGGTGCGCACCTGCACGTCGGCCGCGCCTTCGCGAGACCCGGCGAACCACACGGCCATCAGGTCGCCGCCGGGCAGCGCGGTGACGGATGAGGAGTGCACAAAGTCCGTCAGCTGCGTAGACACGAACCGGCTGGTGTACTGCGCCGGCGCCGGCACTTTGGCGTTGTTTGGGCTTGCCTGGGCAAACGGCGCCAGCACATGGGGCGGGTGGCTTTGCCAGGCGGCGAAAAACACCGCCACTAGGCTGAAAATCAATAGGGCAGAGCGCATAGGGATTACTGCTCAAGCTCATCCGGCAGACGCTTCCTGCGACCGGTCAGCATGGATAACGGCAGGTTGTCCCGCACCTGGATACTTTCAAACACGGCGGCCAGCACATGCACGCAGACCAGGGCCAGCAGCATATCGGCGGCGGTTTCGTGGAGTTGCAACGGCCAATCGGCGCCCCACAGGGCATCGACTTCCTGCATCAGGAAGCCGCTGAGACCGAGGGTCAGCAACGCCAGCAACATCAACAGCATCACCAGCGCGCCAATCGGCGAATGGCCCAGGCGATGTTGCGGCTTACCGTTGAGCAGCGACCGTGCGTGGGCACTGAGCTTTTTTGGCGTAGGCCAAAAGTCCGCCCAGCGCGCACTGCGCGGCCCGACAAACCCCCACACTGTCCTGACCAGCAGCCAGGCCATGGCGTAGTAGCCCAGCCAGACATGCCAGTCGTCACCCGCTTCATTAAAGAAGTAATTGGCGACAAAGACCCCGGCGATGGACACGTGAAACAGCCTCACCACAGGGTCCCACAGGCGCAGGGTTTGCCCTGGCATCAGCCTTTGATCTCAGTCTTCACGGCCTTGCCGGTGACCGGGTCGTGGTAAATCTCGACCTTGCGTTTGTCTTTGTCGAAGCCGTAGATTTCGTAGCAGTTGCCGTCGGTGACCTTGAACTTGCTGATGGTGTAACCCTCGGCCTTGAGCTTGTCCTGGAAGGCTTTTTCGTCTTGCCATTGCGAGCGTTCGGCGGTGGTGCACTGCGGGCCGGCGAGGGCCAGGGGGCTGGCGAGAATCAGGGACAGCAGGAGAAGTTTGCGCATGGAAAAGCTCTCAGCAGGTGTGGGAGTTTTCACAGTGCAAAACCAACCTTAGCGCAACCTTAGTTGGCAACGAGCCGTAACATCTTTGGCGAAATACCCTCGGTCAGAACCCGGCATGATGCCGCCGATTCCTACAGAGATTCTGCTATGCGCCTACTCCTTGTCGAAGATGACCGAGCCCTCGGCCAGGGAATACGCGTGGCCCTCGGCGCCGAGGGCTACACCCTCGACTGGCTGCAGGATGGCGTTGCGGCACTGCATGCGCTGCGCACGGAAAGCTTCGACCTATTGCTGCTCGACCTTGGCCTGCCGCGCCTCGCCGGTCTGGATCTGTTGCAGCAACTGCGCGCCGAGCAGCACGACCTGCCGGTGCTGATCCTCACCGCCCGCGACGGCACGGTTGATCGCATCGCCGGGCTGGACGCTGGCGCCGACGATTACCTGGTCAAACCTTTCGATGTCGAAGAACTCAAGGCCCGCGTGCGCGCCCTGTTGCGCCGCAGCCAGGGCCGTGCGCAACCGCTGCTGGAACACGCCGGCGTCAGCCTCGACCCGGCCACCCAACAGGTGCGCTACCAGGACACCGAAGTCATCGTCACCCCCATGGAATACCAACTGCTGCACCAACTGATGGTGCGCCCCGGCAAAGTCGTCACCCGTGAACGCCTGGCCCGCACGCTGTACGGTTGGCAGGACCGGGTCGAGAGCAACACCCTTGAAGTACTTATCCACAACCTGCGCAAAAAACTCTGCACCGAACTGATCCGCACCGTGCGCGGCGTGGGCTACGTGCTGGCGGTTAAGCCATGACTTCGGTTCGCACGCGCATCCTCATCCCCGTGCTGGTGTTGGTGCTGCTGGGCGACGCGCTGATCTGCTGGCTGGTGCTGCGCGACAGCCACCACGAAATCGAAGAAGTCTACGACGCCCAACTGGCCCAGAGCGCGCGCCTGCTGCAAGGTGTACTGCGCCAACGCGACCCCGGCGACGCGGATTGGAGCCGCTTGTATCAGGCCTTCGACCAGGCCATGAGCCGCGTGGGCGAGGAGGGCGTCGCTCACCCCTACGAAACCCGCCTGACCTTCCAGGTGTGGCGCAGCGATGGGGAGTTGCTCATGCGCTCGGCCGAAGCCCCCGTGTTGGCCGCACCGCCGGCCACCCTCGGCTCCCATGACCTGATGGACAACGGCAACGACTGGTGCGCCTTCCTGCTGGCGGACGCTCAGCAGGGCTTGCTGATTTGGGTAGGCGAGCGCGACGACATTCGCCAGGACGTGATCCAGCGCATCGTGCGCCACACCCTCTGGCCCACCCTCGTCGGCGTGCCGCTGCTCACCGTGCTGATCTGGCTGTTGATCGGCTGGGGCCTCAAGCCCCTGCGCGCCATGGCCCAATCCATTCGCGGGCGCAGCGCCGAAACCTTGCAGCCACTGCATCTCAAGCCCCTGCCCAGCGACCTCGAACCCATGCAAACCGCGCTCAACCGGCTGCTGGTGCAAGTCGATGACCTGCTTGAACGCGAGCGTCGCTTTATCGCCGACGCCGCCCACGAACTGCGCACGCCGTTGGCGATCCTGCGCATTCACGCGCAAAACGCACAGAGCGCCGTGACCCCCGAGCAACGCCGTGAGGCTTTGGAATTCCTGGTCAGTGGCGTCGACCGCGCCACCCGCATCGGCAGCCAATTGCTGACCATGGCGCGTATCGAACCGCAACTCAACAACCCCAAGCGCAGTCGCGTGCAACTCACTGAACTGGTGCGCGAAGAACTCGCCGAACTCACGCCGCTGGCCATGGAAAAAGGCGTGGAACTGGTGCTGGAAGGGGAAGAGGAATGCTGGGTAGAAACGGAACCGGTGGCGCTGGCCATCGCCTTGCAGAACCTGGTGACCAACGCCCTCAATTTTTCTCCGCCGGGCAGTGAAGTCACCGTGGTAATCGGCGCCCATTGCCTGAGCGTGCAAGACCAGGGGCCGGGGATTGATGAGGCGCATATGGGGCGCTTGTTCGAACGTTTCTACAGCCGCGACAACGCCAATGGCGCCGGTTTGGGGTTGGCGATTGTGCAGATGATCGTCGGCAAGATCGGCTGTCGGTTGGCGTTGCATAACCTGGCGCAGGGCGGGTTGTGCGCGCGGTTGGTGTTTAACCAAGGTGCGCGTGGATAAACCGCAAAGGACGCCGCTTCACTTCCCTGCGGGGATAAAGGTTTCCTCGTCTTTACAAGGGATGCCGATTTGCAACGCTGCATCCCCTTCATAAGCGGTGCCGTCGGGCGAGACTCTGTAGAACACCTCATGCAGGTACTGTTTTTCGTCTTTTACAAAGCAGCGATAGGACGCATTGGCGGGGAACGCGGTGGTCAGCTCTTCAAACATCACGCTGGCGCCCACCCACGCGGCAAACTTTGCCTGGTCATACTGTACGACCGGTCGGAGCCTCACGATGTCATTGAAATAGGCCTGCTGCGCTTTGCCTGAACATGTGCCGTGTTTCTTCCATTCGTGTTTAAACATGCCCTCAGGATTCACCGTGACCAGCTCCGCGATGGCCGGCTCATGGGCAATTTGCTCCAGATTGCCGGGGCTGATCTCGCACTCTTTACCTTGTTCACATCCCGGCGCGGTATTGCAGAAGGCTGGATGGCGATTGGTTTTTTCCGGCGTGCTGCGGTTGTACGGCCATATCCCATGGGTGAGGAATTTTTCCGGAGGCGCTTCGCAGCCGGCGGTCTCGGGTTTCAATACACAGAAACTCGGCTGCCACGTAACGGAGTAGACCCAGTATTGGTAGCCCGCGTCGCTGGGGGTGATTTCTTCATTGTTATCCAATGCCCACACAGCGCCCGACGCGATCAGGGCGATGCAGCAGAGCAGGCGACAGGCGGCTCTCATGGTCTGAACTCCTTCCTTGGCACCCGACAGGCTGGGGCGTGCAGCCATAGTCCACGCGGATTGCGCACAGATCTACTGTCAGAGTTAACAGGTCATGGCACTCAACATCCTGCTATCCGCCTTGCGATCTGCGGAACATTCCGTGTAAACACGGGTCCAGTCCTCACACTTAACTCACACCGATAAGGACATCCCCCTGTGAAGCGAATTGCGCTGCTTTCCCTCACCCTCGCCCTGTGCGCCTGCCAATCCAACCAACGCGACTCCTCGCCGACCCTGCTTAAAGACGGCATCCAGTTTCGCCAGAAAATCGTAACCGTCGACGCCGAACACGCCAAAGTCATCATGAAAGCCGTCGGCGGCAACAACCCCGTCAAATTCGCCATCAGCCGCGAAGGCGACCCCGACCAACGCCCGGAAACCCTCGGCACCGTGGTGTACAACGGCGAAGGCCAAGTCTTCAACTGGATCGCCAAAACTATCCAAACAGTCACCAGCGCCGGTTTCCGGCGTTTTCCACAGCTGGAAACCCAGGCCGACCCGGGCAAGAAACTCACCGTATTCGGCAGTGCTGGCAGCATCGGCAACGGGGATTTTTACAGCTGCGTGCCGCCGGTGAGCACTTTCACTCCGGAGAAGGCGAAGGTGTATCTGGTGGAGTTCCAGTTCTCGCCGAGTCGTTCGGCGTGCATGCAGCAGGTGTTTGATATTACCGATCCGGCGAATCGGGTGCTGATTGGTGGGGCGGGCGGTGAGACGAAGTCGGGTTGAGCGGTTATTCAGCGGTGGGTATAGCCCACCGCTTGCGTGACGACCACCCCGTTGAAGGTGTGGGTGCAGCAGTCGCAATAAGGTTTCATGTTTTCGGGTGTCAGTTGTGGTTCTACCTTTTGCAGCAGGCCTGCGTCGTCGACGTATAGGCCGCTGTAGTAGCTGTTTTCATCCGTTCTCACGTAATCCTGTTTCTCGCTTTCATGAAGCGCAACCATCCAGAACACCGGGTTCGGCCGATCCAGGCGTGCGTTGGCTTCGCTGAAAACCGCGTGCCATGGCTGACCGACCTTGGACAGTAGGAAGCGATACAGTGGTGTGTAATCAAAGCCGTGTCGTTTATGGCTGTACATTGAGCCTCGGGTGGCGAGCGTGTTTTTTTCGGTCTTGGTGTTCCGTTCGTAGCGGTAAGCGCCACCACTGCCGTGGCGCACGCCATGGGTTCGGGTGTTGACGGAGCGGTAGAGGAGGGGCTTTTTCATTGTTGGCCTCGTGACGCGTTCTTGGGTTGTTTGGGAGTTGGTGGCCAACTGCCTTGGTAGCGGAAGGAGATTTGGTAGTCGAGATTGGCGGGGTCAATCACGTGCTGAAAGTGCGGCTGAATGATCGGTATCCAGCTAGGCAGCAGATTGAAAACGTCGGCATATAGCGCGGTTTCTTCGGTTAGATCCAACGCTTCAAAAACACTGTCTGCATCATCGACATCGGCTGAATACTCATCCGCTTTCAAGTCGTTGCTGTGCTTTTCGTACCAGCGCAATCGGATTTTCATAACCATTATTTGAATTCCTGTTTATCTGTAAATTCGGCGTTCTGGTTTCGCAGGTCCTCGGCGTTCAGCTGTATATGGGTCAAATGCGCCGAGGTGTTTCAAGTCACTGTTTCGATAAACTTCCAGCTCGCCTTTCTTGGCATCCCATTCGAATAACTTCTTTCCTTTTGCATCTATCCAGCGCTCGCGTAAGCCACTTCCGCCTTTCCTTGGTGTTGCGGGCCTTTGGGGGATCAGGCCAGGAAAGCCCGTTATGTCTTCTGTTCTGGGGGCTGGAAAGTAATCATGATCCGGATTCCTCAGCCCCTTCCGCGGCTCACTCACCACCACATACAGCGGCCGAACCCCAGACCCCACGGGGAACACCAGAATAAAATCCCGATACTCCGGCGGATAAATCGGGTTCACCAGAATCTGCGCCGCCTTCTCCGTCGACGGGTAAATCCAGATCACCGGCGCCTGTGGCGCAGCCTGCAACGCCGGAATCCCCAGCGTGTCACCTAGGTCGACGGCGGGCGTCCAGATCAGCTCCGCACCCTCACCCAAATCCGCGACGACCTGATTTCCACGGGTTTGGAACTGCACCACATCAATCATTTGCCACGCGGGATTGTCCCCGGTGTAAAAACCATAGCCCCTGAGCGTGCCGTCTTCCCGCTGCTCGATATGTAAACGCATCTGCGAACGCGCCTGCTGCATCGAGCGTAATTGCTCCTCGCTATACAGCGCGCTATCGCCCAGCTCTGCTGGCCACACCAGCGCTACCAACCCGCCTAACAGAGGCGCTGCCACCGAACCGATTGCGGCAGCGGTCGACTCCACCACCGCCGTACGCAACGCCAACTGCCCCAAGCCGACGGGCAAGGCGCTACCGCTGATCTTGCGCAGGGCAACAGCCCCCCGGCTGTCCACTTCACGACCGCCCAACAGGCTGAAATGGCCGTACTCCTTGATTAGCTCAAGCGGTACGTAGCCGGTGGGGTCTGAGTAGTGAGTGTGGCCGTCGGGCAGTTGGCAGGGTTTGATGAAGGTGCAGCCGGGCGGTTTGGCGGGCGTGGGCACTGCAGGGGGTGGGACGAATGAGTCGATAAACGGTGAATAGGCGGCGCGCTTCGGCTGCGGCGTCAGAATGCGCTGCTTGCGTAGTTGTTCCTCGGTGGGAGGGTAAAAGCGTTCTGACATGAGGGGCTCACTTCCTTGTGTAGGGAAGTGAGCCTACGAGGCTGAATCGCCGGTTGAAATTCGCCTTGTTCGATACGTTGCGTGGGAAAAGTCGCTACTGCACGGGGAAGTCCGTATATACAAAACCGGGCTTTAAGGGCTCAAACTTTCAGATTACCTTTCCGGCCGTCGCACCGCCCCTCCCACATTTTGAACGATGAATATCCGCTGATCAGCTCAGCAGATGCTTGGAGATGATCCGCGAAATCTCAACAATCGACGTCTTCCCCGTAAATTCAAACTTCACTTTCCCCAACGACGAAAAGTAAATCTCCAGCTCCGAGTCCAGATCAAACGTCCCGGACGTTTCCACCGAGTACGCGACGATGTTTTTGTACGGCAGCGAGGTGAAGTCTTTCTTGCTGCCGGTAATCCCCTGCACGTTCACGGCGATGATGCGTTTGGTGGTGAAGACCACGCCGTCGCGCATGGCTTTGTAGGCGTCGATGACTTCTTCGCCGTCCAGCAGCAGGGCTGAAACGCGTTCGGCGTATTCGTTGTTTTGTTTGAGTTTGAAGAAGCCTTTGTTGTTGAAGTCGATCATGTGCCTTTCCTTGGATGAATGGCGCGCCACGCGTGCGCCGGTGTATGAGGTTTTGCTCGCGGATCTGTATCTAACGCCCGGGGGCTGCGCGTTCTACCATGGCAGCCAACCGGCCCATCGAGGAGCGCCCCCAATGCCCGAACTGTCCAACTGGCTTGCCTACGGCCTGATCTCACTTGGCATGGTGCTCACGCCCGGGCCGAACATGATTTACCTCATTTCCCGCTCGATATGCCAGGGGCGCACGGCCGGTATGATTTCCCTCGGCGGCGTTGCCTTGGGTTTCCTGGTGTACATGCTGTGTGCGGCATTGGGTATTACCGCGTTGGTGATGGCGGTGCCGTTTGCCTACGACGCGCTGCGCCTGGGCGGTGCGTTGTACCTTGTGTACCTGGCCTGGCAGGCGGTCAAGCCGGGCGGCCGGTCACCTTTCCAGGTTAAAGACCTGCCCCGGGACAGCCCGCGCAAGTTGTTCATGATGGGCTTTGTGACCAACCTGCTGAACCCCAAAGTGGCCGTGATGTACTTGTCGTTGCTGCCCCAGTTTATCGACCCGAACGGCCACGGCAGTGTGCTGGCGCAATCCCTGGTGCTGGGCTTTACGCAGATTCTCATCAGCGTCAGCGTCAATTCGGTGATTGCCCTGGCTGCGGGCTCGATTGCGGTGTTCTTTGTGACCCGACCCGGTTGGCAGGTGGCGCAGCGCTGGTTGATGGGCTCGGTGCTGATGGGGTTGGCGGTGCGCATGGCGGTGGAAGGGCGGCGGTGAGGACTCACTGAATATCTTTCAAGTAGCCCTCAAGATCACTTAACGGCGCCAGCAGCCCACCCAGTTGCCGGACGTTTTGTACCTCAACCGTCAGCCGCCACAACTCCCGCCCCAACACCGTTTCAACCCCACCCAGCGCCCCTAGCGCTTGCCCCACACACTCACCCAGCTTGAGCTGAATCTCCGCCAAATCCCCCTGCCGCACCAACAACCCAAACACCTCCCGCTCATACCCATCCATCACCAGGTCGTCGCGCAAAAGCGGGCTGCCGTCATCGGTTTCGTGCACCAGTTTCAGTGCAAACAGCGCAACCGCTTCCAGCGTCAGTTCCATGGTCTCGGGTCCTCGGGGCTTTTTGGGGGAGGGCGATGATCACTGTTCTGTCGCAGAAAAAAAAGACCCCAGCCGTCGGTGCTCCAGGATCAGCTCCGCGCGGTGGTTGCGGGCGCGGCCTTGCGCTGTGCTGTTGTCCACGAGGGGGTGGATGCCGTTGGCTTGCAGGTAGCGCAGCACGCTGGCGGCGCGGTCGCCGCAGAGTTCCCAGTTGGAGGAGAACAGGATTTCGCTGCTGATTCGAAAGCTCACGCTGCGCGCATCCCAACGCGGGGGAGAGGGCTGTCTTTAAATGACGCCTTATAAGCAGCGGCCTACCAATTGCGAGGCGCACCGCATCAACGCTACACTTGCTAATCATTCTTATTAGCAAGCAAGGCCGGCTCTCCATGAACGTTCCGCCGGGTGCCCCTGTGCCCAGTTCCAACCTGGAGTCTCTGTACCGCTCGCACCACGGCTGGATGCAGCAGTGGTTGCAGCGCCAGCTGGGCAATGCCAGTGATGCGGCGGAGCTGGCGCATGACGTGTTCGTGCGGTTGCTCGCGACGCCGCGGGCGTTCAATGATGACGAGCATGCGCGCGCCTACCTGGGGCGCATGTCGCGGCATATGTGCGTGGACTTCTGGCGCCGTCGGCGCATCGAGCGGGCTTACCTGGACGTGCTGGCGGCCCAGCCTGAGCATCAGGTGCCGTCGCTGGAGTATCAGGCGATCGTCCTGGAAACCCTGGGGCAGTTGCAGGCGATGCTCGAGCGCATGCCCAAGCGGGTCGCCGAGGCGTTTCTGCTGATCCAGTTGCAAGGCCTGACCCAGCGCGAAACGGCGCTGCGGCTGGGGGTCAGTGAGCGCAGTGTGAATGGCTACCTGGCCCAGGCGATGTATCAGTGCCTGTTGCTGGAAGTCGAACTGGCGCAGTCGCTGACATGAGCCAGCCCGCCCCCGATCACCGTGTGTTGCAGGCAGCCGCGCATTGGTTTGCACGTTTGCATGCCGTGCCGGATGACATGGCCACCCGCAACCAGTGGGCTGCCTGGCTGGCAGAAGACGCCCAGCACCGCCTGGCCTGGCAGTACGTCGAAGGCATCAACCAGCGCTTCGGCAACCTCGGCGGCAACGCAGACCAGGCGCATCAGGTACTCACCACCTTGCGCCGCAATCCACTTTCGCGCCGTACCCTGCTCGGCGGTTTGTGTGTGGCCGGTGTCGGCGGCCTGTTGGCGTCGGCGAGCTGGCGACGCGGCTGGGTGGATTCGCCGCGCGCCTGGTTCGCCACCTACCGTACCGGGCTGGGCGAGGTGCGCCCGGTACGGCTGGCGGATGGCAGCCAGGTATGGCTGAACGGCGCCACGGCGCTGGACGTGCAGTTTGATCAAGGGCTACGGCAGTTGCGCTTGTATCGCGGCGAGTTGCTCATCGAAACCGGCGCAGACTCACGCCCCTTGCAGGTGGTGACGCGCGCCGGGCGCATGCAGCCGCTGGGCACCGTGTTCAGCGCACGTGCCGAGGGGCTGCAAACCACCTTGAGCGTATTCGGCGGCGCCGTGCAGGCAACTTGTGCGCAGAGTGGCCGACAGGCGCGGGTCGAGGCGGGGCAGTCGATGGTCTTCGATGCGCAGGGCAACGGCGCGCTGTTGCCGGCACACGCCCAGCGCCAGGATTGGAGCCGGGGCGTGCTGGTGGCTGAGTCAATGCCGCTCGGCGAGGTGGTACGGATTCTTGGAGACTATCGCCAGGGTCATCTCGGTATTGACCCGGCGCTTGCCGGCTTGCGGGCGGTGGGTACTTATCCGCTGCTCGACACTGATCGGGCCCTGGCGATGCTGGAGCGCGCGTTACCTATAAAGGTGGTGCGCACGTTGCCGTGGTGGGTCTCGATCGAGGCGCGCTGAAATAATCCAACAATCTTTTTCCGGTTTTGCGCGGCTCGCTCGCTTGGTTGGATAACGCTCCTCCATTCGACCTGCGAAAGGATTCATTCATGCTTGTTCGCGCTACCGCTTTTTCGCGCCGCCATCCACTTGTCCTGGCCGTCTTAATGGCCTTTGCCGCCGACGCCGCAGTTGTTCAGGCCGCCAGCCCCGACACGCCTCAGCAGCAGAGCCTGGAAATCCCCGCCGGCCCACTGGCCCGCCAACTGAACCTGCTGGCGAGCCAGGCGGGCATCCTCATTGGTGGAGATGCGACGCTCACGGCCAACAAGCAGAGCCAGGCGGTGCATGCCCCAAGCGTGGAGCAGGCGCTGGCGCAAATGCTGGCGGGCACCGGCGTGCAGGCGGTGCAAACCGGTGAGCGCGAGTTTCAACTGGTCGCCCAAGCTGCGTCGGGCTTGACCTTGGGCGCGACGACCATTACCGGCCAGGGCTTGAGTGCAGTCACCGAGGGCAGCGGGTCGTATGCAACCGGGCGTTCCGCGACCGCCACCAAGCTGGCGATGTCCCTGCGCGAAACGCCGCAGTCGGTGACCGTCGTCACCCGCCAGCGCATGGACGACCAGAGCATGAAGAACCTCGATGACGTGATGCAGAACGCCACGGGCATCATGGTGGTCAAGAACGGCGGCGAGCGCTCCCTGTACCAGGCGCGCGGCCAGTTGGTCGACAGCCTGCAGATCGATGGCGTACCGACCAACATCAGCAATGCGTATTCGATGGATGCCATTTCCAAACCCACCACCGATATTTACGACCGGGTCGAGATCGTGCGCGGTGCCACCGGTTTGATGGAGGGAGCGGGCACGCCGTCTGCGTCCATCAACCTGGTCCGCAAGCGCCCGACGGCCGAGCCGCAGGCGTTGATCGAAACCTCGGTGGGTTCCTGGGATGACTATAAGACGATGGTTGACCTGTCCTCGCCGCTGAACGAGGAGGGCACGTTGCGCGGGCGTTCGGTCATTTCCTATAACAATGCCAACAGTTACCTCGACACCGCGCAAAAGGAAAACCAGCTGTTCTACGGCATCCTCGAAGCGGATGTGAGCGAGTCGACCCTGGTGACGCTCGGCTACAGTTATCAGAAGGAGCGTAATTCGGGCTACGACTGGTCCGGCCTGCCGATCCACACCAACGGCGCGTTCTACCCGCTGTCGCGCTCAACCTCGTTGACCGGCGACTGGAACCACCTCGATAAGCGCAACACCACGGTGTTCACCGACATCCAGCACACCTTCGCCAATGATTGGAAGGCAGTGGTGGCCGTCAACCAGATGTGGTCCAAGTCGGATTTCCTCGGTAACTACACCTGGCCGGCGGGCACTACCGACCAGTTCACCTTGAACCCGCGTCACTTCCGCTACGACGACACGCAGACCAGCATTGACGGCTACGCGTCCGGCCCGTTCCAACTGCTGGGCCGTCAGCATGAGCTGATCATCGGCGGCAACTGGCGCAAGGACGACTTCGACTATCACGGCGGCCGCGATGCCACGTACCGTTATGTGGTCGACATGAACAACGTCGGTGCCTTCGATCCGCCCAAGCCGAATGCCTTGAACGTTAACCAGTGGAGTTACAACCGTACACAGGAACAGAAGGGCGTCTATATAGCAGGCCGCTTCAGCCTCACCGACTCCACCAGGTTCATCCTCGGCAGCCGCTTGAGCTGGGTCAGCTACGACAACCTGGATGTGGTCAGCAAGCCGGTGAAAACCCATTACTCCAAAAGTGGCGAGCTCACCCCGTACGCGGGGCTGGTCCAGGACCTGAACGACTACCTGACCGCGTACGCCAGCTACACCGAGATTTTCAAACCGCAGAACAATCAGGATGACAGCGGCTCGGTGCTGGAGCCCATGACCGGCAGCAACTATGAGATTGGGCTCAAGGGCGAATTCTTCGACAAGCGCCTGCAGGGTTCTATCGCCGTGTACCAGGCCGACCAGACCGGGCGCCCCGAACTGGTGACCTGCGATCGGGACTGGGCGTGCTATCGCGCTTCCGACAAAGTGCGCAATCGTGGTTTCGAGCTGGAGCTGAACGGCGAGATCACCTCGGACTGGAACCTGTCGGCGGGCTATACCTACAACCAATCCAAATACGTTGGCGGCGAACAGAAGGGCGAGAACTTCAACAGTGCAGCGCCGCGTCATCTATTCAAGCTCGCCACGGACTATCGCCTGCCCGGTGCGCTCAATCACATGCGGGTGGGCGGCAGCTTCTATGCGCAGAGCACCATGGTGCAGAGCGAATATGGCGAGGACTATAAGATCCAGCAGGACGCTTACCACCTGACCAACCTGCACGCGGTCTACGAGATCAACAAGCACCTTGAGCTGCAGTACAACCTGGATAACGTGTTCGACAAGAAGTACTACCAGACCCTGGGTAACCCCAACTACTGGAACTTCTATGGCGAGCCGCGCAATTTCAACATGGCGCTGCGCGCGAAATTCTGAGGCCCCAGCAGTGCTGCGGGGTGTTGATTACCTTGGGAAAAGAATTTCAAGACAGGGGTTGACCCTGAATTTTAATACTGTACTATTCGCCTCCCGCTAACGAGCAACGCGAAGTTGCAGTTAACGCAAGTGATTGAAATTGTTGAAATAATCACTTGACAGCAAATGAGGCTGCTGTAGAATGCGCGCCTCGGTTGAGACGAAAGATCTTAACCAACCGCT
>NZ_CEEDDZ010000018.1:0-128800 GCF_979253585.1 Pseudomonas sp. AC463 | reverse complement strand
TGATTTACTTGAGCCTTGTGGAGATCTGAATGTGGGAGGGGGCAAGTCGAATCGTCGCACCGCCCCTCCCACATTTAGCACCTCATTTGGCTTGAGGTCTGTTTAGAACAAATCTATCGGCGCCGCCTCATCCGCCGGCAGCGGGCTGCCCGGTGCAACGCCATTGCCCAGCTCGTTGACCGACGGCGGCGTGTCTTCGCTCTTGAACAGCTCGAAGTACGCATTCGGCGTGCTTGGCGATGCGGCACGGCCACTGACCGGGTCGATGCGCAGGCTGAGGATGCCTTCCGGCTCCGGCTGGGTATGCAGCGGCTTGTCTTTCAGCGCCCCGCCCATGTAGCTCATCCAGATCGGCAGCGCGACGGTGCCACCGAACTCGCGACGGCCCAGGCTTTCCGGCTGATCGTAGCCGGTCCACACGGTGGTCACGTAGTCGGCGTTATAGCCGGAGAACCAGGCATCCTTGGATTCGTTGGTGGTACCGGTCTTGCCCGCGATATCCGCGCGGCCCAGGGCCAGTGCGCGG
Organism: Pseudomonas sp. AC463; assembly: GCF_979253585.1. Classification (NCBI taxonomy): domain Bacteria; kingdom Pseudomonadati; phylum Pseudomonadota; class Gammaproteobacteria; order Pseudomonadales; family Pseudomonadaceae; genus Pseudomonas; species Pseudomonas sp. AC463. The sequence continues at coordinate 128,274 of NZ_CEEDDZ010000018.1, read as the reverse complement.
CGGCCGGTGCCTTTCTTGATTACATCTTCAAGGATGCTGTTGAGGATAAAAGTGGTGCGGCCGTCGACGATGCGCTCGGCCACGGCTGGCGCCTGCGGTTCGCCTGGGGCTGCGGCGTTGGCAGCCGGCGTCGTGCCTGGGGTCGGCTCGATGGTGATGCCGCCGTGGCTCGGCGCGGCCAGGCCATCGGTGGCCGCTACGCCGTTGACCACGTCACCCGGCACCCGTGGCGGGTTGGCGGTGAACAGGGTGTCGCCGTTGCGGCTTTCGATCTTGTCGATCAGGTACGGCGCGATCTTGTAACCGCCGTTGGCAAAGGTGCTCCAGCCGGTGGCGATTTCCATTGGCGTGAGGGTCGCGGTGCCCAGGGCCAGGGACAGGTTCGGCGGCAGATCGGACTTGTTGAAGCCAAAGCGCGTGATGTAGTCGATGGTCTTGCCCACGCCCATCGCCTGCAGCAAGCGGATCGACACCAGGTTGCGCGACTTGTATAGCGCCTCGCGGATGCGGATCGGGCCGAGGAAGGTGTTGGTGTCGTTCTTCGGACGCCAGACCTTGTCCAGGTACTCGTCGACGAACACGATTGGGGCGTCATTGACCAGGCTGGCGGCGGTGTAGCCGTTATCCAGCGCAGCACTGTAGATGAACGGCTTGAAGCTCGACCCTGGTTGGCGCTTGGCCTGGGTCGCGCGGTTGTAGTTGCTCTGCTCGAAAGCGAAGCCACCCACCAGGGCGCGGATTGCGCCGTTCTGCGGGTCCAGCGAGACCAGGGCGCCCTGGGCCAGCGGCACCTGGCTGAATTTGAGGCTGTCGTCTGGCAGGCGTTGTACGCGGATCAGGTCGCCGACTTGCGCCACATCAGACGGCTGCTTGGGCAGCGCGCCCATGCTGTTGGTGTTCAGGAACGGGCGCGCCCATTTCATGCTGTCCCAGGCCACATGCGCTTCGCCGGTGCGGGTCAGCACCTGCACGCCGTCTTTCTTCACCTGGGTGACGATGGCCGGCTCCAGGCCGCTGATTGCGCGCTGTTTACCCAGCTCGGTGGTCCAGGCGCTCAGGGTCTTGCCTGGCAGGCGCGATTCAGGGCCACGGTAGCCATGGCGCTGGTCGTAGGTAATCAGCCCGGAGTGCACCGAGGTGTTGGCGATTTCCTGCAAGTCGCTCGGCACCGTCGTGGTTACGCGGAAACCTTCGGTGTAAGCCTCGCTGCCATAACGGCCGACCATCTCGGCACGGGCCATTTCGGCGATATAAGGCGCGTTCACTTCCGGCGTCGGCACGTGGTAGCTGGCGTTCAGCGGTTCGGCGATCGCGCTTTCATACGCGGCCTGGTCGATCTTGCCCAGCTTGTACATGCGCCCCAGGATCCAGTCGCGCCGCTCTTTGCTGCGCGCCGGGTTGGCCAGGGGGTTGAAGCGCGACGGGGCCTTCGGCAGACCGGCAATCATGGCCATCTGCGCCAGGCTCGCGTCACGAATCGACTTGCCGTAGTACACCTGCGATGCCGCCTCGATCCCGTAGGCGCGGTTGCCCAGGTAGATCTTATTGACGTACAGCTCAAGGATCTCGTCCTTGGTCAACTGGCGTTCAATTTGCAGGGCCAGGAGAATCTCAGTGGCTTTACGCGAAAAACTGCGCTCGCTGGTGAGGAAGAAGTTCTTCGCCACCTGCATGGTGATGGTGCTGCCGCCGGATTGAATGTGTCCGCTTTTTACCAATTGTGTGGCCGCGCGCACCAGGCTGCTGGGGTCGACGCCATAGTGGTTGGCAAAATTATCGTCTTCGGCCGACAAGAGGGCGCTGATGAAATTCGGTGGAATGTCGGCAAAACGAATCGGTGTGCGGCGCATTTCGCCGAACTCCGCGATCAGCTTTTCATCGCTGCTGTAGACCCGCAAAGGAATCTGCAACTGGATGCTTCTCAGGGCCTCTACGGAGGGCAAACCCGGACTAAGGTAGAGGTAGGCCCCGCTGAGCACGAGCATCAACCCGCAGACGATCGCGACAATGGAGTACCCGAAAAACTTCAGCAGACGAATCAAGGCTTTTGGATTTCCAGAGAAAAGAATGAGTTAGGCGTCGGGGCATGCATGGCAAACGATGGATCAACCCGGGCGGTAGATAAAAAGCGGGGAAAAACGCTGGGCATTAAAGCATTTTCGGCTTGGGGCGTCATTCGCACCGCTCAAACAAGTCGACCGAATGCACGATGCCCAGTGCCAATCAGGCGGTATGACAGGTAAAGCTTTAGGGAGTTTTATGGGAAAGGGATTTTTCAGGCGAAAAGGCGAGGTCCTACTGGGCGTCGACATCAGTGACACGGCTATCCGGTTGGTCCAAGTAGGCCGTTCAGCTTCTGGTTACACCATTCAAGGTTATGCCACGCAGGTACTGCCCACCCAGGCGGTGGTCGACGGCACCTTATTGGATCTCGAGGGTGTCGGGCACGCCCTTGGGGCTGCAGTGTCTCGGCTGCACACCTCAGCGCGTGGGGCTGCCGTCGCCGTGGCCGGGCCATCGGTGATCACGCGGCTGATCGAGCTGGAGGCCGGGCTCTGTGATGACGAGATGACCTGGATGATCCAGATGGAGGCAGACCAGTACATTCCGTACCCACTGGATGACGTGGTCATCGACTTCCAGGTTCAAGGGCCCTCGCCCCAGGACCCGGCGCGCGTGCAGGTATTGCTGGCGGCTTGCCTCAAGGCGCAGGTGGAAGCCCGCGAGGCGGTTTTGGCCCTGGCCGGGCTGGTGCCAGAGGTGATAGACGTCGAAGCGTTTGCATTGGCGCGCGCTTGCGGTCAGGATTTCGCCAGCTTCACGCCGGGCCATCGCGTCGATGGTGCACAGTGGGCCGTGGATGCCCAAGGGATGGGAGTTGCTTGCGGGTTGGCCCTGAGGAGTTTCGCTTGAAGACACGAATCAATCTTTTGCCTTGGCGCCAGGCGCTGGCAGAGCGGCGGCGCAAGTACTTCCTCGCGTTTTTGCTGGCGTTCGCCGGTGTGGCGCTCGCGGCTGTGTGGCTGGCCGACCAGGTGATCGACCAGGCGATTGACCGGCAAGTGACGCGCAACGAGCACCAGAGCCAGGAGATCGGCGTGCTGGACGCGCGCATCAAGACCATCGACGACCTGCAGGCGCAAAGCCAGCAATTGGCGCAACGCATGAAGGTCGTGCAAGACCTGCACGACTCCCGCTCATCCGGTGCGCAACTGCTGGACCAGTTGGCGCGGGCGGTGCCCGAGGGTGTGCATTTGCATGAAGTGGTGGCCAAGGGTGACACGCTGAGCATCAGCGGCAGTGCCGAGTCCAGCCAGGACATCGCTCAACTGATGCGCCGCCTGGAAGCCTCTGAAGGTGCGCGCGCCACGCGGTTGCAACAGGTGCGAACCGAAGGCGCACGCGGCAACAATGAATTCCAGCTGATGGTGCGTCAGGGAGAGTCCACCGAGGCCCAGCCATGAGCCTGCCCAGGCTCGATATCTACGCGCTCATTCACAACGCTGCAAAATGGCCCCTGCCCGGCAAGGCCTTGCTGGGCTGTGCGCTGGCCGGCGTGGTGCTGGTGGTGGGTGAGTTCGCGTACCTGAGCCCGTCCCGGGAACGGTTGCACCAGGCCCAGGTGCAGGAAGTGGCGTTGCGAGAGCAACTTGCTCACAAGTCTGTGTTGTCCGCCGGCCTTGAGGCGCGCACGCACCAGCACCAGCTTTTGCAGGCCAAGGTCGACGCGTTGGTGCGCCAGTTTCCAGGCCAGTCGGAAATGCCCGGCGTGCTGGAAGACATCGCCCGCTCGGCGCAGGCCAATGGCTTGCTGATCGAAAGTGTCACCCCGCTGGATGAGCAAACTCGGTCGTTCTATAACGAACAGCCGGTGCAAGTCGCCGTAGCGGGCGCCTATCACGACCTGGCGACATTCATCAGCGGCCTGGGTGGCCTTGCGCGAATTGCCACGGTGCATGACCTCGCTATGCGGCGTGATGGCAAGCTGCTGCGCCTGGATCTGCTGGTCAGGACGTATTGGCACAGGCAATCCAGCGGCCGGCTGGGTGAGGCGATTGTGCAAGCGCAGTCGTTCGTCTACGACGGCTCTGGTCTGCGCGACCCTTTCCAGCCACTGGCTGTTCAGGTCGATCATTTGCCGGGGCGACAGGCACATGCACCGGACCTGGCCCGACCACGCGGCGTCCTGGAAGGCATTGCTGTGGATCAGTTCGAGATGGTCGGAACGCTGTCCCGTGGCGCCCAGACCTTTGCCTTGCTACGGGCTGCATCCAGCGTGTACCGCCTCGCTGTCGGCGATTACCTGGGGCCGGACCACGGCCGGGTGACGGCCATCCATGCTGGCCAAATCGAACTGGTGGAACTGTTCCCTGATGAGCGGGGCCAGTGGCTGGAACGCTCACGAACCCTCCTGTTAAACGTCAACTCATAATCGGAAGCAAAAAAATGAAAAGGACTTTCTCGTCCTTCGGTGTGGCGCTATGGATAGCGTTCACGGCACCGATGGCTGCTGCTGTGCCCAATCGTGTGGATCTGATCCAGTTGCCGCCCCCCGGTAACGCCAGATCGAGCACCTATAAGGGTGACACCCTGAACCTCAATTTCCAGAACATCGAACTGCGCGCCGCACTGCAGCAAATTGCCGATGTGGCGGGCCTCAACCTGGTGGCCGGCGACGACGTGCAGGGTTCGATCACCCTGCGGCTCAAGGATGTGCCCTGGGATCAGGCGCTGGACCTGGTGCTGCAGGCCAAGGGCCTGGATAAACGGGTGAAGGCCGGCGTATTGCTGGTGGCGCCCGCTGAAGAGTTGGCCGCGCGTGAGCTCTTGACGTTGGAGTCACGCAAGCAAATGGCGGATCTCGCGCCCTTGCGCCGGGAGTTGCTGCAGGTCAATTACGCCAAGGCGGCGGACCTGGCCAAGTTGTTCCAATCGGTGACCGGCTTTGAGGGCACCACCGATGAGCGTGGATCGGTGGCGGTGGACGACCGCACCAATAACATCATTGCCTACCAGACCAGCGAACGCCTGGAAGAGCTGCGGCGGATCGTGGCGCAACTGGATATCCCGGTGCGCCAGGTGATGATCGAGGCGCGGATTGTCGAGGCCAACGTCGATTACGACAAAAGCCTGGGCGTGCGCTGGGGTGGGCGCCTGGGTCGAGGTAATTGGGAGACGGGCGGCATTCGCAAGTCTGCGGCAGGCGCTACTGGTGCACTGCAGGCCTCGTCCAGCTCGCCGTTTGTCGACATGGGTTCGCTGACCGGAACCTCCGGGCTGGGCATTGCCTTTATCACCGATAACCTGCTGCTGGACCTGGAGCTGACCGCCATGGAAAAAACCGGCAATGGGGAAATTGTCTCGCAGCCCAAGGTGGTCACCTCCGACAAGGAAACCGCACGCATCCTCAAAGGCACCGAAATTCCCTACCAGGAGTCGACCTCTCAGGGCGCCACTTCGGTGTCGTTCAAGGAAGCCTCGCTGTCCTTGGAGGTCACCCCGCAAATCACCCCCGACGACCATGTGATCATGGTGGTCAAGGTCACCAAGGATGAGCCCGACTACCTGAACAAGCTCAACGACGTACCGCCGATCAAGAAAAACGAGGTGAACGCCAAGGTGCTGGTCAAGAATGGCGAAACTATCGTGATCGGTGGGGTTTTCTCCACTACCCAAAGCAAAGTGGTAGATAAAGTGCCATTTTTTGGCGATGTGCCGTATCTTGGCCGCCTTTTCCGGCGCGATGTGCTGGCGGAGAAAAAATCCGAGCTGCTGGTATTCCTGACTCCGCGTATTATGAATAACCAGGCGATTGCTGTGAGTCGTTGATTCTGTGCGAAATTTGATTCTTGTAGGACCGATGGGGGCTGGAAAAAGCACCATCGGCCGTTTGCTGGCCAAAGAGCTGCGCCTGCCATTCAAAGATTCCGACAAGGAAATTGAATTGCGCACGGGTGCCAATATCCCATGGATCTTCGATAAGGAAGGCGAACTGGGCTTTCGCGACCGCGAGCAGGCGATGATTGCCGAGCTGTGCGGCTGCGATGGCGTGGTATTGGCCACCGGCGGTGGCGCGGTGATGCGCGATGAAAACCGCCGCGCGCTGCATGCCGGCGGTCGGGTGGTGTATCTGCATGCGTCGGTCGAGCAGCAGGTGGGCCGCACCGCCCGCGATCGCAATCGCCCGCTGCTGCGCACGGCCAACCCGGAGAAAACCTTGCGGGATCTGCTGACGCTGCGTGATCCGCTGTATCGGGAAATCGCCGATCTGGTGGTGGAAACCGATGAGCGGCCACCGCGGATGGTGGTACTCGACATTCTTGAACGCCTGCAGCGGCTGCCACCCCGTTAAAGCCGGGCCCGAAATGCGCTATTCTCGGCGGCGCGCCAACACCCTCTGGGGTGTGGCGTAGAGCCATCAGGCGGCGTCGAATTTCGACATCGCCGGTCGTCAATACATCTTCAACGCGGGGACACATGCAGACACTTAAGGTCGATCTAGGCGAGCGCAGCTACCCGATCCATATTGGCGAAGGTCTGTTGGACCAGCCTGAATTGCTTGCACCGCATATCGCCGGGCGGCAAGTGGCGATCATCTCCAACGAAACGGTTGCGCCGCTGTATCTTGAGCGTCTGAGCCGCAGCCTGTCGGCCTATTCGGTGATCTCCGTGATCCTGCCCGACGGCGAAGCCCACAAGAACTGGGAAACCCTGCAACTGATTTTTGATGGTCTGTTGACCGCACGTCATGACCGCCGCACCACCGTAATCGCCTTGGGCGGCGGTGTGATCGGCGACATGGCCGGTTTCGCAGCGGCCTGTTACCAGCGTGGCGTGGACTTCATCCAGGTGCCGACGACCCTTTTGTCCCAGGTCGACTCGTCGGTGGGCGGCAAGACCGGCATCAACCACCCGCTGGGCAAGAACATGGTCGGCGCGTTCTACCAGCCCCAGGCCGTGCTGATCGACACTGCGACCCTTAACACCTTGCCGCCGCGCGAGCTGTCGGCGGGCCTGGCGGAAGTCATCAAGTATGGGTTGATCTGCGACGAGCCGTTCCTGACCTGGCTGGAAGAACACGTAGACGCCCTGCGCGGCCTCGACCAGGTGGCACTCACCGAAGCGATTTCGCGCTCCTGCGCCGCCAAGGCGCTGGTTGTGAATGCCGACGAACGGGAGTCCGGCGTACGGGCCACCCTGAACCTGGGTCACACCTTCGGCCATGCGATCGAAACCCACATGGGCTATGGTGTGTGGCTGCATGGGGAGGCCGTAGCAGCTGGCACCGTGATGGCATTGGAGATGTCGCAACGCCTGGGCTGGATCAGCGCCCAAGAGCGTGATCGCGGTATCCGCCTGTTCCAGCGCGCCGGTTTGCCGGTGATTCCGCCTGAGGAGATGACCGAGGCGGATTTCCTTGAACATATGGCGATAGACAAGAAAGTGATCGACGGTCGACTGCGACTGGTGCTGCTGCGCCACATGGGCGAAGCGGTAGTGACCGACGATTATCCGAAAGAGATTTTACAGGCCACGCTGGGAGCGGATTACCGCGCCCTGGCCCAGCTTAAAGGTTAATAAGATCCCGATGACTAGTTTGCATGCCGACGAGGCGTTCCTCGGCCATTACAAGTTAAGCCATGACCCCTTTGCTCCACGGGTACCTGGTTTCAAATTTTTCCCGGCCCAGCGCAAGCCGGTGCTAGGGCAGTTGCATCACCTTGCGCGCTACAGCCAGCTACTGCTGGTGGTCACCGGCCCGTTGGGCAGCGGCAAGACCTTGCTGCGCCAGGCGCTGGTGGCCAGCACCAACAAGCAATCGGTACAGAGCGTGGTGGTGTCGGCCCGTGGTGCCGGTGATGCGGCTGGTGTACTGCGCCAGGTGGCCCAGGCGCTGGACGTCGCCACCGCCGAGCCGAACGCGATCCTCAAGCAGGTTGTGCAACTGGGCCTGACCGGCCAGGAAGTCTACCTGCTGGTGGACGACGCTGAGCAGCTCGACGAATCCGCCCTCGAAGCGCTGCTGGCGCTGGCGGCGGGCACGCCGGAAGGTCGCCCGCATGTGTTCCTGTTCGGTGAGTCGTCGTTGATCGCCGAGCTGGAGCAGATCAGCGGTGATCAGGAGCTGTTCCACGTCATCGAACTGCAGCCGTACGAAGAGGAAGAAACCCGCGAATACCTGGCTCAACGCCTCGAAGGCGCCGGGGCCGGTATCGAACTTTTCACGGCAAATCAGATCTCTGATATTCACGAAAGCTCCGACGGCTGGCCTGGCACCATCAACCAGGTCGCCCGCGATGCAATGATCGAAGCCATGATTGCCAGCCGCTCTGCGGTCAAGCGTCCAAAGATGGGGTTCACCATGCCTAAGAAACACGTACTGGCCATTTCCGCCGTCGTTGTGGTCGCTGTTGCCGCCGCCTGGTTGATTCCAGGTCGTAGCAAGGCACCGACCACCGCCGGCGCGCCTACCGAACAGGCGCAGTTGCCACTGGGCAAGCCAACGCCAAATGTCGAGTTCGCCAACTCCGGCCAGCCGACCAACCTGCCGATGGTCGGTCAGCCAGTGATGCGCGGTCCGCTCGCCGAAGAAGCCGGTGGCATCTCCGAAGGCGACGACGGCGTGCCGGTGGAAGGCTCCAGTGCCACGCCGCCGACCGTGACCACTACCGCGCCACCTGCGGGCGTGCCAGCGGGTCAGCCGGCGGCCAAGCCAACCCCGGCGCCAACCGTTGCTACCGCCAAGCCAGCACCTGTCACCAAGCCTGTTGCGCCGGCCTCGGCCGCCAAACCTGCGCCAGCGGCCAAACCTGCTGAAAAACCAGCAGCCACTGTTGCCAAGGCCGGTGCCGCCGGTAGCGGTTGGTACGGCAGCCAGCCTGCCAGCAACTTCGTGGTGCAGATCCTCGGCACCAGCTCTGAAGCCAACGCCCAGGCGTTCGTGAAAGAGCAGGGCGGCGAGTACCGTTATTTCAAGAAAGTGCTCAACGGCAAGCCTCTCTACGTGATCACCTACGGCAACTTCGCCAGCCGTGCAGCCGCTGATTCTGCCATCAAGGCCTTGCCAGCGAAGGTTCAGGCTGGTAAACCTTGGCCTCGCACTGTCGCCAGCGTTCAACAAGAACTCGCAACAGCTCGCTGAAGGTCCGGCGGCCTTACCCAGGCCGCCCTCTCAGCACCTCAAAATAAAATCGCATGGCGTGCAGCCCCAAAGGCCGCGCGCTTTGTGGTGTCTGCGTCACGGTAGCTTTTGAGTCGTAGCGGTCAGAATTAAAAAAGTTTTGACTAGCACAGCATATCGCTTTAAACCTTTCATAAATGCGACATAGATTTGCGACATTTCGTCGCTAAATTTGTGAGCGTCTGTGTCGGTGTGTACAATGACCTCCCTTTTGCCCCCGCTAAGCCGGCGTACGTTCGGCGTGGAAGGTAACCGGTTGAATTGAAAAGAAATTTGCCTCGATATAAGAGGCAGCCTGGTGAGAAAGTGTCTATGAAAGCAGGTCTGTACCAACCCGATGAATTCAAGGATAACTGCGGTTTCGGCCTGATAGCCCACATGCAGGGCGAGCCCAGTCATACCCTTTTGCAAACGGCCATCGAGGCCCTGACCTGCATGACCCACCGCGGTGGGATCAACGCCGACGGCAAGACCGGTGACGGTTGCGGCTTGCTGATTCAAAAGCCCGACCAGTTCCTGCGCGCCATCGCCAAGGAAACCTTTGGCGCCGAATTGCCCAAGCAGTACGCCGTGGGCATGGTGTTCTTCAACCAGGACCCGGTTAAAGCCGAAGCCGCTCGCGAGAACATGAACCGCGAGATCCTGGCCGCCGGCCTGCAGCTCGTCGGCTGGCGCAAAGTGCCGATCGACACCAGCGTACTCGGCCGTCTGGCCCTGGAGCGCCTGCCGCAGATCGAGCAAGTGTTCATCGCAGGCGACGGCCTGAGCGACCAGGACATGGCGATCAAGCTGTTCACCTCGCGTCGTCGCTCGTCCGTGGCCAACGCTGCCGACACCGAACACTACATCTGCAGCTTTTCCCACAAGACCATCATTTATAAAGGCCTGATGATGCCGGCGGATCTGACCGCCTTCTATCCAGACCTGAGCGATGAGCGCCTGCAAACCGCAATCTGCGTGTTCCACCAGCGCTTCTCCACCAACACCCTGCCGAAATGGCCGCTGGCCCAGCCATTCCGCTTCCTCGCCCACAACGGCGAGATCAACACCATCACCGGCAACCGCAACTGGGCCGTGGCCCGTCGCACCAAGTTCGCCAACGACTTGATGGACCTGGAAGAGCTCGGCCCGCTGGTCAACCGCGTGGGTTCCGACTCCTCCAGCATGGACAACATGCTCGAACTGATGGTCACCGGCGGCATCGACCTGTTCCGTGGCGTGCGTATGATCATTCCGCCTGCGTGGCAGAACGTCGAAACCATGGACCCGGACTTGCGTGCGTTCTACGAGTACAACTCGATGCACATGGAGCCGTGGGACGGCCCGGCCGGCGTGGTCATGACCGACGGCCGCTACGCGGTGTGCCTGCTCGACCGTAACGGTCTGCGCCCGGCACGTTGGGTCACCACCACCAACGGTTTCATCACCCTCGCCTCGGAAATCGGCGTGTGGGACTACAAGCCCGAAGACGTGATCGCCAAAGGCCGCGTAGGCCCAGGCCAGATCCTGGCCGTGGACACCGAAACCGGGCAGATTCTCGACACCGACGCCATCGACAACCGCTTGAAGTCGCGTCACCCGTACAAGCAATGGCTGCGCAAGAACGCCCTGCGCATCCAGGCGACCATGGAAGACAACGACCACGGTTCGGCTTTCTATGACGTGGACCAGCTCAAGCAGTACATGAAGATGTACCAGGTCACGTTCGAAGAGCGCGACCAAGTGCTGCGCCCGCTCGGCGAGCAAGGCTACGAGGCCGTCGGCTCCATGGGCGACGATACGCCGATGGCCGTGCTGTCCCAGCGCGTGCGCACGCCGTACGACTATTTCCGCCAGCAGTTCGCCCAGGTGACCAACCCGCCGATCGACCCGCTGCGCGAAGCCATCGTGATGTCGCTGGAAGTGTGCCTCGGTGCCGAGCGCAATATCTTCCAGGAATCGCCTGAGCACGCTTCCCGCGTGATCCTCAGCTCGCCAGTGATTTCGCCGGCCAAGTGGCGCTCGTTGATGACCCTGGATCGCCCGGGCTTCGACCGCCAGATCATCGACCTGAACTACGACGAAAGCCTCGGCCTTGAAGCCGCTGTGCGCAACGTCGCTGACCAGGCCGAAGAAGCCGTGCGCGCCGGTCGTACCCAGATCGTGCTGACCGACCGTCACATCGCCCCGGGCAAGCTGCCGATCCACGCTTCCCTGGCCACCGGCGCGGTACACCACCGGCTGACCGAAAAAGGCCTGCGTTGCGACTCCAACATCCTTGTGGAAACCGCCACTGCCCGCGACCCGCATCACTTTGCGGTATTGATCGGCTTCGGCGCCTCGGCCGTTTACCCTTTCCTCGCGTACGAAGTGCTCGGCGACCTGATCCGTACCGGTGAAGTACTGGGCGACCTCTATGAGGTGTTCAAGAACTACCGTAAGGGCATCACCAAGGGCCTGCTGAAGATCCTGTCGAAGATGGGCATCTCCACCGTCACCTCCTACCGTGGTGCACAGCTGTTCGAAGCCATCGGCCTGTCCGAAGAAGTTTGCGATTTGAGCTTCCGTGGCGTGCCGAGCCGCATCAAGGGCGCGCGTTTCGTCGATATCGAAGCCGAGCAGAAAGCCCTGGCCGCCGAAGCCTGGAGCGCGCGCAAGCCGATCCAGCAAGGCGGCCTGCTCAAGTTCGTGCACGGTGGCGAATACCACGCGTACAACCCGGACGTGGTGAGCACCCTGCAAGCCGCCGTGCAGCAGGGCGACTACGCCAAGTTCAAGGAATACACCTCGCTGGTGGATAACCGCCCGGTGTCGATGATCCGCGACCTGTTCAAGGTGAAGACCCTGGACACGCCGATGGACATCAGCGAAGTCGAGCCGCTGGAATCGATCCTCAAGCGCTTCGACTCCGCCGGTATTTCCCTCGGCGCCTTGTCGCCTGAGGCTCACGAAGCCCTGGCCGAAGCCATGAACCGCCTGGGTGCGCGTTCCAACTCCGGCGAAGGCGGCGAAGACCCGGCGCGCTACGGCACCATCAAGAGTTCGAAAATCAAGCAGGTTGCCACTGGCCGCTTTGGCGTAACCCCGGAATACCTGGTCAACGCCGAAGTGCTGCAGATCAAGGTGGCCCAGGGCGCCAAGCCCGGTGAAGGCGGGCAACTGCCTGGCGGCAAGGTAAACGGTCTGATCGCCAAGCTGCGTTATGCAGTGCCGGGCGTGACGCTGATCTCGCCTCCACCGCACCACGACATCTACTCGATTGAAGATTTGTCGCAGCTGATTTTCGACCTCAAACAAGTCAATCCCAAGGCGCTGGTCTCGGTGAAACTGGTCGCAGAAGCCGGCGTAGGCACCATCGCCGCCGGTGTGGCCAAGGCCTATGCCGACCTGATCACCATCTCCGGCTACGACGGCGGCACCGGCGCTTCGCCGCTGACCTCGATCAAGTACGCCGGCGCACCCTGGGAACTCGGCCTGGCCGAAACCCACCAGACCCTGCGCGGCAACGACTTGCGCGGCAAGGTGCGGGTACAAACCGACGGCGGCCTGAAAACCGGCCTCGACGTGATCAAGGCCGCGATCCTCGGCGCCGAGAGCTTCGGCTTCGGCACCGCGCCAATGATCGCCCTGGGCTGCAAATACCTGCGCATCTGTCACTTGAACAACTGCGCCACCGGCGTCGCCACTCAGAACGAGAAGTTGCGCAAGGATCACTACATCGGCACCGTCGACATGGTGGTGAATTTCTTCACCTACGTCGCCGAAGAAACCCGTGAGTGGCTGGCCAAGCTGGGCGTGCGTTCCCTGGAAGAGCTGATCGGGCGTACCGACCTGCTGGAAATCCTCCAGGGCCAGACCGCCAAGCAGCACCATCTGGACCTGACGCCGCTGTTGGGCAGCGATCACATCCCGGCGGACAAACCGCAGTTCTGCGGGGTTGAGCGTAACCCGCCGTTCGACAAAGGCCTGTTGGCCGAGAAGATGGTCGACATGGCCGGTTCCTCGATCAATGACGCCAGCGGTGGCGAATTCGCCCTGGATATCTGCAACTGCGACCGTTCCATCGGCGCACGCATCTCCGGCGAAATCGCACGCAAGCACGGCAACCAGGGCATGGCGAAAGCGCCGATCACCTTCCGCTTCAAGGGCACTGCGGGCCAGAGCTTTGGCGTGTGGAACGCCGGCGGCCTGCACATGTACCTGGAAGGCGACGCCAACGACTACGTGGGCAAGGGCATGACCGGCGGCAAGCTGGTGATCGTTCCGCCAATCGGCAGCGTCTACAAGTCGCAGGAAAGCGCGATCATCGGCAACACCTGCCTGTACGGCGCTACCGGCGGCAAGCTGTTCGCCGCCGGCACCGCCGGTGAGCGTTTCGCCGTGCGTAACTCCGGTGCCCACACCGTGGTGGAAGGCACGGGCGATCACTGCTGCGAGTACATGACCGGGGGCTTTGTCGCGGTACTGGGCAAGACCGGTTACAACTTCGGTTCGGGCATGACCGGCGGTTTCGCCTACGTGCTCGACCAGGACAACACCTTCGTCGACAAGGTCAACCACGAGTTGGTCGAGATCCAGCGGATCAGCGGCGAAGCCATGGAATCCTACCGGAACCACTTGCAGCACGTGCTGGACGAGTATGTCGAGGAGACCGGCAGCGAATGGGGGCGTAACCTCGCCGAAAACCTCGATGATTACCTGCGTCGTTTCTGGCTGGTCAAGCCCAAGGCTGCCAACCTGAAATCGTTGCTTTCCAGCATCCGTGCCAACCCGCAGTGATATGCGCCTGAAGAGTTTGATGAGGTTTTAACATGGCTGAACGTCTGAATAACGACTTCCAGTTCATCGATGTCGGGCGCAAAGATCCGAAGAAGAAACTGTTGCGTCAACGCAAGAAAGAGTTCGTGGAGATCTACGAACCCTTCAAGCCCCAGCACTCGGCCGATCAGGCCCACCGCTGCCTGGGGTGCGGTAACCCGTATTGCGAATGGAAGTGCCCGGTGCACAACTTCATTCCCAACTGGCTCAAATTGGTGGCCGAGGGCAACATCCTCGCCGCCGCCGAGCTGTCGCACCAGACCAACACCCTGCCGGAAGTATGCGGCCGGGTGTGCCCGCAGGACCGTCTGTGCGAGGGTGCGTGCACCCTCAACGACGGCTTCGGCGCGGTGACCATCGGTTCGGTGGAGAAGTACATCACCGACACCGCGTTCGCCATGGGCTGGCGCCCGGACATGTCCAAGGTCAAGCCGACCGGCAAGCGCGTCGCGATCATCGGTGCGGGCCCGGCGGGCCTGGGCTGTGCCGACGTGCTGGTGCGTGGCGGCGTGACCCCGGTGGTGTTCGACAAGAACCCGGAAATCGGTGGCCTGCTGACCTTCGGCATCCCCGAGTTCAAGCTGGAAAAGACCGTGCTGAGTCACCGTCGTGAAGTCTTCACCGGCATGGGTATCGAGTTCCGTCTCAATACCGAAATCGGCAAAGACATCACCATGGAGCAACTGCTCGAAGAATACGATGCCGTGTTCATGGGCATGGGCACCTACACCTACATGAAGGGCGGCTTTGCCGGTGAGGATCTGCCGGGCGTGTATGACGCGCTCGACTTCCTGATCGCCAACGTCAACCGCAACCTGGGTTTTGAAAAGTCGCCGGAAGATTTCGTCGACATGAAAGGCAAGAAGGTGGTGGTGCTGGGCGGTGGTGACACCGCGATGGACTGCAACCGCACGTCGATCCGCCAGGGCGCCAAGTCGGTGACCTGTGCGTACCGTCGTGACGAAGCCAACATGCCCGGCTCGCGCAAAGAGGTGAAGAACGCCAAGGAAGAAGGCGTGAAATTCCTCTACAACCGCCAGCCGATCGCCATCGTCGGCGAAGACCGCGTCGAAGGCGTGAAGGTGGTCGAGACCCGTCTCGGCGAACCGGACGCCCGTGGCCGTCGCAGCCCCGAGCCGATCCCGGGTTCCGAAGAGATCATCCCGGCTGACGCCGTGGTCATCGCCTTCGGTTTCCGTCCAAGCCCGGCGCCGTGGTTCGAGCAGTTCGAAATCCAGACCGACAGCCAGGGCCGCGTCGTCGCCCCGGAACAAGGCCAGTACAAGCACCAGACCAGCAACCCGAAAATCTTCGCCGGTGGCGATATGGTGCGCGGCTCTGACCTGGTAGTCACCGCGATCTTCGAAGGTCGTAACGCGGCTGAAGGGATCCTGGATTACCTGCAGGTCTGATCCCGATCCCAGGTTGAAATGGGATCAAAATGTGGGAGGGGCGGTGCGACGATTCGACTTGCCCCCTCCCACATTTGTTTTGCGCAATGTTCAAGACTCCGCGACAAATTGACCCGATAGACAAAAGGCACGGCTCACTCCGTGCCTTTTGCGTCGCGCTCTGAGAAAATGCCCGCACTTTTTTTGCGGATGCCGACATGACTGCCCTCAAGAACGACCGTTTCCTTCGTGCCCTGCTCAAGCAACCCGTGGACGTCACCCCCGTGTGGATGATGCGCCAGGCCGGTCGCTACCTGCCGGAATACCGCGCCAGCCGCGCCAACGCCGGCGATTTCATGAGCCTGTGCATGAACCCGGAGTTCGCCTGCGAAGTCACGATGCAGCCGCTGGACCGCTACCCACAACTGGACGCGGCCATCCTCTTCTCCGATATCCTCACCATCCCCGACGCCATGGGCCAAGGCCTGTACTTTGAAACCGGCGAAGGCCCGCGCTTCAAGAAAGTCGTCAGCACCCTGGCCGATATCGAAGCGCTGCCGATCCCCGATCCGCACAAAGACCTTGGCTACGTGATGGACGCCGTGAGCACCATCCGCCGCGAGCTGAACGGCCGCGTGCCGTTGATCGGCTTCTCCGGCAGCCCATGGACCCTGGCCACCTACATGGTCGAAGGCGGCTCGTCGAAAGACTTCCGCAAGACCAAGGCCATGCTCTACGACAACCCGCAAGCCATGCACCTGCTGCTGGACAAGCTCGCGCAGTCGGTCACCAGCTACCTCAACGGCCAGATCATGGCCGGCGCGCAAGCGGTGCAGATCTTCGACACCTGGGGCGGCAACCTGTCGGCGGCGGCGTACCAGGAATTCTCCCTGGCCTACATGCGCAAGATCGTCAGCGGCCTGATCCGCGAACACGAAGGCCGCAAAGTGCCGGTGATCATGTTCACCAAGGGCGGCGGCCTGTGGCTGGAAAGCATTGCCGACGCCGGTGCCGACGCACTGGGCCTGGACTGGACCTGTGATTTGGGCGAAGCCCGTCGTCGCGTCGGCAACCAGGTCGCGCTGCAAGGCAACATGGACCCGACCGTGCTGTACGCCAAGCCAGAAGCGATCCGCACCGAAGTCGGCCGTATCCTGGCCAGCTACGGCAAGGGCAGCGGGCACGTGTTCAACCTCGGCCATGGCATCACCCCGGAAGTGAACCCGGAGCATGCGGGTGCGTTTCTGCGCGCGGTGCACGAACTCTCCGCGCAATACCACGAGTAACACGCAGAGCAAAAATGTGGGAGGGGGCTTGCCCCCGATGGCGGAGTGTCAGTCACCAGATTCATTGACTGACACACTGCCATCGGGGGCAAGCCCCCTCCCACATTTAAAACAAAATTCCGTCAGGCCTTCACATGCCCCAACGGCGGCAACTTCGCCAGCTTCAATGCCACCAGCAACGCCCCGATCAACAACGCCACAATAAACGCCCCTATCCCGTTCCACCCGGCAAAGTGCCAGAAGAACCCGCCCGCCGTCCCCGCAATACTCGACCCCACGTAGTAGCAGAACAGGTACAGCGACGACGCCTGCCCCTTGGCCTTCACCGCGCGGCGGCCGATCCAGCTGCTGGCCACCGAGTGGGCGCCGAAGAAGCCGAAGGTAAAGATCAACATGCCCGGCACCACCAGCCATAGCGGGGTGAACAGGGTCAGAACCATGCCCGCGAGCATCAGCACGATGGTCGCCCACAGCACGCGACGGCGCCCGAGGCGGTCGGCCAGGGAGCCGATTTTCGCCGAGCTATAGATGCCCGAGAGGTACACCAACGACAGCAGGCCGACCACGGCCTGGCTCAGGTCATACGGGTCGGCCAGCAGGCGGTAGCCAATGTAGTTGAACATCGTCACGAACGCGCCCATGAGCAGGAAGGCTTCAAGGAACAGCCACGGCAGGCCGGCGTCCTTGAAGTGCATGACAAAGCCATCCACCAGGCTGCGCGGCTTGAGGCTGTTGGCGCGGAAGTTGCGCGATTCGGGGAGGATCTTCCAGAACACCGTGGCCGCGATCAGCGCCAGGGCGCCGATGATCAGCGTTGCGGTGTGCCAACTGACGAAGTCGATCAGCACGCCCATGATCAGCCGCCCGCTCATGCCGCCAATCGCGTTGCCGCCGATGTACAGGCCCATGGCCAGGCCGATGTGCTGCGGGTGGATCTCTTCGCTCAGATAGGTCATCGCCACCGCAGCCAGGCCGCTGAGGGAAAGCCCCACCAGCGCGCGCATCAGCAGGATGCCTTCCCAGGACGGCATCAGGCCGCTGGCGATGGTGGCCAGGGCCGCGCAGAACAGCGCGGCGACCATCACCGGCTTGCGCCCCAGGGTGTCGGAAATCGGCCCGGTGATCAGCAGGCCCAGGGCCAACATCGCGGTGGCCACCGACAGGATCAGGCTGCTCTGCGCCGCATTGATGGAAAACTCATGGGACAGCGCCGGCATCATCGGTTGCACGCAATACAGCAAAGCAAACGTGGCAAAACCGCCGGAGAACAGCGCCAGCACCGTGCGCATGAACATCGGCGTGCCTTTTTCGATGTACTGCTCGTTGAGTTGCGCCACGACTTCATCGAGGGCGGTGGGCGGGACGTCTTGAGCGAGTGGAGCGACAGCAGATTTCACGGGGACCTCGGGGAGGGAAAGCCGGCCAGGGCGAGCAATGCAAAAAAGAATATAGCTGCCTAATGATTCTTTCCAATATATTGTTCGACCTGTTTGAGAGCTTTTACGACCTAATGAGGTTTGCATGGAATTGCGTCATCTGCGGTACTTCATCGCCGTCGCCGAAGAACTGCATTTTGGCCGCGCCGCGCAGGTTCTGGGCCTCTCGCAACCGCCCCTGAGCCAACAGATCCAGGCGCTGGAGCAGGAAGTCGGCGCGCGCTTGTTCGAGCGCACCAATCGTCGGGTGGAACTGAGCGAGGCGGGGCGGTTGTTCCTGCATGAGGCGCGGCTGGTGCTGGCCCAGGTCGACAAGGCCGCCGATGTGGCGCGCCGCGCGCAATTGGGTGAGCTGGGCGAATTGAAGATCGGCTTCACCTCGTCGGCACCGTTCAACTCCAGCATCCCGCAGGCGATCTTCGCGTTTCGCCAGGCCTTCCCGGCCGTGCACCTGAACCTGCAGGAGATGAGCAGCACCGAGGTCGCCGAGTCGCTGGTGGACGAATCGATCCAGGTAGGCCTGATGCGCCCGCTGCCGTTGCCGGACTCGTTGAGTGTTATCGAGTTGATGCGCGAACCGCTGGTCGCCGTGCTGAACGCCGGCCACTCGCTGGTGGAAGGCAGCGAGCGCGGCTTGCACCTGGCGCAACTGGCGGACGAACCTTTTGTGTTTTTCCCACGTACCTACGGCAGCGGCCTGTACGCCCAACTGCTCAACCTGTGCCGTGACGCCGGCTTCAGCCCGCACGTTGCCCAGGAAGCCGGGGAGGCGATGACCATCATCGGCCTGGTGGCGGCGGGGCTGGGGGTGTCGGTGTTGCCGGCGTCTTACCAGCGCATACGCATCGACGGCGTGGTCTACCGTACCCTGCTCGATCAGGAGGCGGTGACGGCCGTGTGGCTGGTACAACGCAAAGGCGCGCAAACGCCGATGGCGAAGGCGTTTGTGGAGCTTTTAGTGGCGAATGGGGCTGATGTAGGTAGCTAGCTTGTTGTGGTAAGTGAGCTTGTGTGGCGAGCGAGCTTGCTCGCCACAGGTACTGCTCCGCTCAATTCTGCGGCGAAGTATTCGCTTCATTCACGCCGTAGTTGCGCAGGCCCGCGAGGATGTCGCGGTCGAGCATGCTCACCCAGCGGTTGTAGTTGCGGTGAATCTTGCCGTCCTTGTAGCCCAGGTCGCGGCTGTCGCGGTAGGTGATGGCGTAGCCGGTGCGGGTGT
The DNA here is from genome assembly GCF_979253585.1 of Pseudomonas sp. AC463. Lineage (NCBI taxonomy): Bacteria > Pseudomonadati > Pseudomonadota > Gammaproteobacteria > Pseudomonadales > Pseudomonadaceae > Pseudomonas > Pseudomonas sp. AC463. The sequence goes on along the minus strand of NZ_CEEDDZ010000018.1, from coordinate 108,964 downwards.
AGCGGATGTCGATGGCGGCATAGAATTGGTTGCGCACGGTGATTTCGGCTTGCACCAGTTGCGGGCTCAGGCGTTGCACGGTCCATTCACGTTTTTGCAGGGCGGCGACGATCACCTGTTTGATTTTCTCTTCGCTGGCCTGGGTGTTGGCCGGCAGGTCGTGCTGGGTGTTGAGTATCGGTTTGCTGGTGCAACCGGCGGTGGTCAGCAGGGCCAGGGTGATCAGGGTAGCGCGTAGCAAGGAAGACATTCCGTATTCTCCAATCGATTAAAAAGTCAGGACCAGCGGCGGAAGATCAGCGACGTGTTGACGCCGCCAAAGGCAAAGTTGTTATTCATCACATAGTCGTTGTGCATCTCGCGAAAGCCCCCTTGCAGGTAATCCAGCTCGCCGCATTGCGGGTCGACGGCGTCCAGGTTGAAGGTGTGCACGTACTGGTCGCGGTTCATCATCTCGATGCTGAACCACGACTCCAGCGCACCGCACGCGCCCAAGGTGTGGCCGAGGAAGCTTTTCTGCGAGCTGATGGGCATGCGGCTGCCGAACAGGCTGCTGGTGGCCAGGGTTTCGGCAATGTCGCCCTGGTCGGTGGCAGTACCGTGGCCATTCACGTAGCCGATGGCGGAGGGCTCCAGCCCGGCATCTTCGAGTGCCAGCTCCATGGCACGGCGCATGGTTTTCTGCTCCGGGCGGGTGGTGTGCTGGCCGTCGGCGTTGCTGCCAAAGCCGACCAGCTCGGCATGGATATGCGCACCGCGCGCCAGGGCGTGCTCCAGTTCTTCGAGGACCAGCATGCCGCCGCCTTCGCCGATCACCAGTCCATCGCGGCCGCTGTCGTAGGGGCGCGGGCTGGTTTGCGGGGCGTCGTTTTTCAGGCTGGTGGCGTACAGCGCGTCGAACACCATGGCCTCGGTAGGGCACAGCTCTTCGGCGCCACCGGCGAGCATCAGCGGCAGGCGGCCGAACTTGATCGCCTCGTAGGCATAACCGATGCCCTGGCTGCCGCTGGTGCAGGCGCTGGACGTGGGAATCAGCCGCCCGGTGAGGCCAAAAAAGATGCTGATATTCGCCGCCGTGGTGTGCGGCATCATGCGCACGTAGGAGTTGGCATTCAGCCCCTCGGCCACCGAGTTCAGCAGCATATTGCCGAACGCCTTGATCTCGTCCGTGCTGCCGGTAGACGAGCCGCAGGCCACGCCCATGCGCCCGTCCTTGATTGATTCGTCGCCGAGCAGGCCAGCGTCCGCCAACGCCTGCTCCGCCGCCCACACCGCCAGGCGCGACACCCGGCCCATGCTGCGCAGTTGCTTGCGCGTCCAGTGCGCGGGCACCACAAAATCGTCGATGGGCCCGGCCAGGCGCGTGTTCAGTTCGGTGAAACGGTCCCACTCGTCCATGCGGCGGATGCCGCTGCGGTTGGCGCGAAAATTGGCCGCGATGGTCTCCCAATCGCCGCCCAGGGAGGTCATGCCGGCCATGCCGGTGACGACTACACGTTTCATCAGCACAGGCCCCCGTTCACGGCCAACACCTGGCGCGTGATATAGCCGGCTTCGGCCGACATCAGGAAATTCACCGCGCCGGCGACTTCTTCCGGCGTGCCCATGCGCTGCGCGGGGATCATCTTCATCAACTCTTCCACCGGTACGTTCTCATCCAGCATCGCCGTGTCGATCAAGCCGGGGGCCACGCAGTTGACGGTGATCTTGCGCTTGCCCAGCTCGATGGCCAGGGCCTTGGCCGCGCCGATCAGGCCGGCCTTGGAGGCGCTGTAGTTGACCTGGCCACGGTTGCCGATCAACCCGGAAACCGAAGTGATGCACACAATACGTCCGGCGGCGCGACGCCGGATCATCGGCATCATCACCGGGTGCAGCACGTTGTAGAAACCGTCGAGGTTGGTGCGCATCACCACGTCCCAGTCGTCTTCGGACAAGGCCGGGAAGGCGCCGTCGCGGGTCAGGCCGGCATTCAGCACCACGCCGTAGTAGGCGCCATGTTGCTCTACGTCGGCTTCAAGGATTTCCTTGCAGGCAGCGCGATCCGCGACGTCGAATTGCAGCACGCGGGCCTGGCGACCCAAGGCTTGAATTTCAACCTGCACCGCGTCGGCTTCGGCGCGGCCACTGCGGCAATGCAGCACGATGTCGTGGCCGGCCTGGGCCAGTCGCAGGGCAATGGCGCGGCCGATGCCACGGCTGGAGCCGGTGACCAGTACAGATTCAGTCATGGCGTTTCGTCCTTCGATTCATCTAAATAGTTGGCCGCCTGGGGCGGTCGAAATACGTTCAAGCGCGCACTGGCGTGGATACCGCTGCCGGTAAGGTGGCATTCGAACACACCCATGCCGTTGTCGTCTTCCAGGGAGCGCAGGCCGTGGATCGTCAGCTCGGTGCCGGCCGGGAAATGGTCCACGTTGCACTCGAACTTGCGTGTGCCGAGCAGGAAGCCCAACTCCACCGCTGCGCCGTGCTGGCGCGCGCGACAACCGGCGTAGGCAGCGACGCTTTGCGCCATCAGCTCGATGCCGACCCAGGCCGGCAGGCCGCCATCGGGGCGGTTGAACAGGCCGCCGGGCTTGACGGTGACGCGGGTGTGAATCTGCTCTTCATCGAACGACAGCACCTGGTCGATCAGGATCATGTCGCCCGCATGGGGCAGCAGTTCGGCGAGTGGCCAAGCGATCATGGGGCCTCTCCAATAATCAGGCTGACGTTATTGCCGCCGAAGGCAAACGAGTTGCTCATCAGGCAGCGTTGCTCCAGAGACTGCCCGGCCTGTGCCCACTGCAAGGCGGGCAGCGCCGGGTCGGCCTGGCCGTCCCACACGTGTGGCGGTACCCGGCCGTGGGTCAGGCTCAGCCAGCAGAACGCCGCTTCCAGCGCACCGGCGGCGCCCAGGGTGTGGCCGCTCATGGGTTTGGTCGACGAGCACGCCACACCGCTCGGGAACAGATTGGCGACGGCCTGGCTTTCCATGGCGTCGTTGTGTTGGGTCGCGGTGCCGTGCAGGTTCAAATAACCGATCTGCTCGGGCGCAAGTTTGGCACTGGCCAGCGCCTTGCGCATCGCCTGCAACGCGCCTTTGCCGCTCGGCTCGGGGGCGGAGATGTGGTGCGCATCGCAACTCGCGCCGCTGCCCAGCAGGGCGACTGCCGCCGGCGTTTTGGTCATCAGAAACAGCACCGCCGCTTCGCCGATATTGATGCCGTTACGGTTCACCGAAAACGGATTGCAGCGCTGGTTGGACACGGCTTCCAACGCGCTGAACCCATTGAGCGTGAGCTTGCACAGGCTGTCGACGCCGCCGCAGATCACCGCGTCGCACACGCCCAGATCCAACAGGCGCTGGGCGCTCATCAGCGCCCGGGCGCTGGAGGTGCAGGCGGTGGAAATCACATAGGCCGGGCCGCTCAGTTGCAGCCAGTCGGCGAGGAAATTCGCCGGGGCGCTGAGTTCCTGTTGCTGGTAGTCGTAGTCGCCGGGGAACTGGCTGTCGCGCAGGTAGTGGGCGATGCCACGGCTGGCTTCGTCGATGCCCGAGGTGCTGGTGCCCAGCACGACGCCGACCCGTGACGCGCCATAGGTGCCGATTGCCTGGCGGATCTCGCCTTCGATCTGCAACGCGGCTTCCAGCAGCAACTGGTTATTGCGGCTGCTTTGCTGGCCCAGTTCCGGCGGGATCGTCGCCAATTCGCCGTGCACGCCGCCCACCGGCAGCACCCGCTCCGGCACCCAGCCGCTTTCGGCGCGCATGCCGGAACAGTCACCGGCAAACAGGCTGCGGCTGACGTCGGCCTGGCCCCGGCCGAGGGCGCAGATCACGCCCAGGGCATTCAGATAAGCCGTCATCGCGCGACCCCCAACGGCGTGATCCGGTAGCTCAACGGCTGGCCGGCCATGTTCACGCTGAACACCTGGGAGGACTGATACACGATCTGCCAATGCCCCGGCAGCGTGCGCGTCAGGTCGCGCGCCTGGGCGTTGGGGTACAGCGCGCGCAGGTCATCCGCCGAGGCCAGGGCAAACAGCAACGCGGCAAACAGCTCGCGTGCCTGGGGGTTGGGCGGCAGCAAGCCGTCGGCCTGCCACTGCCCATCGACCAACTTTTGCCGCGCCTGGGGGATGCCCAGCGGGTCCATCATCGACCAGCGGATGCCGTCGCCTTCGCGCTGGATCACCAGCAGCCAGTCCTGGCTCTGGCCATCGGCCTGGCGCTGCACATGCAGTTGCATTGGCAGGGCCAGGGCCGGGATTTTATCGGGCAGCGGCGCCTGGCTGGCGCAGGCGCTCAGCAGCATCAGGCAGCCGATCAGCAGCGCACGCATCATGGTGCAACGCTCGCCAGCGGCTTGCGCGCCACGCAATTGACCAGGGTTTCCTCACGCTGGCCCACCGGCGGCGCCTTGCGCAGGCCCCAGCGTTCCAGCAGGCCGAAATCGCTGGAGCGGCTCCACCACAAATACGGGTACGAGACGTTCTGCGCGCCGAACTCGAAGCCCTGCTCGCGCAGCATCTGCAGGTACTCCTCGGCACTTTTTTGCACATGCATCGGGTGGCGGAACAGCCAGCGGATCACCCAGGTGTCGATATAAGCTTCGGTGGACTCGGCAAACAGCAGGTAACCGCCCGGCTTGAGCACGCGGTAGAACTCCTTCAACGCGCGTTGCTGTTCAACCAGATGGTGAAAGGTCTGGTGGCAGAACAGGATATCGACGCTGGCGTCCGCGACTTGCAGGGTGGCGCAGTCGCTGCCGATCAGCTCCACGGCCAGGCCCTGGTGCGCGGCTTCGGCCTTGCTCAGCTCCAGGCTGTGGGGGTCGGCGTCCAGGCCGATCAGGCGTGCCGGGGTGAACACCTGTTGCAGGTACTGGAACGACTTGCCCTGGCCGCAGCCGGCGTCCAGCAATACTGGCGCCTCGGGCAGCGGGTCGGTGAACAGGCTGCGCAGGTCATTGATCGCCACGCGCAGCACGTGGTGCTGCCAGGTGTGGCTGCGCAGGAACCAGAAGCCGAACCTGGTTTCTTCGACGTAGTTCTTACTTAAAAACTGAGTGCTCACGCTGCATCCCCTGCACAGATTTCCGACAACATCCGCAACCGCCGCTTGGGCTCACTGACAAACGGGTTGCGCTCGTCCCACGCGTAACCGGCGAGGATCGAGCTGATCATGCGACGAATCTCGGGCGCGCTGCCCGGGTGGAAAATCACATCCTGGAAGGTGCCCGCGTACCAGCCCTCGACGTAGCAGCGAAAGGTGTCGACGCCGCGCTTGAGCGGCTCGGCGAACTCGGTTTGCCAGTCTACGGTCTCGCCGATGAGCTGACGGTGCAGCAGGCCGGCGGCCATGCTCGCCGAGCGCATGGCGATGGTCACGCCCGAGGAGAACACCGGGTCGAGAAACTCGGCCGCATTGCCCAGCAGCGCAAAGCCCGGGCCGTGCAGGGTTTTGACGTTGGCCGAGTAGCCGCCGATGGTGCGCGCGGGGGTGTCCCACACGGCGTTTTGCAGCACGCCGGCCAGGCTCGGGGTTTCGGCGATAAAGCCGCGCAGGCAGGCGTCGAGGTCGCTGTTGCGGCCGTCGAAATGCTCCTTGGCCGCGACCACGCCCACCGAGCAACGGCCGTTGCTGAACGGGATGGTCCAGAACCAGATATCGCGTTTAGTCGGGTGGGTGGTGACGAGGATCTTGGTGCGGTCAAAACCTGGGTGTTCGATACGGTCTTCAACGTGGGTGAACACCGCCTGGCGCACCGGAAAGTTCGACGGCGCTTCCAGGTCCAGCAGGCGCGGCAGCACACGGCCGTAACCGCTGGCGTCGAGCACGAACTTGGCCTTGAGGTGGTACTCGCTGCCGTTCTCGCGGCGCACATGCAGGTAGCGGCAGGGGCCGGAAAAATCCACGCCGACGATGGTTTCGCCGTAGCGGATCTCCACGCCTTGCAGCGCGGCCTGGTCGGCCAGCAGCTTGTCGAATTCGCCGCGCTGCACCTGGAAGGTGGTCGGCTTGCCATTGCTGAACGTGTCGCCGAAATCAAACGCGCTGTAGCGCTCGCCCCAGGCGAACGCGGCGCCGGTTTTTACCTGGAACCCGGCGGCCTGCACGGCGTCGAGCATGCCGGCTTCTTCGATAAAATCGATGCAGTGCGACAGCAGGCTTTCGCCGATGGAAAACCGCGGGAAATGCTGGCGCTCAATGATCAATACATCATGCCCGTTGCGCTTCAACAGCGCCGCGGCGATGGCACCGGACGGGCCGGCCCCGATCACCACGACCTGGCGACGTTCCATTTCAACTGTGGGCACGAGGGCTCCTTGCCGCAAGGGCGATAATCACATTCATAAGGCATGCTTCTGTTGGCCGGCCCAGGGCGCCAGCATAAAGCTGAACGCCAGGCCCAGGCTGACCGAAAGACCGAAATTACTCACCGCCGGGGTGCTGGACACCGCCAGCAGGCCGAACGACAACCAAGTGGTCAGCGCGGCCAGAAGGGTTCCCAGCAGGCTGACGGCAGGGCCGCCGATCTGCTCGCGCATCAAGATCGCATAGTCGACGCTGATGGCCGTGACCAGCAGCAGGCCGAACAGGCTGAACAGGGTCAACGGCTGGCCCAGCCAACCGAGGCTGGCCAGGCTGCACAGCGCGGCCAGCAGCGGCAGGGCGACGATGCGCAAGGCACCGCCGAAGCCGAAGGGCAGGATCAGCAACAGCACAATCAGCACGCACGACATCAACTTCAATTCGGCCGCGCTGATCTGCGTGTCGGCAAACACCCGGTTCAAATCGCCGAGGCGATCCACCAGTTGCACGCCGGGCAGATCCAGCGCCTGCACGCGCAGCAGCGCCGGGTTGTTCAAGCCTTGCAGGCTGACCATCGCCGCCACGCCGCCGTCTACCGGGCCGAGCCACAGCGTGCGCCAGGGTTCGGCCAGCGGGCCAATCAGCGCGGCGTCGATGTCTTCGGTGGGCAGCGCCTGCAGTTGCGCGACTTCGGCTTGCAGGGCGCTGGCGGGCACGCCGAGGTCCAGCAGCGGTTGCCAGTGGCGTGGCAGGGCGCTGAGCGCATCGCGCAGTTGTTGCTGTTCGGCGGGCAGGTTGACCAGTTGGTTGAGCGCCAGGTAGCCCTGCAGCTTGTCCATGTTCACCAGTTGATCCAGACGCTGGGCCAATGCGGCCTGGCGTTCGAGCAATTGCTGCTGGTTGTCGGCACGCACCAGGAAGAACTGGCTGGTGGGCTGGAACCCGGTGATGCGGGCCACGGCCTGGGCCTCTTGCAGCAATTGCGGCGGGGCGCCGATCCATTGGCGGATATCGTTTTTGCTGTTCAGCTGCCACAGGCCGCCGGCGCAAAACAGCAGCACCAGCGCCAGCAGCGCCACGCTTGGCACGCGCTTGAGCAGCGCCGCACGTATCTGCCACAAGCCTTCGGCGATGCGCAGCGGCCATTGCGCCGGGCGCAGTTCCACGCCCTTGAGCAGCGCGGGCAACAGGCACACGGCGGACAGGTACGCGCCGACCAGACCTGCGGCGGAGAACACCGCGATTTGCGTCAAGGCGGGGAACGGCGTCCAGGCCAGCGCCAGGTAGCCGATGCAACTGGTGGCCAGGCTCAGGCTCAACCCCGGCAGGGTCAGGCGCAACGCCGGCCAGCTGCGCCAGGGTTTCATACTCCAGCTTTTCGACAGGTAGTGCAGTGGGTAATCCACCGCCACGCCGATCAGGCTGGAGCCCAGTACCAAGGTCATCACATGCATATGGCCAAACAGCGCCACACAGGCCACCGCGCCAAACAGCATGCCCACCAGCACCGGCACAAACGCCAGCAGCACGCGCCAGCGGCGGAATGCGAGCAACAACAGCAACAGGATGCCGACTGTGGCGCCGCCGCCGACCCAGGTGATTTCTCGCGTGGCCTGCTGTTGGCCATTGGCGGCGTAGAGCAGGCCGCTGGCGGCGAGCAATTGCGCGCCGTGCTCACTGGCTTGCGCGCGGCTGGCCTGGAGCAGGTCCGCCACTTGCAGCGGCAATTTCATGTCGAAGGCATTGCCGGTGGTGCGCGCGCGCAGCAGCACCCAGCTTTTGCCGTCGGCGTCGGCGATCAACGCGCCGCTGCCGATATCCAGCTGCACCGAGCCGTGCTGCGGCTGGCTGTTCTGGATACGCCCGGTGAGGCCCAGCCAGTCGTCCTGGCTCGGCACCAGGCTGAAGCCGGTAAACGGGTCGAACAGTGCTTGCACGCGTTGCTGGATAAACGCGTCGGGCTGCTCGATCAGTTGCTCGCGGTCCTTGGCCGAGAGCATCGCCAGGCGGCCGCGCAGCAGTTGTTCACGCAGGGCCGGCAGGTCGGCTTGCAGGTTCCACTGGACCTTTTCAAACAGGCCGCTGGCCTGCCAGCGCTCGCCCAGTTGTTGCGCCACGGCCACCGCTTGCTGGCGGTCGGTGTGCCCGACCAATACCAGCATTTCGCGGTTGAGTGGCTCCTGCATGCGCTGCTCGGCTTGCAGCTCCAGGGCGTCCGGGGTGTTGCCCGGCACCAGTTCCATCAGGTTGGCCGACAGCGGCGCGCCATGGCGCCATTGCCAGCCGGCCAGGGCTAGCACGGCCACCAGCAGGATCAGAAACAGGCGAGGCAGCAGGCGCTCACTGGGCAAAGTCGTGTTGCTCCGTTGCGCTCAGCGCTTGGCTGGCCGTGCTGTCCTGCATGCGCAGCACGGTGCTGTCGCCCTGGGTTTCCAGCAGTTCGATTTTCTGCACCAGCTCGCCACCGTCGATGTTGATCTGGGTGAACACCTGTTTGAGCAACAGCGAGCGCGGAATCAGCGTGAGCTTCCATTGCGCGGCCTCGCCTTGCAGTTGCAGCTCGAAGTCGCGTTGCAAGCCGCTGCTGTCGCCCTGCAGCACGGCGAGGAACAGGCGATTCTGCTCGGCACCGGCGCTCTTGTTCGGCAGCAGTTGCCAGCCCGTGGCGTCACGCCGGGCGATGCCCTGCGCGCTGATGCGGTAGTCCTGTTGCAGCGGGGTTTTCAGCAGCCACAGCAGGCCGTGGTCCTTGGCGAGCACGAAGGTGCCTTTGCTGACCAGCGGCTGGGGCAGGGCGCGCAGGTGTTTTTCCTGGATGAAGCTGCCGTGGATCACTGAGGGCTTTGCAAGCTGGTCACTGAGTTGTTGCAGGTCGAAGGCGTGGGCGCTGAAGCTCAGCAACAACACGATCAATGTGGCAGTGAGCTTGCTCGCGAAGCGCAGTGTCAGGCGGATCGCGTTATCGTTGACGACCATCGGGGGCAAGCCCCCTCCCACAGGGGATCTCATTTCAGGGCTCTCTCTACGGCGTCGGTGAAGACCTTGGGGGAGGCCAGCTGCATCTCGCGGCTGGCGATTTCCACGGCGACTTGCACGGTGGTGGCGCGGGTCAGGCGTTCGCCGCTGGCGAGGTCGGTGATCAGGTAGTTGACCTTCAAGCGGTTCTCCCATTCCACCAGGCTGGCACGCACGTTGATGGTCTGGCCAAACACCGCGCCGCGCACGTAGCGCAGTTGCATGTCGATCACCGGCCAGGCGTAGCCGGCTTCGAGCATCGCCGTGTAGTTGTGGCCGAGCTTGTCCAGCAGCGCGCAGCGCGCCACTTCCAGGTACTTCACGTAGTGCCCGTGCCACACCACGTTCATGGTGTCGACGTCGAAAAACGGTACGAGGATTTCGGTGTCGCAGTGCAACACGCCGGGGCTACGCATGCAGCCTCCAGCGTTGCTCGGCGATGCGCTTGAGGCACAGGCGTAGTTCGCCTTCCAGCGCGCGGTCTTCGATCACCGGCGGGAAGTCCTCGGCCAGTTCGGCGTGCATGGCCGCCAATGCCGGAGGCAGTGGGCGCGCGTCGTCGGCCTGGGCGCGCAGCCACACGCCCTGGTTGGCGGCGAGCAGGGTGGCGGCGGCGACCTGTTCGGTCAGCTCCAGCACGCGGATCGCATCACGGGCGGCGATGGTGCCCATGCTCACTTTGTCTTGGTTGTGGCACTCGGTGGAGCGCGAGAACACGCTGGCCGGCATGGTGTTTTTCAGCGCTTCGGCGGTCCAGGCGCTGGTGCCGATCTGCACGGCCTTGAAGCCGTGGTTGATCATCGCGCGGTCAGCCGGGGCGCCCGACAAGTTACTCGGCAGGCCGTGGTTGTAGCGCACGTCTACCAGCAGCGCGAGCTGGCGGTCGAGCAGGTCGGCGACGTTGGCCACCAGGGTCTTGAGGCTGTCCATGGCAAAGGCGATATGCCCGCCGTAGAAGTGCCCGCCGTGCAGTACGCGCTCTTCCTCGGCGTCGATGATCGGGTTGTCGTTGGCGCTGTTCAGCTCGATTTCGATAAACGAACGCAGCCAGTTCAGGCTGTCGGCCAACACACCGAGCACGTGGGGCGCGCAGCGCAGCGAGTAGCGGTCTTGCAGGCGATGCAGCGGCGCCGTTGGTGCATCGATCGCCAGGTCCTTGCGCAGCCAGGCGGCCACTTGCATCTGCCCTGGGTGCGGCTTGGCGGCGAACAGGCGCTCGTCGAAGTGCTCCGGGTTGCCTTGCAGCGCCACCACGTTGAGCGCGGTGATGCGCGTGGCCAGTTGCAGCAGGTAGTCGGCGCGGGCGAAGGCCAGGCAGGCGAGGCCAGTCATCACCGCGGTGCCGTTCATCAGCGCCAGGGCTTCTTTGGGGCGCAATACCAGCGGGTCCCAGCCCAGCTCGCGGTGCACATCGGCGGCGTCGCGGCGTTCGCCACGAAACATGACTTCGCGCTCGCCGGACAGGGTCGCAGCCACGTAGGACAGCGGCGTCAGGTCACCGCTGGCGCCCACCGAGCCTTCTTCCGGGATCAGCGGCAGCACGTCGTGTTCAAGGAACGCGTGCAGGCGCTCCAGCAGCTCCACACGCACCCCGGACACGCCGTGGCACAGCGACTGCAAGCGCGCGGCCAGCACGGCGCGGGTGGCTTGGGCGTCGAGCAATTTGCCCAGGCCGCAGCCGTGGAAGGTGTACAGGTGACGCGGCAACGCCTCGACGTGCTGCAACGGCACCGCCACCACGCACGAATCGCCGTAGCCGGTGGTAACGCCGTAGATCACGCCTTCCTTGTCCAGCAGCGAGTCGAGGAATTGCGCGCCCTTGGCGATGCGCTGGCGATAGGCGGCGTCGCCTTGCAGCTGGGTAGGCGTCTGACGGTTGGCCAGGGCCAGCACGTCTTCGATGCGCAGGGGGCGTTCGCCAAAGGTTACCGGCTCAAGATGCGTCGTCATCGGTCTTCCAGAAAGGATAAAAGTTGAACCATTGTTGGGGCGCATCCAGGCAGAACTGGCCCAGGCGTGCGGCGTAGCGCGCGGTCCACAGGGCGATGACCGGCTCGCGGGTGCTGCGCTTCCATTCGATCAATTCGGCGAACGGCTCGATGCTCAGGCGGTAGCGGCCGTCGTGCTTGAGGCACATCAGCAGGTTCACCGGGCATTTGAGCAGGCCGGCCAGCAGCCATGGGCCTTGGGGGAAGGCGGCGTCATGCCCGAGGAAATCCACGCGCACCGTGCGCCCGCCATGCAGCGGCACGCGGTCGCCGGCAATCGCCAGCCACTCGCCGTCGTCCAGGCGCTGGCTGAGCAGCAGCATGGTGGCCGGGTCCAGCTCGCTGACCTGGATCAGGCGCAAATGCGTCGCGCCGGCTTCGCCGAGCAGGCGGTTGAAGCGTTCGGCGTGCTTGGTGTGCACCAGCACGTTCATGGTCACTTGCTCGCCGATCTCGGCCAGCGCGCGGCACACTTCGAGGTTGCCCAGGTGCGCGCCCACCAGCATCTGCCCGCGTTCGCCGCGCAGTTGCCCACGCAGTTGCGCCGGGTCGTTGATCTCGATCTGTTCCAGGCGCAGCTTGCCGTTCCACACGTCGAGCTTGTCGAGCAGGGCGTCGGCAAACGCCATGAACTGGCCGAAGACGCGGCGGTGGGTGGGGCGCAGTTCGTCGCGCCCGCTCCAGTCGGCCAGGCGTTGCTGGTATTGCCAGGCGCTCTGGCGCGCGGTGCGGCCGAACAGGAAAAAGTACAACACGATGCCGTACAGCAGCGGGCTCAGCAGGCGGCGGCCGAGGACCTTGGCGGCGACGGCGGTGAATTTCATCAACCAGAAGCTGCCACGCTCCTCGCGGTCGGCCCAGTGTTTGCTGCTGTCACTCATGCCTGCCACCGTCGCCACAAAATCATGGGCGCGCGCACCAACATGCCGAAAAACAGCCGGGTGTGCATGGCACTAATGCGCACGTTGTCGCGGAACAAACGAAAGTGCGACAAGCCATCGGCCGGGTAATGCACCTGGGTCGGCAGCCAGCGCATCGGCTGGTTGCGCCAGGCCAGGCGCACCAGGATGTCGGAGTCGAAATCCATGCGCGTGCCGATATAGGCCGAGTCCATCAGCGCCAGCACCGGTGCCAGCGGGTACACGCGAAAGCCGCACATCGAGTCGCGAATCTGCAGCGACAGCGTGTTGATCCACACCCACACGTGGGTCAGGTAGCGCGCGTACAGGCGGCCCTTGGGCACGCTGTCGTCGTATTCGGGGTAGCCGCAGATGATTGCGTTGGGGTGCCTGCGCGAGGTGTCGATAAAGGTCTCGACTTCACGCAGGTCGTGCTGGCCGTCGGCGTCGACTTGCAGGGCGTGGGTGTAGCCCAGGCGCGCCGCTTCGCGGAAACCGGCCATGACGGCGCCGCCTTTGCCCTGGTTGTTGGGCAAGGTCAGCAGGGTGACGTTTTCCAGTGTGGCCAACTGCGCCAGCACGGCTGCGCACGCCGGGCTGCTGCCGTCGTCGACCAACAGGCACGGCAGGCCGCTGTTCAACAGGCTGCTGACCACGGCGGGCACGGCGGCTTCGTGGTTGTAGACGGGGATCAGGGCGCAGGGGTTATACATGGGCGGTTTCCAGCTGAATCCGGCCACTGGAACAGGCCGCGACGCCATTGCGATAGGCGAAATACAGCTTGCCGCGCTCCGCGTCGAAGCGCAGGTGCAGTTCGATCGCATCGCCGGGGCGCACCAGTTGCTGGAACTTGAGTACTTCCATGCCGGCGAAGGTGCTCGGCAAGTCCAGCAGTTGCTGGCCGAGGTTGAACGCCCACTCCACCTGCACCACGCCAGGCAGCACGGGGGTGACCGGAAAATGCCCGCTGAAATACGCCAGGTCTGGCGGCACACTCAGTTGCAAGGTCCATTCGCCATTGGCTTCGACCTGCTCCAGCACCTCCGGCGCTTTCGGCCGTGGCGCCAGCAGCAGGGCTTCGACGTCAGCCTGGGGCAGCTTGCCCTGGCTGTTCAGCGGCAGCTGGCGCAGCACACGCCAGCGACGCGGTAGCGCCAGGGCTTCGCAATGTTGGCTCAGGTGCTGGCGCAGGGTTTGGGTGAGGCTGCGCCGGCCCTGGTTGCGCAGGGCATGCAGGCCTTCGGCGCTGAGTACCACCAGGGCGCCGAGGGAGGCGCGGTTTTCCTGCACCACACCCAGGCGCGTCTCAGCGACCCACGGGTGGGCCATCAGCGCCTGCTCTAGCATGGGCAGGGAGATGCGTTTTTCTTCCAGCTTGACGATGCGGTCCAGGCGCCCGAGCAGCTCGAAGCGGCCGTCGGCGTGGATGCGCGCCGCGTCGGCGGTCTGTTCGATATGCCCGGCGGGCAGGTACGGCGAAGCAATGCGCAAGGCACCGTCGGCGTCCTGGCTCAATTGCACGTCGGGGAACGGCTGCCAGGGTTGCGCGCCTTGGCGCCAGGCGATACCGCCGGTTTCCGAGCTGCCTAGGATCTCGGTCGGCCACTGTTGCAAGCGCTCGTACAGGCCGCCAGCGGCTTCCACCGGCAAGGCGCCGCCGGAGGAGAACACCCGTGATACCTGGCTCAGCGCGGGCCAGTCGAGGTTATCGCCCATGCGCTTGAGCAGCGCCGGGCTCGCCACCCAGGCGAACTGCGCGTGCTCGCGGCTGGCGCGCTGCAGGTCTTCGGGGAACGCCAGTTGTTTGCGCACAAAGGTGCGACCGGCGCACAACGGCCACAACACGCGAAACAGCAAACCGTAGATGTGCTGGGTGGCGACGCTGCCGATGATGCAGGCGTCTTTGAGGTCGGCGCCCCATAGGGCTTCCAGCGCCTCGACTTCGTTGGCCAGTTGGCGCAGGGTCTTGTCGATGCGCTTGGGCTCGCCGCTGGAGCCGGAGGTGCACAGGCTCAGTTGGCAGGCGTCGAGGTCCAGGGCGGCAGGGCTCAAGGGCTTTTGGTACAACGCGTCGAGATCGGCGGCGTCTACCAGCCAGGCGTCGACAGACTCGTTCCAGCGCTGGCGGGTCTGGGGTTGCAGGTCGGCGGGCAGCAACACGCCGACCCCGGCCCGCCAGGCGCCCAGCAGGGCAATCGCCAGCAAACCGGCGTCTTCCAGGTGCACGGCCACGCGCCGGATGCCACGCGCTTGCAGGCCTGCAGCCAGGCTCAGGGAGTGTGCCCACAGTTGGGCGTGATTCATGGCAGGGTCGGTGGTAACCCGACGCTGTTCCAGCGGCTCAAGCAGCAAGTGCTCAAGTTTCAACCCATTCATACGCGGCCTCGAACCCTTTGTCGTACCAGCCATTCCACGGCAAACAACAGCCCCATCAGCCCGTAGGCGATCAGGCCGTTGTACAACGTCCACCAACTCAGCGGCGCCCACAGGGTGAGGGCGGCGGCGAGCAGGCCATTACACAGAAAAAACACACTCCACACCACGGTGACCTGGCGCGTGTACACAATCGCGTGCGGTGGCAGCACCGGGTCGGTCATGCGCGCCAGGCGCTCGACCATCGGCGGGCCATATTTGAGGCTCAAGCCAAACAGCGACAGCATGAACGCACTGACGAGGCTCGGGTACCAGCGCAGCAAGTGCGGGTTGTCGAACCAGGCCAGCAACAGGCAAAACACGATCACCGCCAGCGCCATCCAGCGACTGCCGGGGCGCCGTGCGCCGGTGAGCGCGCGCAACAGCCACAGGCTGCCCAGCAACAAGCCGAATTGCCAGGGCGCAAAGTGCTCGGTGCCGTAATACACCGCAAAGGGGTACAGCAGCCCCGCCAGCAACAGGCCGAGGCCGATCAGCCGGCTCATGCGACAGGCGTGACCAGACGGTACACCGCCTCAACCACGTCGTTGACGGTGCGCACCGCCTTGAACTCTTCGGCGGCGATCTTCTTGCCGGTCTGGCGCTTGATATGGTCGATCAGGTCGACGGCATCGATGCTGTCGATTTCCAGGTCCTGGTACAGGTTGGCGTCAAGGGTGACGCGCTCCGGCGGCAGTTCAAACAGTTCCACCAAGGCATCGCGCAGGGTGTTGAAAATATCGTCACGAGTTTGCATGGTCCGGTCTCAAGCTGCCTGTCTGGCCGTGACGAAGGCCGCAAGGCTCGCCACGTTGGTGAAGTGATTGCGGGTGTCCTTGGCGTCGGCATCGATTTTGATGCCGTACTTTTTCTGGATCGCCAGGCCCAATTCCAGGGCGTCTACCGAATCCAGGCCGAGGCCTTCGCCGAACAGGGTTTGCTCGCTGCCGATGTCGTCGGCGCTGATGTCTTCCAGGCCCAGGGCCTCGATGATCAGCGTCTTTATGTCGTGCTCAAGGCGGTGTTGGTCGCTCATCTTCGGCGAGCTCCTTAATAAAATAGTGGTGCAGGTAATCGTTGAGCTTGCGTGAGGCCTGGGGCGCGGGCCCCATTGCAGCGAACGCCTGTGGTTCTATATCGGCACCCACGCGCAAACTGAAGTGCACGCGGCATTTAGGGATGCGATACCAGGGTTCGGCCTTGGTCAGCGTGGTGGGGCTGACCTTGATCACCACGGGGGTGATGATTGTCGCACCGCGCAGCGCAATGGCGGCGCCCCCGCGATGAAAGGCAGGCGCCGCGCCGGGTGTGGTGCGGGTGCCTTCGGGAAAGATGATCAGGGTCTGGCCGCTTTTCAACGCATCGGCGGCGGCATCGAGCATTTCGGCGCTGCCGTCGTTGCTGATGTAGCCCGCGTCGCGCACCGGGCCGCGCGTGAAGGGGTTCTGCCACAAGCTTTGCTTGACCACGCAGTTGGCCTGGCGCACCAGGCCGATCAGAAACACCACGTCGATCAGCGACGGATGGTTGGCGATGATCATCTGGCCGGGGCGCCCGAGTTTGTCGGCGCCTTCGACGCTGTAGGTCAGCACGCCGGCTTTTTGCATCAGGCGGATAAAGAACCAGAACAACCAACTGATGGTGTGGCGGGCACGGCGCCGGTGGTTGGCCGCGTCTCCGGGCAAGCAACTGAGCAGCGGAAATACCAGCAAACGCAGGCACAGCCCACCGAAGCCGAACAGCGCGAAGCTGGCGGCGGTGGCGAACAGGCGCCAGTAGTAGGCGTCTCGTGGCTTGGTGGTCAGGGCTTGCGTTGCCAGTTCCATACGCGGTTCTTCCAGGCATGTTGGCAGGCGACCTGTTCGGTGAGCAGGGTGCGCAGCAGGGTCAGGGCGTGGGGCCACTGGGTTTGAGTGGGTTGGACAGTGCCGGTACTCAGTTCCAGTTGCCATTCGTCGCCCGGCGTCAGCAGCAGGCCGAGGGCATAGGGGAACGGCACGTCGTGGATCCAGCCGGCATAGGCTTGCGGTGGCTGTTCCTCGGTAATCACTAGCAACACAGCCGGGGCGCCTTCGTTGAGCAGCGCGGCGGCTTCGAGCATGCCGTGTTCCAGGCCATCGCCGGCGGCGGCGAGGGCGGTCATTTCGCTGGTTTCATTGCGCAGGATCGACCACAGGCCAATCACCGCGTTATGCACCGACAGGCTGAACTGGGTTGGCGACAGCGGCTGTTCATTGGCCAGGTCACTGAGGATATCGAGGGTGCGCGGGGTTTCGCCGTGGCGCGACACAAACACCAGCGGCAGATCCTGCAGACCCTCGGCCAGCGGCCAGCCGACGCTGAACGCCATGCGCGCCAGGCGGCTCAGGCGGCGGCGTTGCATGGCCGGCAGGAAGGACACATCGGGGGCCGCTTCGCTGGCGGGCAGCAACACCGGGTTCCGGCACCAGGCGTGCCAGTCGTCCGCGCTCTCGAGGCCAGGGCCCCAGGCACGCCATTGGGCGATGTTGAAAGTGATCACTGAGAAAGTATCCCGCCCCTGCGGGCTTCCATGTGCGGCTTTTGGCCCCGAATACCGGGACAGGGAGCAATAGCCGAATGGCGCGCATTATCCCGGTGCTGTGGGGTTCTAGCAAACTTTGGTAAAGAAATGTGCATGGCTAAATACAATTTGCTGGAAAAGATTTACAGATTGTCCTTTACCCGGGCTCTGGTTGGGTTGTGGGACTGTTCCTATTCACCCGTACGTGACTGGTCGTTGATGCAGTAGTGCATCGATGAACGAGGTAGCTAACAGGCGCTTTTGCCCTCTACACTCGGACATTCATTGATACACGGAGGTTTTTCCATGCGGCGTGTGGTGTTCAATCAGAAGGGCGGCGTTGGCAAGTCCAGCATTGCCTGCAACCTGGCGGCGGTCAGCGCCAGCGAAGGCTATCGGACCCTGTTGGTGGACCTCGATGCACAAGCCAACTCAACCCAGTACCTGACTGGGCTGACGGGCGACGACATCCCCATGGGGATCGCGGATTTTTTCAAGCAAACCCTGTCTTCCGGGCCGTTTTCCAAGAAAAACCAGGTAGATATCTACGAAACTCCGTTCGACAACCTGCATGTGATCACCGCCACCGCCGAGTTGGCCGACCTGCAGCCCAAGCTTGAGGCCAAGCACAAGATCAACAAGCTGCGAAAGCTGCTGGATGAGTTGAGCGAAGATTACGACCGGATTTACCTGGATACGCCGCCAGCCTTGAATTTTTATGCGGTTTCAGCGCTGATCGCCGCTGATCGTGTACTGATCCCCTTCGACTGCGACAGCTTCTCGCGCCAGGCGCTGTATGGCCTGCTGCGTGAAATCGAAGAATTGAAGGACGACCACAACGAAGGCCTCGAAGTGGAAGGCATTGTGGTCAACCAGTTCCAGGCCCGCGCCAGCCTGCCGCAGCAGATGCTCGATGAGTTGATCGCCGAAGGCTTGCCGGTGCTGCCGGTGTACCTGGCCAGCTCCGTGCGCATGCGCGAGTCGCACCAGGAGAGCAAACCGCTGATCCACCTGGACCCGCGGCACAAGCTGACGTTGCAGTTTGTGGAGTTGCATAACCTGCTGGAAAACGGCTGATCTCAGGCGTTAAAGAGATCCAATGTGGGAGGGGGCTTGCCCCCGATGGCGGTGTATCAGTACCAGATAGGCTGACTGACCCACTGCTATCGGGGGCAAGCCCCCTCCCACATTTAAACCGCAGTGTTCTTGAGGTCGGGTTAGATCCCTTGGCTACGCAACCAGCTCATCAACTGTGGCAAGGGAAACGCCCCACTCTGGCGCGCCACTTCGCGGCCGTTCTTGAACAGAATCAAGCTGGGAATCGAACGAATCCCCAGCTGCGCCGACAACTGCTGGTTAGCCTCACTGTCCAGCTTGGCCAGCCGGCACTTGCCCTCCAGCTGCCCGGCCGCTTGCTCGAACACCGGCGCAAACGACTTGCACGGCCCGCACCACTCGGCCCACACGTCCACCAGCAACGGCAAATCGCCCTTGATCTGGCTGGCGTAGTCGGCTTGTTTCAACTCAAACGGCTTGTTCAGCAACACGGGCTGCTTGCAGCGCCCGCATTTTGGCGCATCAGCCAGGCGTTCGCCGGGGATGCGGTTGAGGCCGTTGCAATGGGGGCAGGGTATTACAAGAGGTTCGGACATTGGAGGACTCCTGGGTATGGCCAATGGACTGTATTTGGAGTCAGGCCTCTTGTTTATCAAGGAGGTGAGCACAGGACGCATCCGCTCACAGTTTGCTCAAGCTGATGTCGGCCCCTCTATCTAGGCTGTTAGAGCCTGTTCTCTTTTGCGCCATCCGTCTGTTTGCGTCTATAGCAAATTGCGATATTCAGAATTCAGGCCTACCCTTCATAGCAAGATGCGATAAGGATGTTGCATGCGAGTCATCAGTGAAAAAAAGATTTGGGAAGCAAAGGAAAAGTGGCCGCGCTGCGCAACGGCATTGGATCAGTGGTACCGCGTGATCAAGCGCAACGCCCCCGAAGACTTTGCGGCGATGAAAACCATGTTCCCCGCCACGGATAAGGTCGGAGAATTTCATGTGTTTGATATCGGGGGTAACAAGCTGAGATTGATTGCTTGCGTGCTGTATCAGCTGCAGCGCGTTTACATCAAGCATGTGCTTGATCATCGCGATTATGAGAAAGACAAATGGAAGGAAAAATCAAGATGAGCGCGCTTATGCGAACGGCGGCAGAGCATTGGCAATTTGTTGCGCCCGTGCTGCGCAAACCAGAAAACGAGGCAGACTACGATGCCCTGGTGTGGGGGCTGGACGCGTTAATGAGCCTGGTCGGTGAAGATGAGAACAGCCCGCTGATGAGCCTGGTGGACATCCTCAGCGACTGGATCGAAGCCTACGACCATGAGCATCGTCCAATGCCCGTCGCCAGTGGCGTCGATACGCTGCGCTACATGATGCGTGAGCACAACCTCACCCAAAGCGACCTTCCGGGCGTGGGCGCCCAGTCGGTGGTTTCCGAGGTGCTGAGCGGAAAACGCCAGCTTAACGTGCGGCAAATCCGTTGGTTGGCTGAGCGTTTTGGGGTGTCGGTGGAAACCTTTATTTAGGCGCGGCGCCGGTGAACACATACACACAGGTATCATCGAGCACCCCGGCTTTATCGCGCCGCGCTTTGGCCAGCATGGCCTCGCGTTCAAACCCGCAGCGTTCTGCCACTTTGATGCTGCCCAGGTTGCGCCCGGCGGTGGTGAGTTCGATGCGCTTGGCGTGGAAGTACTCCGCGGCAATGTCGCGAACCAGGGCGCAGGCTTCGCTGGCGTAGCCTTTGCCCATGCTGTCGCTGCCGACCCAATAGCCGAGTTCCAGATGCGGGATGCTTATGTCGCGGATAAACAGGCTGATGCAGCCGACCAGCGCGTCGCTGCTGTTTTCGATAATCAGGAACTTGTATTCGTTCTGGTCAGCGCTGAAGTTATCCACAGCCGTTTGCATATTGGCGCGGGCATCTTCCAGGCGCGGGTTGCCATTGGCCCACACCAGGAATTCGCTGTGGGGCCGGCTGAACGCGAGGATCAGGCGATGCATGTCCTCGACTCGTTCAAGTGCGGGCGCCGCCAGGTGCAGGCGCGGGCCGCGTAATAGCGCGGCCGGGATGTCAGAACACTTCATGGGTGCGTCTCCTTACGACGAGCAACTGATCTCCAAATGCTTGCCCCAATCCGGCGGCCGCTGTGCGTACTGCTCCATCCCTGCTTGCTCTTCAAACGGTTTGGACAGCACTTCGTGCAAGCGCCGCACTTCGCTGTAGTCGCCTGACTCGGCGGCGGCGATGGCGTTTTGTGCCAGATAGTTACGCAGCAGGTACAGCGGGTTTACCGCGTGCATGCGTTCGCGGCGCTCTGCCTCGGTGCTATCGCCGTCTCGGGCGACGCGGGCCTTATAAGCCTCGGCCCAGGCATCAAACCCGGCCAGGTCGACAAAGTCATCGCGCAACCGCGCCACGGCCAGCGCGGCCGACTCATCCCCCAAGCGACGGAAGAACAAGGTGTAATCCACGCCGCTGTTCTGCATCAGTTTGAGCAGGCGCTCCACCAGCGCCTGGTCGTCGTCTTCGGCTGTGGTGAGGCCCAGGCGGCGGCGCATCAGGTCCAGGTAATGGGCCTGGTAGAGCGGCAGGTACAGGCCCAAGGCTTCCTTCAAGGCATCGACGCTGATAAACGGCGTGAGCGCCTGCGCCAGCGCGCTCAGGTTCCACTGGCCAATCGGCACCTGGTTGCTGAAGGAGTAACGCCCTTCGTGATCGGAATGGTTGCAGATGAAGTGCGCGTCGAAGTCATCCAGAAACGCAAACGGCCCGAAGTCGAAGGTGATGCCCAGGATCGACATGTTGTCGGTGTTCATCACGCCGTGGCAAAAGCCATAGGCCTGCCATTTGGCGATCATCTCGGCGTTGCGCTCGACGATTTCGCGGAACATCGCCAGGTAGGGCTCGGGCTGTTCGCGGCACTCGGGGTAGTGCAGATTCAAAACGTGCTCGGCCAGCTCCGCCTGCTGCTCGGGCTTTTTGGTGTAGTAGAAGTATTCGAAATGCCCGAAGCGGATATGGCTGGGCGCCAGGCGCAGCACCATGGCGCCGCGCTCCTGCTTTTCACGCCATACCGGCGTGTCGGAGCCGATCACACAGAGTGCGCGGCTGCTGGGAATGCCTAATGCATGCAGGGCTTCGGAGGCGAGAAACTCACGGATCGAGGAGCGCAGCACCGCGCGGCCATCGCCCATGCGCGAGTAGGGCGTCATGCCGGCGCCCTTGAGGTGCAGGTCCCAGTGCGCGCCGGCCTGGTCATACACCTCGCCCAGCAGCAGCCCACGGCCATCGCCCAATTGCGGGGTGTAGCCGCCGAACTGGTGCCCGGAATAGACCATCGCCCGTGGCTCCGCTTCAGCCCACAGCTTGTGGCCGCCAAACAGCTCGGCGAACACCGGCGTTTCAGCCACCGCCGGGTCGAGGTCGAGCAAAGCCATGGCGGCGTCGCTCGCCACCACAAGGCGCGGCGCGTCGAGGGGCTCGGGCAGTACGTGGGTTGAAAACGCGTCGCCCAGGCGTGCGAAGCGGTTGTCGAAGGTCAGTTCGTCGAGGGCTTTCACCGGCCATCTCCAGCAGAATGTCCGAGCATTCTGCTGGGGATAGGGCGTTTAGTCGAGTTTGCTGGGCGGCGGTTCCGGCGCGTCGTCGACTTTGCCGGGGGGCGGCTCGGGGGCGTCCTGCTCTGTGGCCGGGCTGGCGATGGTCTTGCGATCATCCTCGACCGGCACCAGTTTGTACTCCTGACCGTGCATGTTTTTCAGGTACACCTCCATCTGCCGGAACGAGATGTTGATGTGCTGCTTCTTGAATTCACGGTTGATGTAGCGGTTGACCTCGTCGAGCACCGGGTTGCGGTCACCCAAGTCACGCACGTGCATGCGCAGTTCGTGGTCGAGGGTGCTTTCGCCGAAGTTGAGGAAGTACACGTGGGGTTCCGGTTCTTTCAGCACGCGCGGGTTTTCCCTGGCGGCCTTGAGTAACAGTTCCTTCACCAGATCCAGATCGGAGCCGTAGTCCACGCCCAGCTTCAAGGTCACGCGGGTGATGGTGTCGGTCAGCGACCAGTTGATCAGTTGCCCGGTGATAAACGTCTTGTTCGGGACAATGATGTCCTTGCGATCGAAGTCGGTAATCGTTGTGGCGCGGATGCGGATCTTGCTCACCGTGCCCGACAGGTTGCCGATGGTGATGGTGTCGCCGATGCGCACCGGGCGCTCGAACAGGATCATGATGCCGGAGATGAAGTTGGCGAAGATCTCCTGCATCCCGAAGCCCAACCCCACCGACAGCGCGGCCACCAGCCATTGCAACTTGTCCCAGCTCACGCCGAGGGTCGACAGGGTGGACACGAAACCGACGCCGGCAATCACGTAGGACAGCAAGGTGGTGGTCGCGTAGGCGCTGCCTTGGGCCAGGTCCAGCTTGGACAACACCAGTACTTCCAGCAAACCCGGCAGGTTGCGCGCCAGGGCGAAGGTGATGCCGACGATGATCGAGGCGCCGAGCAGGTCGCCGATGCTGATCGGCACCATGCTGATATTGGCGCCGGTGCCGCTGGTGTATTCGTAGAGGGTTACGTTGTCGAGGTAGGAGAACACCGAGATCAGGTCCGACCACACCCAGTACAACGCCGCGATAAAGCCGCCGAGCAAGGCCAGGCGAATCAGGCGCATGGACTGTTCGTTGACCTGTTCGATGTCCAGAGTCGGCTCTTCAATCACCGCTTCGCCGTCACCGGCTTCCTTGGCGGCCTGGCGTTTTGCCAGGGCCCGCGCATAGGCCAGGCGCCGTGCGGCAACCCCCAGGCCACGGACGAAAGTGGCTTCGATCACCAGCCAGAACATCAGCAGGTACAGGGTGTTGATCAACCGGTCGCTGAGCTTGAGCGCGGTGTAGTAGTAGCCGAAGCACACGGCGATAAACAGCGCGATGGGTAACGCGGTAAACACCAGGCCCACGGCCTTGCGGAACAGTGAGGCTTTTTCATGGGTCGGGCTGTTGAGCAGCAGGCGACTCAGCAGCCAGGCCATCAGGGCGTAGCAGGTCAGAACCACGCCGATGCCCAGCACGTCGTCGGCCAAGGCCGCCGGTTGATGCTCGGCAATCGCCACCACGGCCACCAGGGCCAGCACCACCAGGCCGAGCTTGCGCACCCAGCCCTGGAGGAATTCGACCTGGGGTTTTTCCCAGCGGAAATGCAACTCGGCCACGCCGCCCGGCGCGAGGATGCGGTAGGCGGTGTAGAACACCAGCCAGGCCTGGGCGATCTGCAGCAACGCCGCGCCCAGGTTTGCGTTTTGCCCACGGGCGTCGATCTGCAGCGCGTAGCCGCACAGCGCCAGGCCCAGGGCCACCGGCATCGCCAGCAAGATATTCACCAGGATCGCCTGGGGCGTGTGCCACTGGCTGTCACGCTTGAAGTGGCCGATGTCCTGGTGGACCTTGTTCAGCCGCTGGTACAGGGCTTTGCGTCGCCACAGCAGCGCGCCGATCAACAACAGCAATGGCAGAAACAGCAGCGGGCGCTGGGTCAGGCCGTCGTACAACTCGCTGACGCTGGAGGCCCAGGGCAGGGTGGTGACCTGTTTGCTCAGGTGCGCCGGTACGGTTTCCAGCCACTCGGTGTCCAGCGGCTTGTTGCTGGGGATCCAGAACATTTGCTCATCGAGGGTCGCGCGCAGGGTGGTAGCGGTACTCAGCAGTTGTTTCTGGTTCAGTTGCAGGGTGATGGATTCGTTCAGCAGCGCGCTCAGCTCGCGGCTCAGGCGTTCCAGCAGGTCGCTGCGGGTAATCGCCAGCTCCAGCAGGGTACGCCGCAGTTGGGGCGTGACGTCGGCGGGTGGCTGGTTGGCCAGCAAGTTATCCACATACGTGCTGGGCGAGCTGATCAGCTCGCGCTGCTGGTTGACCTCGAACTGGTACAGGCGAATGTTGGCGATGTCGTCCGCCAGGTCGCGGTCCACGGTCAGGCGCGGCAGGGCCTGTTTCTGTTTGTAGAGAATCTTGGAGAGCAGCAGGCTGCCCTTGAGCACATTGATCTGCTCGTCCAGAGCCGAGTCGCTCTGGGTCACGGTGTCCAGTTGCTGCTTGGTCTGCAGGTTTTTCTGGGTCAGGTCGTTGAGGCGGTCGGTGCTTTTGAGCAGGTAGTCGGACAGCTTCAGGTTGGCCGCGCTTTCCGTGGCCAAGAGGCTGCTACCGCCGGCCTTCTGCGCTTCGATCGATTGCTGGGTAACGGTTTGCTGGGACTGGGCCAGGCGTTTCTGGTTGATCAGGGTTTGCAGGTCCTGGATCTCCTGCTCCAGGCGCGCGGTCTTTTCCACCACCAGGTCGTGCTGGCTGTTGCCCAGGTCTTGCAACTGGCTGTTGCCGGCCAACTCCTGGCGACGCAGGGGGATCAGCGCATTCAGGGCGGCGAGTTCTGCGTTCAGCTGGTTGCGTTGGTCGCCGCTGAGGGTTTTGCCATTGTCCTTGCCGGCCTTGAGGATCGAGTTGATCTGCAGGATACGCGTCTGGCTGCTGCTGATTTCGGTCTGGGCGCGCTCGGGGCGGGTCTGGGCGGCGATGGTCAGGCTGTTGGCGTCGGCCAGTTCTTTTTGCAGATCGCCTTGCTGGGTGCTGCGCTGCACCAGCAATTGCTCAAGCTGCGGCACCGGCAGGCTGGCGTAGCGTTGGGCCACGGGGATGATCTTGGTGGCCTTGAGCCGGGTCAGGTCGCGCTGGTTATCGCTGGTCTGGCGCGGTGCATCTTCGAGCTGGCGCTTGAGGTCGGCCAGGCGCTGCTCGTAATCCTGCTTGTTGCCCAGATAGGTCAGGGTCTGTTGCAGGATCGCCTGCAGCGCCTTCATGTCGGCGTCGGGCAGTTTGCGGTCGGGCAGTTTGTCCAGGCTTTGCTGGATGGCATCGGCGCTGGGCGGGTCGGCGGCGTAGACGCTGCCGACACAAAGGGTCAGGCCCAGCAGGGCAGTGGCTAAAAAGGTGCGCAGGATTGTCATGGATACCGGTCGAGCAAGGCAGAGAAAATGGGGGCGTGGCGCCATAGATAGCCCCGCAGTTTAGAGGAAGAGTCCAGGACCTGGACGACTCCCTTCGGGAAATTTGACGCCGACTTTTCCGATCTTGTTCCCGTCCATGACTGCGACGGTCCAGAGCGTGTTGTTCCACTCTACCTGATCGCCCACGACCGGAGCGCCGCCGACTTTCTGGGTGATGAAGCGGCTCAATGGCATATCCGGGTCGATACCCTCGAGCTTGAGCCCGTACAAGGCGGAAACCGCGCCCAGTTGGGCGTCGCCTTCGAGCACGAAGTCGCCGAAGAAGCGCAGGTCCAGGCCGCGTTGCGGCGCCTGGCTGAACAGCTTGCCCAGGGCCGAAAGGTTGTGTTCGTGGCCAATCACACAGAGCAGGTCGTCGACTTCCAGCACGGTACTACCCGACGGATGGAGCAGTTGTTGGCCACGGAACAATGCGGCGATGCGCGTGCCTTCGGGCATTTTCAGCTCGCGCAGCGCGGCGCCGATGCACCATTTCTCCGCGCCCAGGCGGTAGACAAACAGCTCCCACTCGCTGGTGACGTGCACTTCCAGGGCCGCGCGCGAGATCGGCGCCGGGTCCGGCGGTACCGTCACTTTCAGCAGCTTGGCCACCCACGGCAGGCTGGTGCCCTGCACCAAGAGCGAGACCAGCACGATAAAGAACGCCAGGTTGAAGTACAGCTGCGCATGGGGCAGGCCGGCCATCAACGGGAACACCGCCAGAATGATGGGTACCGCGCCGCGCAGGCCGACCCAGGCGATAAAGGCTTTTTCGCGCCCGTGGAAGGCCTTGAACGGCAGCAGGCCGACCATCACCGACAGCGGCCGCGCAAACAGGATCATCCACAGCGCCAGGCCCAGCGCCGGCAGGGCGATCGGCAGCAAGTCATGGGGCGTGACCAACAGGCCCAGCACCAGGAACATGCCGATCTGGGCGAGCCAGGCCATGCCGTCGAGCATATGCAAAATGCCATGACGGCTGCGCACCGGGCGGTTGCCGATCACCAGGCCGCACAGGTACACGGCGAGGAAGCCGCTCCCGTGGAAGGCGTTGGTCAGGGCGAAGACGAACAGGCCGCCGGCGATCACCAGGATCGGGTACAGGCCGGTGGCCAGGTTGATGCGGTTGACCATCTGCAGCATCAGCCAGCCGCCACCGAGACCGACGATGCCGCCGATGCCGAATTCGCGCACCAGGTGGGTCAGCAGGCTCCAGTGCAGGCCGGTCTGGCCGCTGGCCAGCATGTCGATCAGGGTGACGGTGAGGAACACCGCCATCGGGTCGTTGCTGCCGGATTCGATTTCCAGGCTTGCGGTGACCCGCTCGTTGAGGCCCTTGCCGCCGAGCAGCGAGAACACCGCCGCAGCGTCCGTGGAGCCGACGATGGCGCCGATCAGCAGGCCCTGGATGATATTGAGGTCAAACAGCCAGGCTGCCGCCATGCCGGTGAGGCCGGTGGTGATCAACACCCCCACCGTGGCAAGCGACAAGGCCGGCCATAGCGCCACGCGGAAACTCGCCACCCGCGTGCGCAGGCCGCCGTCGAGCAGGATCACGGCCAGCGCGAGGTTGCCCACCAGATAGGCGGTCGGGTAGTTATCGAAAATGATGCCGCCGCCGTCGACGCCGGCGACCATGCCCACGGCCAGGATGATCACCAGGATCGGGATTCCCAGGCGGGACGAAAGAGAACTCACCAGAATGCTCGCACTCACCAGCAACGCGCCGATCAAGAACAGGCTGTTGATGGTCGTCGCATTCAAAGGCAGTACTCCATGAGTAGATAAGACGGGGCGCAAACTGACCATGCAGTCTGCGTGCCAGCGATTCTAACCTGTTGAATTGCTGCGCTGTCAAAAAGGTTTTTCTGATTCACCCAGATCCAAATGTGGGAGGGGCAAGTCGAATCGTCGCATCGCCCCTCCCACATTTTTTTAACCCAGTGCAGTCAGTCAGAGGCGGAAGCGCCCCACCATCCCGTTCAAATCCACCGCCAGGCGCGACAGTTCGCTGCTCGCCGCGCTGGTCTGGCTGGCGCCGGTGGCCGATTGCACCGACAGATCACGGATATTCACCAGGTTGCGGTCCACTTCCCGTGCCACTTGCGCCTGCTCTTCCGCCGCGCTGGCGATGACTAGATTGCGCTCGTTGATCTCCACAATCGCGGTATTGATGGTGTCCAGCGACATCCCCGCGCCCTTGGCAATGTTCAGCGTCGACTCGGCGCGTTCGGTGCTGTTGCGCATCGAGTCCACGGCGTGCTCGGTGCCGGCCTGGATGCTGCCGATCATGCGCTCGATTTCGCTGGTGGACTGCTGGGTGCGATGGGCCAGGGCGCGCACTTCGTCGGCAACCACGGCAAACCCACGGCCGGCCTCACCGGCACGGGCGGCTTCGATGGCGGCGTTCAGGGCGAGCAGGTTGGTCTGGTCGGCGAGGCCGCGAATCACGTCGAGCACCTTGCCGATATCCCGCGATTCGTTGGCCAGGTCGCCAATCAATGTGGCGGTGGCTTGCACGTCGCCGCTCATGCGCTCGATGGCGCTGACGGTTTCCTGCACCAGGTCACGCCCATCGCCCGCCGAGGTGGTGGCGTTGCGCGAGGCTTCGGAGGTGCTCACCGCATTGCGTGCGACTTCTTCGACAGCGCTGGTCATCTCGTTGACCGCGGTGGCGGCCTGTTCGATTTCGTTGTTCTGCTGGGTCAGGCCGCGAGCGCTTTCGTCGGTGACGGCGTTCAGCTCTTCCGCTGCAGACGCGAGCTGGGTGGCGGAGCCCGAGATGCGTTGCAGGGTGTCGCGCAGCTTGTCCTGCATCTTGGCCATGGCGGCCAGCAGGCGGCCGGCTTCGTCGTTGCCCTCGACCTTGATCGGACGGGTCAGGTTGCCTTCGGCGATTTCTTCGGCGGCATCCAGGGCCTGGGAAATCGGCGCGGTGATGCTGCGGGTCAGCAGCCAGGCGAACAACAGGGTCAGCGCCGTGGCGATCACCAGCAGGCCCACCACCATGTTAAAGGCCAGGTTGTACTGGTCCTCGGCTTGCTGATTGGTGTCGAGCGCCATTTTGTTGTTGATGTCCAGCAAGCGCGCCAGCACCGCGTTGACCTGCTCGGAGTTGCTCAGTAACTCGGTGTTGAGCAACTTGCGCAGATCGTCGACCTGATTGGCCTGCGACAAACTCTTCATGCGCTCTTCGATCTGATGGTACTGGCCGAGCAGGCGCACGTATTCGTCGTAGGTAGCGCGCTCTTCACGGCTGTCGATGAGTTTTTCGTAGACCGCCTGGGCCGTGCGAATCTGCTGGTTGCGCAGTTCGAAGTTTTCCAGGGTCTTTTGCTGGACGTCTGGCTCGCGGTTGGTCAGCAGGCGATACGACAGCACCCGCAGGCGCAGGGTCAGTTGGGTGAACTCGTCGAGGGCGCGAATGCTTGGCACGCTGGACAGGGTAATGTCTTCGGTAGCGCCACGGATCTTGCTCATCTGGTTCAGGGCAAACACGCCGAGAAACAACATGAGGGCACCAATCAGCGCGAAGCCAAGAAAGGCCCTCGGAGCAATATTCATATTACGAAGCGACATGCGGGAATCCTGGGGAGAAGCGCGATCCGTGCGGGCGTGAGACAGGGTGTGCTTCTCTATCGGTCGTACGACTAAAGTCTAAAGGGGCGTGTGCGTTTTTGTCGCATCTGACGAGGGGTTACGCCAATTCAGGAACCAGATGGGGTAAATGCAGTCACTAAGGCTCGAAAGTGTGGCCCGGCCCTTAAAAAACGGGCTGCGCGCCGGGGATAACCCTGGCTTGCGAGGTGAATTTTCTTTATCTTCACCGCCCTTTGAAAAAACCCGAGAAATCAAAATGTTAGAAGCATCCCTCAGCCAGCTTGAACAGCTGGTCACTGACCTCGTACAACAGAATCAGGACCTGCTGGGCAGCAACGAATCCCTCAAGGCCGAACTGGCGCGTGCCAAGGACGAAAACGACAGCCTGCAACTGAACCTGATGGAGCAGGAAGAAAAACACGGCGCCACTGCCGCGCGTATCCAGGCGCTGGTTGAGCGTGTGAGCGCAGGGCCTGTCAGCGCATGAATGAAGGGATAAAGGTCGTTTCGATTCTCGGAGAGGATTACTCGATCAAGGCGCCGGCCGGGGAAGACAAAACCCTGATGCACGCCGTGACCATGCTCAAGGCCTCCCTGGCCACCACCAAGAAAAAGTACCCGACCCTCATCGGGGACAAATTACTGGTGCTGGCGGCGCTGAACCTGTGCGCCGAGCAGATCGAGCTGCAGCAGGCTCACCAACAGGAACTCGACCGTTACCAAGAGCAAGTCAGCGCCACGGTCGAGGTGATTTCCAAGGCGATCCAGCCTTAGAACCACGCATCCTGCATGCCCAGGCACGTGTCATCGCGTGCCTCCAGGATCGCCAGTTCATGATGGCAGCTCGGTACTTCCCAGGTCAGGAAGTACCGGGCGGCCTGGAGCTTGCCTTTATAGAAGGCCACATCCGCCGCAGTGCCCTTGGCCAACCCCTCTTCGGCGCGAATCGCCTGTTCCAGCCAGCGCCAGCCGATCACCGTATGCCCGAATACCTTCAGGTACAGCGCCGAGTTCGCCAGGCTGCTGTTGACCTTGCCGTGGGCGAGGTCCGTCAGCAGGCCAATGGTCACGCTTTGCAGGCGGGCCACCAGTTGCTCCAACGGTTCGCGTAGGGCGGTGAGCGTTGGGTATTCCTGTGCCCGTGCGCCGGTTTCGGCGATCAGGCGGATCAGTTGCTTCAACCCTGCGCCGCCATTTTGCGCCAGCTTGCGCCCCAGCAGGTCCAGGGACTGGATGCCATGGGTGCCTTCATGGATCGGGTTCAGGCGGTTGTCGCGGTAATACTGCTCCACCGGGTATTCACGGGTGTAGCCGTGGCCGCCGAGAATCTGGATCGCCAACTCGTTGGCCTTGAGGCAGAACTCCGACGGCCAGGATTTGACGATGGGGGTCAGCAGGTCCAGCAGTTCGTGGGCCTGTTTGCGTTCGGCTTCGGTTGCCAGGGTGGTGGTGTCGTCGAACAGCCGCGCGGCGTACAGGCCCAGGTCAAAGGCACCTTCCACGTAGGCCTTTTGGGTCAGCAGCATGCGCTTGATATCGGCGTGCTGGATGATCGACACCGGCGCGGTGCTCGGGTCTTTGCTGTCGGGCAGGCGACCCTGGGGGCGTTCGCGTGCGTACTCCAGCGAGTACAGGTAGCCGGCGTAACCGAGCATCACCGCGCCCATGCCGACGCCGATGCGTGCCTCGTTCATCATCTGGAACATGCAGCTCAGGCCCTGGTGCGGTTTGCCCACCAGATAGCCGACGCAGTTGCCGTTATCGCCGAAATTCAGCGCCGTGGAGGTGGTGCCGCGCCAGCCCATCTTGTGGAACAGCCCGGCCAGCAGTACGTCGTTGCGTTCGCCCAGGCTGCCGTCGTCGTTGACCAGGAATTTGGGCACGATAAACAGCGAAATGCCCTTAACCCCGGCGGGCGCATCCGGCAGCTTGGCCAGCACCATGTGCACGATGTTTTCCGACAGCGGGTGATCGCCGCCGGAGATGAAGATTTTATTGCCCTTGAGCCGATAGCTGCCGTCGGCCGCAGGCTCTGCGCGTGTACGAATATCCGACAAAGACGACCCTGCATGCGGCTCGGTGAGGGCCATGGTGCCGAAAAAGCGCCCGTCGATCATCGGCTGCAGGAAGCGTTGTTTCTGCTCCTCGGTGCCAAAGCTTTCGATCAGGTTGGCCGCGCCCATGGTCAGGAACGGGTAGGACGTAGACGCCGCGTTGGCCGACTGGAAATGCGCGAAACAGGCCTGGGACAGCAAGGTCGGCAACTGCATGCCGCCGGCCTCGAAACTGCGCGCAGCATTGAGAAAACCGGCTTCGAGAAAGGCATCCACGGCCGGTTTCACTTCCGGAATCAGAATCGCCTTACCGTCCTCAAAGCGCGGTTCGTTTTCATCGTTTTTACGGTTGTGGGGCGCGAAGTACTTTTCGGCGATGGAGCGCGCGGTACTGATGGCTGCATCGAAGGTTTCGCGATTGTGCTCGGCAAACCGCTCGCGCTGGGTCAGGCCCTCGGCATCGAGGACTTCGTACAGCTCGAAAGCCAGATTGCGGGAACTGAGCAGCGTCTCGGACATGGCGGCTTACCTACGTGGGAATAGGCCGGAGTCTAAGTGCGCGAATGGAGGGTGGATAGCAAGATTGATTTAAGTGATGCAGGGGCCAAACGCAGCCAGGGAATTGCAATGAGGCCAAATGTGGGAGGGGGCAAGCCCCCTCCCACATTATTACTGCATTTCGACAGTTAGCCGATGGTCATCAGGCTGGCGTTGCCACCCGCCGCAGCGGTGTTGACGCTCAACGCCCGCTCAATCACCAGGCGCTCCAGCGCAATCGCCGTTTCACCCTGCGACAAACCATGCACCCCGACAATCGCCCCACCACGCTGCGCGACTTGCTGGCAAACCGCACGCAGTTGGTCGGAATCGCCGTGATGAATGACCGCGTCAAACACCACCTCGTCCTTGGTCCAGTCGGCCACGCGCTTGATCTTCGCCTGAATTTCCTTCGGCAAGCGTGGGAACAACGCCTTGGTCAGCTCGGTTTCCGGCCATACCGCCGAACCGCCGACGGCCAATACCGCGGCCAGTTGGGTCAGCAAATCGCCTTCGACCTCAGCCAGGCACAGCACGTGCTCGCGCGGCAGGATCGCGTAGCTGTTGCGCTCGCCGGTCGGGCCGGCCAGTTGGCGGGTGATACCGCTTTGCGACTGCGCGGCGAACTGGCTGCACAGCGCGCTCAGCTGGCTGAACTGGTGGCTGTCGGCCCAGGTTTTGAGGGCGGTCAGCGGTTGGCTCATGGCATCGCGCAGGCGTACATCCGGTGCGGTCAACTTGTCGCCGCGAACGAAGGATTGCTCGATGGCATCCGTAGGACGGGTCGACAGCAGGCGGTACAGGTACAGCGGACCACCGGCTTTCGGACCAGTACCCGACAGGCCTTCGCCGCCGAACGGCTGCACGCCGACCACGGCACCCACGATGTTGCGATTCACGTAGACGTTACCGGCATTGACGTTGTCGATCACCTTGGCGATGGTCTCGTCGATACGGGTGTGCACGCCCAGGGTCAGGCCGTAGCCGGAGGCATTGATCTGGCCGATCAACTGGTCGATCTCTTTGCGCTTGTAGCGCACCACGTGCAGCACCGGGCCGAAGATTTCGCGCTGCAGTTCGTCGAAGCTTTCCAGCTCGATCAGGGTTGGCATCACGAAGGTGCCGCGCTTGATTTCTTCGCCGTCGGCAATCGCCACCTGGTACACGTTGCGGCCTTTGTCGCGCATGGCCTGGATGTGTTTCTCGATGCCGGCCTTGGCTTCGGCGTCGATCACCGGGCCGATGTCCACCGACAGGCGCTCCGGGTTGCCCAGGCGGCATTCAGCCATGGCGCCCTTGAGCATTTCGATTACACGGTCTGCCGAATCTTCCTGCAGGCACAGCACACGCAGGGCCGAGCAGCGTTGGCCGGCACTGTCGAAGGCCGAGGACACCACGTCGATCACCACTTGTTCGGTGAGGGCCGAGGAATCCACGATCATCGCGTTCTGGCCGCCGGTTTCGGCGATCAGCGGGATCGGACGGCCCTGGGCGTCCAGGCGGCCCGCGACATTGCGTTGCAGCAAGCGCGCGACTTCAGTGGAGCCGGTGAACATCACGCCTTTGACGCGATCATCACCAACCAGGCGAGCGCCGACGCTTTCGCCCTGGCCCGGCAGCAATTGCAGCACACCTTCCGGAATGCCGGCTTCGAGCAGGATGCGCACGGCTTGTGCCGCTACCAGCGGGGTTTGCTCCGCAGGCTTGGCCAATACCGGGTTGCCGGCGGCCAGTGCAGCGGCGACCTGGCCACTGAAGATGGCCAGCGGGAAGTTCCACGGGCTGATGCACACCACCGGGCCCAGTGGGCGGTGGGCGTCGTTGGTGAAGTCGTTGCGCGCCTGCACCGCGTAGTAACGCAGGAAGTCCACGGCTTCACGCACTTCGGCGATAGCGTTGGCGAAGGTCTTGCCGGCTTCGCGGGCCAGCAGGCCCATCAGCGGCTGGATCTCGCCTTCCATCAGGTCGGCGGCGCGCTCCAGGATCGCGGCGCGTTCGGCCGGCGGGGTGGCCTGCCAGATCGGGCCGGCATTGATAGCGCACTGGATGGCGTTGTCGACGTCTGTGACGGTGGCTTCCTGTACGTGGCCGACCACATCACGCAGGTCGGATGGGTTCAGCACCGGTTGCGCGGCTTCATTGCTGGCGGCGCAACCGAGCATCGGCGCGGCTTTCCAGTCATTGTGAGCAGTGGCCAGCAAGGCGCAGGACAACGACGCCAAGCGGTGTTCGTTGGCCAGGTCGATACCGGCCGAGTTGGCGCGGTCGCTGCCATACAGGTCGCGGGGCAGCGGGATGCGCGGGTGCGGCAGGCCGAAGCCGCCTTCCAGCGTCGCCATTTGCTCGATGCTGGCCACCGGGTCGGCCACCAGCTCCTGAATCGAGATGGACTGGTCGGCAATCCGGTTGACGAACGAGGTGTTGGCGCCGTTTTCCAGCAGGCGACGCACCAGGTAGGCCAGCAGTGTTTCGTGGGTGCCAACCGGGGCGTACACGCGGCACGGACGGTTCAGCTTGCCTTCGGAAACCTTGCCTACAACCTGCTCGTACAGAGGCTCACCCATGCCGTGCAGGCATTGGAACTCGTACTGGCCGGGGTAATAGTTCTGACCGGCGATATGATAAATGGCCGACAGGGTATGGGCGTTGTGCGTGGCGAACTGCGGGTAGATGACTTCCGGCACCGACAGCAGTTTGCGTGCGCAGGCAATGTAGGAAACGTCGGTGTACACCTTGCGGGTATACACCGGGTAGCCTTCCAGGCCTTCGACCTGGGCGCGCTTGATTTCGCTGTCCCAGTACGCGCCTTTTACCAGGCGGATCATCAGGCGATGGCGGCTGCGGCGCGCCAGGTCGATCACATAGTCGATCACATACGGGCAACGCTTCTGGTAGGCCTGGATCACGAAACCGATGCCGTTCCAGCCGGTCAGTTGCGGCTCGAAGCACAGGCGCTCCAGCAGGTCCAGGGACAGCTCCAGGCGGTCGGCTTCTTCGGCATCAATGTTCAAGCCGATGTCGTAGTGCTTGGCCAGCAGGGTCAGGGACAGCAGGCGCGGGTACAACTCGTCCATCACGCGCTCGTACTGGGCGCGGCTGTAGCGCGGGTGCAGGGCGGAGAGCTTGATGGAAATGCCCGGGCCTTCATAAATCCCACGGCCGTGGGAGGCTTTGCCGATGGAGTGAATGGCTTGTTCGTACGAGGCCAGATACTTCTGCGCGTCGTGTTCGGTGAGTGCGGCTTCACCGAGCATGTCGTAGGAATAGCGGAAGCCTTTGGCTTCGAACTTGCTCGCGTTGGCCAGGGCTTCGGCGATGGTTTCGCCGGTGACGAACTGCTCGCCCATCAGGCGCATGGCCATGTCGACGCCCTTGCGGATCATCGGCTCGCCGCTCTTGCCGATGATGCGGCTCAGGGACGAGGTCAAGCCTGCTTCGTTATGGGTGGCGACCAGTTTGCCGGTCAGCAGCAGGCCCCAGGTGGCGGCGTTGACGAACAGCGATGGGCTGTTGCCCAGGTGCGGCTGCCAGTTGCCGGTGCTGATCTTGTCGCGGATCAGCGCGTCACGGGTGCCTTTGTCCGGGATGCGCAGCAGCGCTTCGGCCAGGCACATCAGCGCTACGCCTTCCTGGGACGACAGGGAAAATTCCTGCAGCAGGCCCTGAACAATCCCGGCACGGCCGCCGGCACTCTTCTGATTGCGCAGTTTTTCCGCAATCGAGGCGGCCAGCTTGTTGGTGGCTTCAGCCATTTGCACCGGCAGGCGGGCCTGCTCGATCAGCATCGGCACCACTTCCGGCTCCGGGCGACGGTAAGCGGCGGTGATCGAAGCGCGCAATACGGATTGCGGCAGGATGCTCTCGGCGAACTCCAGGAAGCACTGATGGGCGTGGTCCGCCTGGACCTCGCCTGCGTCTTCAGCGTCCTTGCTGCTCAAGCCATTGAGCTCGGTCAGGGTTGCACCACCCTCGAGTTTCTCCAGGTAATTGAAAATCGCCTGCTTGATCAGCCAGTGCGGCGTGCGATCAATGGAGGTCGCGGCTGCCTTCAGGCGCTCGCGGGTCGGGTCGTCGAGTTTGACCCCAAGGGTGGTCGTAGCCATTTTCTTATCCTCATGGGTGCCACTACCGAGTGGCATCAGCTGGCGGCAAGATTAGCTTTGCGTGATAAGAGGTGCAACCGGGTGCAACCCTTTTTATTCAGGAAATTTTTGATGGTGTTCGAGAAAAATTAACACCCTCAGCCGAATCCGCTCACCCTTGGTGCTTTTGCTTCTGAGTTCGGCTGTTCTTGCTCCAAAAAGGAGCAAAAACAGGGTGTTTTGCGTAAAACACACTTAGGTGCAACTTATTCTCAAGAAACTGGTTGCACCTTATTTGCTTTGTTGAATAGCATTCGCGCCCAAGGTGCAACCACTTAAACGTTTGGTTCATCGGCTGACGGCTTTCCTGGGGAAACGTCAGTCATAAATGCGCGGCACGCAGGTACGTTTACTCACTTGTCGGTGGGTAGCCGTCTGACAGACCGCTGCTACATAAAAACAAAGCCAGGGCGTCACTCTTATGAGCGTTAGTAATCCAACCCTGATCACGTTCGTGATCTACATCGCAGCAATGGTGCTGATTGGCTTCATGGCCTATCGCTCCACCAACAACCTTTCCGATTACATCCTCGGCGGTCGCAGCCTCGGTAGCGTGGTCACGGCCCTGTCGGCCGGTGCCTCCGATATGAGCGGCTGGTTGTTGATGGGCTTGCCGGGCGCGATCTACATGTCCGGCCTGTCGGAAAGCTGGATCGCCATCGGCCTGATCGTCGGTGCCTACCTCAACTGGCTGTTCGTGGCCGGTCGCCTGCGGGTACAGACCGAACACAACGGCGACGCCCTGACCCTGCCGGACTACTTCTCCAGCCGTTTCGAAGATCAAAGCGGCCTGCTGCGGATCATCTCTGCGGTGGTGATCCTGGTGTTCTTCACCATCTATTGCGCGTCCGGCATCGTGGCCGGCGCCCGTCTGTTCGAAAGCACCTTCGGCATGTCCTACGAGACGGCGCTGTGGGCCGGTGCTGCGGCGACCATTGCCTACACCTTCGTCGGCGGTTTCCTGGCCGTCAGCTGGACCGATACCGTACAAGCCACGCTGATGATCTTCGCGTTGATCCTCACGCCGATCATTGTGCTGCTGGCTACCGGTGGCGTCGACACCACTTTCCTGGCGATTGAAGCCAAGAACCCCGACAACTTCAACATGCTGAAAAACACCACCTTCATCGGCATCATTTCGCTGATGGGCTGGGGCCTGGGTTACTTCGGCCAGCCGCACATCCTTGCGCGCTTCATGGCGGCGGATTCGGTGAAGTCGATCGCCAACGCGCGTCGCATCTCCATGACCTGGATGATCTTGTGCCTGGGCGGCACCGTGGCGGTGGGTTTCTTCGGTATCGCCTACTTCTCGGCGCACCCGGAAGTCGCTGGTCCGGTGAACGAGAACCACGAGCGTGTGTTCATTGAGCTGGCCAAGCTGCTGTTCAACCCATGGATCGCGGGCGTGCTGCTGTCGGCCATCCTGGCTGCGGTGATGAGCACCCTGAGCTGCCAGCTGCTGGTGTGCTCCAGCGCCCTGACCGAAGACTTCTACAAGACCTTCCTGCGCAAGAACGCCTCCCAGGTTGAGCTGGTATGGGTCGGCCGCCTGATGGTGCTGCTGGTTGCGCTGATCGCCATCGCCATGGCCGCCAACCCGGAAAACCGTGTGCTGGGCCTGGTGAGCTACGCCTGGGCCGGTTTCGGCGCCGCGTTTGGCCCGGTTGTGCTGATCTCGGTGATCTGGAAAGGCATGACCCGCAACGGCGCACTGGCCGGTATCCTGGTGGGCGCGATCACTGTGATCGTTTGGAAACACTTCGAATTGCTGGGTCTGTACGAAATCATCCCAGGCTTCATCTTCGCCAGCCTGGCGATCTACTTCGTGAGCAAGATGGGCGCACCGACTGCCGGTATGGTCGAGCGTTTTGATGCAGCGGAAAAAGACTACAACCTCAACAAGTAATTCGCCGGGCGCTAGGCGCCCGATGAGTTGAAAAAGAGGCCCGCGTCCTACGGATGGCGGGCCTTTTTTTGTGTGCGATTTAAGGTGTCTCTAGGAAATTTCTGACGTCCGCGTGTAGGGTTTTACTGATTTGTTCGGGGCGTGCTCAGTAGCCGGGCGCGGTGGTGCAGAATCGGCGACCTATCCCTTTGCAGAGAAACACCGGATGTTCGCTCCTGCCAACCAAAGCGCCTTTACCTTGACCCTGGATGGCGTTGCAAGCGACCTCAAGGTCTACAGTTTCACCGGTGAGGAGGCGCTCAGTCAGCCTTACTGTTTCAACCTTGAACTGGTCTGCGAGCAACCCGACCTGGATTTGGAGAGCCTGCTGCATCGCCAGGCGTATCTTGCCTTTGATGACCAGGGCCATGGTGTTCACGGCCTGGTGCATCGGGTCGCGCAGGGCGATTCCGGGCGGCGCCTCACGCGCTATCGGCTTAGCCTGGTGCCGCAGCTGGCCTATCTGGCGTACAGCAGCCATCAGCGTATTTTCCAGCACAAGACGGTGCCGCAGATTGTAGCGTTGGTGCTGACGGGGCAGGGCATCCAGAGCGACCGATTCGAATTTCGCCTGAGTAGCACTTACCCCGAGCGCGAGTACTGCGTGCAGTTCGGTGAAACCGACCTGGCGTTCATCCACCGCCTGTGTGCCGAGTTGGGCATTCACTATCATTTCCAGCATTCACCCGAAGGCCATCGGCTGGTGTTTGGCGATGACCAAACCGTGTTCGCCCAGCCGGAGCAGCCCACCCCTTACATGCCCGGCTCCGGGATGGTGGCGCAAACGCCGGCTATCAAGCGCTTTGCCGTGCAATTGGCGACCCGCACCACGGCGGTGAACCTGCGCGATTACGATTTTCGCAAGCCGCGCCTGGCGTTGGAAAGCGCGGTCGCCGGTGAACAACTTCCCAAGCTTGAGCAGCAGGGCTATCCGGGCCAATTCAGCGACCGGCCCCATGGCAAATACCTTGCGCAGCGAGGGTTGGAGCGTCATCGCAGCGACTATCAACTCGCCCATGGCGAGGGCGATGAGCCGGCATTGGCCTGTGGTGGTTTCCTTAAACTGTCAGGTCACCCCCGT
This sequence comes from Pseudomonas sp. AC463, assembly GCF_979253585.1. Lineage (NCBI taxonomy): Bacteria > Pseudomonadati > Pseudomonadota > Gammaproteobacteria > Pseudomonadales > Pseudomonadaceae > Pseudomonas > Pseudomonas sp. AC463. The sequence goes on along the minus strand of NZ_CEEDDZ010000018.1, from coordinate 70,357 downwards.
GAGGGCTGGAATGAGTTGTGGCTGGTGCGCCAAGTGAGCCACGAAGGCAAACAGCCGCAGGTGCTTGAGGAGGCGGTGACTGAGGTATCCGGCGGTGAATTCCGCCAGGGTTATCGCAATGAGTTTGTCGCGGCACCTTGGGATGTGATCTTCCGCCCGCCGTTGCCCGCGCAGCCACGCCCGGCTATCTCGGGTTATCAGAACGCTGTGGTTACCGGGCCTGCCGACAGTGAAATCCACTGCGACGAGTACGGCCGGGTCAAGGTGCAACTGGCCTGGGATCGCGCCGGGGAACATAACGATCATTCCAGTTGCTGGTTGCGGGTCGCCAGCGGTTGGGCCCATGACCGTTATGGCGCGGTGCTGATCCCCAGGGTCGGCATGGAAGTGCTGGTGGGTTTCGTCAATGGCGACCTGGACATGCCGCTGGTGATGGGCTGCCTGCCCAACGCGGCGACTCCGGTGCCCCTCGACCTGCCGGCCGACAAGACCCGCAGCATCTTCCGCAGCCAGAGCAGCCCCGGGGGCGGTGGTTACAACGAACTGCGCATCGAGGACCGCAAGGGCGCCGAGGAAATCTACCTGCGTGCCCAGCGCGACTGGACCCAGCACGTGCTGCATGACCAGCAGGTGCAGGTCGACAATCAGCGCCGGGTGAGGGTCGGCGGTGAATCGCACCATGAGCTGCAGGGCGAAGAACAACGCATCACTCACGGCAACCGCCTGACCGAACTCAAGCAGGATGATCACCTGGTGGTCGGCGGCTCGCAGCAGGTAAAGGCTGGGCTGACCATTCAGATCGGTGCAGGGCAAAGCATCGTGATCGATGCGGGGGCCACCGTGACGATCCAGGCGGGAGGGCAGTCGATCACGCTGTCGGCGGGCGGCATATTCAGCAGCGTGCCGATCCAGATTGGCGGCGGGCCGGGGCCTGCGCCGGCGCCGTTAATGCCAGGCGTTAAGGAGAAGCTGTTGGCGTTGATTCCCGCGCCGCTGAGCCGTGTGCAGGTCGCCAGCCTCAAACGCAGTGCGCCGTTTTGTGAGGAGTGTGAGCGTTGCAAGAATGGGCAGTGCGATATCACGGAGCATGGCGGCGGTAGTAATAGAGGTCGCGGGGGCCTGATGGGAAAGCCTCGGCAGTAGAGCTGGGCTTTCATATTGTGCAACGCGCCATGCCGCGTGGTGAGTTGGAAAAAACGCTGTTCGAGTCTCCCAGTGCGATTGTGCTGGAGCGTTTTCGCAGCCTGAATCCACACCTCACGCAGTACGCCCGGCCGGGGCAGATGCTCGTCCTCAGCGACCCACTCAACAGCCAATGTACCCGCGAGGAAGCGTTGCTGATGGAGGCCGCGCAGGAGGTGAACAATGCGCTGACGCCGATGAGTGATGAGGAAGCGGCGTTTATGGTGGAGCACCATGAGGTGGTTCAGGGTTTTTTGGCGGAGGGTTCGATGGCGGTGGGTATGGGGGCCTCCATGGTGAGCAAGCATTTGAGCGACATTGAGAAGATCCTTACAGATATTGAGAAGTTACACGTAAAAACCTTTCAACAGCACGGCAAGCTGCAAGGCGCTAAGTTTTTCGCTGAGCGGAAATTACTGCTGAGCCAACTGGATAACGGTCTTGGGCCTTTGGTACGTAAAGGCGTTGGCATTCCTGATCATCCAAAGCTGAAAAGTGCGATGGGTATCTCTAGTCGCAGCCTTGTCCATCATTGGAAAAAGTCGGGTGTTTCAGGGGGGATCCCCGGTTATGCGACTCACATACAGGGTGTTGCACGGGCGAGCCAATATATGAAAGTTGGTGGTTTTGTCGGTATTGGTTTAGGGGCATCGGCTTCAGCGTTAAAGGTGAAGGAAACTTGCCAAGTTGGAACTGCTGCGGAGTGTAAGAAAGTGAAGCTCACGGAGGGCGGGAGCTTTTTAGGCTCCGTAGGCGGTGGTGCGGCAGGCGCGTATTTTGGCACATTGGCGGCCACTCCGGTGTGTATTGCTATAGGTGTAGGAACCTTTGGCGTTGGTGGGTTAATTTGCGGTGTGGTGGTTGTGGGAGCTGGAGCCGTAATAGGGGGGAATGCCGGAGCTCGCATAGGGGACAAGTTGGGGGAAGTTGTTTATGAGGGGGTGAAGTAAATATGGAAGGCGCAAGGGTTTTATATATCTATTGTTTGGTGATCGCGGTGTTATGGGTCGTTCTTGTTTTGGTAGGGCAGGTATATTTTTCATATCGTAAAGTCGATGAGATATTGGAGTGCTTGGGTGCTTCAGGATTGGTCTCTTACCGTAAGCGTTTTATTGGCCCTGATTTTTTCAGCAAAACTTTTTTCGTGAATACTGTCGCTGGAATGTTTGTCTTCCAGAAATTGCATATTAAGGATGGGGCCATTACGCGTGAAGATCTGGACAAGGTTCCTCGCCGGCTAATGCGTGAGTTAAGACTGTGGGGGGTTTTCTTGATGGGTATGGGGGGGTACGCGGTTACTGTGTGGTGTGTGGGTGAATATATGGGCTGGCTTGGATGAAAACTTTCAGGGCATCGCAGTGGTTGAAGGTGGACTATTTATTTAACTTCTGTGTGCAAAGGATTATTTCGAATGCTTAAGCAGTTAGCGCCTCGGACTTGGCTAGCCCACCACCTACTCGAATCAGGCGAGCGCTTCTTCGTCATTCTCAGCCACGCCAGCGACGCAAAGCCAGTCGACGCCTGGCGAAAAATGGCAGCCGGCATGCCGCCCCAACCGATCTGGGCCGGCACAGCCTACGCCGAATGGAATGAGGTAATGCCCTACGTCGCCATCATCGAGCCCGACAGCCCCTTTCTCGACTGGATAGAAACCACCGAATCCACGGACTGGGGCTGGCTGGCAGTGTCCTCCAGCCCATTGGAAACCGTGATTGCGCACTTGCGAGGCTTGACCAAGGTTTATCTGCCCGACAAGCAGGAAGTGTTTCTGCGTTTCTGGGATGGCCGCCAATTTCTACCGATGTTGCAGGGCTTGGGCGACGCGGCGGCAACGGTGTTGCCGGTGTTCCAGCGTTACCTGATCAATGGCCAGCCGCTGACGGTTGCGCCGGGCCCTTTAACCCCGGCCAAGGCCAGCCCGTGGTGGCAAGTGCCTGCACCTTTGCTCAAGCATCTGGCTGAGCAGTCACCGCAAACCCTGATCGACAACCTGCTGCAATGGCTCGAAGAACAGCGCCCGGACCTGTACACCGCCTTCCCGCCGGCGACCTTGCGGCACAAGGTCGCCTACTTCGCGCGCGGTACCGATACCCGCTATGAGGCACTGGCCAACGCCCTGGCGTCAGACTCGGGTTGAGCCCAGTGCCTGTTGCAGGTCGTCGATCAGGTCTTCAATCGCCTCGATGCCCACCGACAGGCGGATCATCTCCGGCTTCACGCCGGCCTTGGCTTGCTCCTGTTCATTCATCTGCCGATGGGTGGTGGAGGCTGGGTGGCAGGCGAGGGATTTGGCGTCACCGATGTTGACCAGGCGCTTGAAGATTTGCAGTGCGTCGTAGAAGCGTACGCCGGCATCAAAGCCGCCCTTCAAGCCGAAGGACAGGATCGCCGAGGGTTTGCCTTGCATGTATTTTTGCGCCAGGGCGTGGTGCGGATGGTCCGGCAGGCCGGCGTAGCTGACCCATTCCACCTCGGCGTGACCTTGCAGGAACTGTGCGACTTTCAGCGCATTTTCGGTGTGGCGTTCCATGCGCAGCGCCAGGGTTTCCAGGCCTTGCAGCAGCAGGAAAGCGTTCATCGGCGCCAGCGCTGCGCCGGTGTTGCGCAATGGCACGGTGCGGGCCCGGGCGATAAACGCGGCGGGGCCGAATTTTTCGGTATAGACCACGCCGTGATAGGCCGGCTCGGGCCTGTTGAGGCCGGGGAATTTGTCCGCGTGTTGCGCCCAGGGGAAGGTGCCGCTGTCGACGATCACCCCGCCCAGGGAGTTGCCGTGACCGCCGACGTATTTGGTCACCGAGTGCACCACGATGTCGGCGCCGAACTGGATCGGCTTGCACAGGATCGGCGTGGCCACGGTGTTGTCCACCACCAGCGGCACGCCACGGGCGTGGGCTACGTTGGCCAGGGCTTCGATGTCGATGATATTGCCCGCCGGGTTGCCGATGCTTTCGCAGTACACCAGCTTGGTGTTGTCATCGATCAGCTCGGCGATGGCCTCAGCGGAGTCGTCGCGGGCAAAGCGTACGTCAACGCCGAAGCTCGGCAGCAGGTGGGCGAACAGGGTGTAGGTGCCGCCGTACAGCTGCGGGGTGGTGACGATATTGTCGCCGGCGCGGGTGAGGGTCTGGATCGCGTAGTGGATCGCGGCGCTGCCGGCCGACACGGCCAGGGCCGCGATACCGCCTTCGAGGGCGGCGAGGCGCTGCTCCAGCACGTCGTTGGTGGGGTTCATGATCCGCGTGTAGATGTTGCCGGGCACGTCGAGGTTGAACAGGTCGGCGCCGTGCTGGGCGTTATCGAATTCGAAGGCGACGTTCTGGTAGATCGGCACCGCGACGGCCTTGGTGGTCGGGTCGGACTTGAAGCCGTGGTGCAGGGCGATGGTGGCGTCTTTCATGATTATTGTTGTCCTCCTTGGATGGGCTGCCCGCCACAATAAATCCGCGCCCGCGCTGCCATTTAGATTTTTTTCGCCCCGCCCGCTGTGTTTGCGGCATAAGCACCGCCGGGCATGCGGCCCTGCACCTTTGCGCCGGTAAAAGGTAAACTTCGCACCCTGCGCAGGAGCAACCATGAATTATCGTCACGCCTTTCACGCGGGCAACCACGCCGATGTCTTCAAACACCTGACCTTGACCCGCCTCATCGCCTTGATGTCGCGCAAGGAGCAGCCGTTCGCCTACCTCGACACCCACGCGGGCATTGGGCTGTACGACCTGCAAGGCGACCAGGCCAACCGCACCGGTGAATACCTGGAAGGCATCGCCCGCCTGTGGGGCCAAAGCGACCTGCCGCCGCTGACCTCCGACTACATGCGCGTACTGCACGAGATGAACCCGGATGGCCAGTTGCGCTACTACCCAGGCTCGCCGGAGCTGGCACGACGCCTCACCCGCCCGCAGGACCGTGTGTTGCTGAATGAAAAACACCCGGAAGACGGCGTGCTGCTCAAGGACAACATGAAGGGTGATCGTCGCGTCAAGGTGCACCTGGGCGAGGGTTGGCACGTGCCCCGGGCGTTGTTGCCGGTGCCTGAAAAACGCGCGCTGATGCTGATCGATCCGCCGTTCGAGAAACTCGATGAAATGCAGCGCTGCGCCGCCTCCCTCAAGGAAGCCGTGAGCCGCATGCGCCAGACCGTCGCGGCCATCTGGTACCCGGTGAAGGACCAACGCATGTTGCGCCGCTTCTACCAGGACCTGGCCGGCACTGGCGCGCCGAAATTGCTGCGCGTGGAATTGCTGGTACACCCGCTGGACACACCCAACACCCTGACCGGCTCGGGCCTGGCGATCGCCAACCCGCCATGGGGTTTGGAGGAGGAATTGCGTGAGTTGCTGCCGTGGTTGTCCAAGCAGCTTGGCCAGACCCAGGGTGGCTGGCAGATGGATTGGCTGATTGCTGAGTAATCAGCTCCCAAGCCAGATACATATCAAATGTGGGAGGGGCGGTGCGACGATTCGACTTGCCCCCTCCCACATTTTAATTTGCTTCGACCTCAGATCGGGCAGGTCACGCCAGTCCCGCCGATCCCGCAATAGCCCTGGGGATTTTTCGCCAGGTACTGCTGGTGATAGGTCTCGGCGAAGTACACCGTTGGCGCCTCGTCGATCTCGGTGGTAATCACACCCAGGCCCGCTTTGGTCAATTCAGCCTGATACGCCTCGGCGCTGGCCTGTGCCGCGGCCAATTGCTCAGGGGTGGTCGCGTAGATCACCGAACGGTACTGGCTGCCGATGTCGTTACCCTGGCGCATGCCCTGGGTCGGGTTGTGCAGTTCCCAGAACATTTTCAGCAGGTCTTCATACTTGAGCTTGGCCTGGTCGTACACCACCAGCACCACTTCGCTGTGGCCAGTCAGGCCCGAGCAGACTTCTTCGTAGGTCGGGTTCGGCGTGTAGCCGCCGGCGTAGCCGACCACGGTGCTGACCACGCCATCGCGCTGCCAGAACTTGCGCTCGGCGCCCCAGAAGCAGCCCAGGCCGAAGATCGCAAAACCCACGTCATCCAGGAACGGGCCCAGCAAGGGGTTGCCGTTGACGAAGTGTGTTTCCGGCAGGTTCATCGGGGTTTCACGGCCAGGCAAAGCTTGTTCTTGAGTAGGCAACACGTTTTTGTTCACCAGAATTTCCGAGCGCAAGACCATGATCAGTCCTCTCAGTCAGATTGAGTTGGGTAAAAATTCAGACCGCCAGTGTGCCCGAGTGTTACGGCGCTGTCAGGCGATTGGCCCGCGCGGGTAGCGTTTGAGCTTCTCGAGCAGCTCGGCACCGGGGATTGGCCGGTCGAACAGGTAGCCCTGGCCCACGTCGCAACGATGCCGGCGCAGGAACGCCAGTTGCTCGGAGGTCTCGATGCCTTCGGCCACCACCTTGAGCTTGAGGTTGTGGGCCATGGCGATCACGGCCGAGGTGATTTCCATGTCGTCCTGGTTGTCCGGGATTTCGTGGATAAAGCTGCGATCGATCTTGATGATGTCGATGGGGAATTTTTTCAGGTAGCTCAGCGACGAGTAACCGGTGCCGAAGTCGTCCATGGCCAGGGTCAGGCCAAAGCTCTTCAACTGGTCCAGCTGCAGGCGCGTGTCTTCGGTGGCTTCCAGCAGCAGGCCTTCGGTCAGTTCAAGCTCCAGCAGGTTGGCCGGCAGCTGTTCTTCCTTGAGGATCGTGGCAATCGAGGCCACCAGGTCGGGGTCGGAGAACTGCTTGGGTGACAGGTTGATCGCCACCTGCAAGTTGCCCATGCCGGCGGCGCTCAGTTGCTTGCTCATGCGGCAGGCCTGGCGCGCGATCCACTTGCCGATGGGGATGATCAGCCCGGTCTCTTCGGCCACGCTGATGAACTGGTCGGGGCGGATCATGCCCTTTTCCGGGTGGTTCCAGCGCAGCAGCGCTTCCATGCCCAGCAGGCGGCCGCTGCGCAGGCAGAGCTTGGGCTGGTAGAACACGTCCAGCTCGTTCTGGGTCAGGGCGCGGCGCAGGTTGTTTTCCACGAACAGCTTGTAGCTGGCCTCGGCGTTCAGCGCTTCGGTAAACACCTGTACCTGGTGTTTGCCGTTGGCCTTGGCCTTGTGCAGGGCCAGCCCGGCGTTACGCATCAGGGTCTGCGGGTCGCGGCCATGCAGCGGCGCGCAGGCGAGGCCCACGGAGCCGGTGACGCTGATCAACTGGTTGTCGACGAACATCGGCTTGTCGAGGGTCGCCAACAACTGGCTGGCGACCTGCTGGCCGCTCTCCAAATCTGCGTCATCGAGCAGCACGGCAAATTCGTTACTGGCAAACCGCGCCAGGCTGCCGCCGCTGCTCAGGCTGTTGCGCAGGCGCCGTGCCAGGCTGATCAGCAGCTTGTCGCCGGTCTGGTGGCCGAGGCTGTCGTTGATCCGCTTGAAGTTGTCGATGTCCACCAGCAACAGGCTGATCGGGCTGTCGCTGTCGCGCGCAAAGCGTTCGTCAAGGTTGCGGATGAACGCCGGGCGGTTGCCCAGGTTCGTCAGGTTGTCGGTGTAAGCCAGGCGTTCGATGCGCTGCTGCGCCAGCTTGGTCTGGGTGATGTCTTCGTAGATGCCGATGTAGTGGGTCAGCTCACGGTTGTCGCCATACACCTTGGAGATCGACAGCTGGCCCCAGTAGGGTTCGAGGTTTTTGCGCCGGCTCTTGAACTCGCCCTGCCAGCTGTTGCTCTTGGCCAGGCTGGACGGCGCGTCGAACAGCAATTCACTGAGGTTTTCCAGGGCCGGCAGTTGCGCCAGGCGGTGGCCGTGGACTTCTTCGGCGCTGTACTGGGTGATCGCGGTAAAGCTCGGGTTGACGTACTCGACCACGCCATCGCAGTTGACCAGCAAAAAGGCGTTGGCACTTTGCTCCACCGCACGCTGGAACAGGTGCAGGGCGCTGGTGGCGGTGCGGCGGTTGTGGTTGTTGATCACTTGCGCGAACTGGTCGGCCAGTTCGCCGGCGAAGGCAATCTCATCGGCCTGCCAGGCGCGCGAGCTGCCGCCCTGTTCCAGGCACAGCACGCCGACCACCTGGCCGTCGACACGGATGCTCGCGTCGAGCATGGCGTGGATGTCCTTGGCGCGCAGGTTCTCGGCCATTTCGCGGGTGCGCGGGTCGCGCATGGCATTGGTGGCGTCGATGGCGCGGCTGGTGTGCAGGGCTTCGAGATAATCCGGGAAGCAGCTGGCGTCGATCGGCTCGGGCAAGTGGTGCTGCTGGTCGGCGCGGTGGTACGCCGAGATCGGCACCAGGCGCTGGCCTTCGAGGTTCCAGATGCTCGCGCAGTCGATCTGGTAGATGTCGCAGGCGCTGCGGGTGATCAGCTCGGCGGCTTCCTGCAGCGAATTGTTGCCGGTGTAGCGCTGGCGGGCCAGCAGCAGGATCAGTTCCTGCTGGGCGCGCACCCGTTCCAGGTGCTGCAGTTGTTCCAGCTGGGCGCGCTGGTTGAGCTCCAGGGCGATCTGCAGGCGGCTGTTCTGGCTTTCCAGGTCTGCCGTGGGGGCGGCGCTGGGGATTTCGCTGAACAGGCCGTCGACCACCATCAGGTAGCCGCGCAACAGGTGGCGATTGTGTTGTTTGTAGGCTTCGCCCATTTCCAGCAGGCTCAGCGGGCCGTCGTTGGTGTGCAGGGTGTAGCGCACCAGATAGTGAGGGCTCAGCGTCAGTTGTTGCTGGATGGTGTCGTGCAGTTGATAGCGCGCCTGGGGTTCCATCAGGCTGGCGTAGGGCGTGCCGAGCAGGGCGCACAGCTCGACCGCCGGCAGGCCGAATTGGCGCTCGCAGTTGGGGTCGAGGTAAAGGAGCGCCCAGCTAGCCTCATTCAGCCGCTCGAAACGCAGCATACCGAGGCGCGAGGGCACCGGTAACTGCGTCACTACCTCGGCCGCCATACGGGCGACATCGGGTTGGCTTTTCATGGGGGGAACTCACTTGAAATAACGCGCACGGCGCCGGGCTCACGCCCTCTTTTCTGTTGCCTGCGGCAAGGTTGCATCATGCGGCGCGGGCTGACAAGAGAGGATGAAGGCTAAGTGCTATAAGGGTGTTATCGGCCGCGCGGGGGATTTCTACAGTCGCGGTGATGGAAGGTGTACAAACCTGTTTTGTCTGTCCAATTTATTCGCGCAAAACAGGCAAAAAAAGCCCCGCCAGAGGGCGGGGTTGAGGTACGAGCGTGGCGCTCGGAAATCGTTGCAAGCGCGCCTTCCCGGTGAAGGGGAGGCGCGCTGCGGGTTACAGCAAGATGGTGCGGATGTCGTTGAGCAGTTGGCTCAGGCGCTGCGTGAAGCGTGCAGCAGCGGCGCCGTTGATCACACGGTGATCGTAGGACAGCGACAGCGGCAGCATCAGCTTCGGCTGGAATGCTTTACCGTCCCACACAGGCTGGATAGTGGCCTTGGACACACCCAGGATCGCCACTTCCGGCGCGTTGACGATTGGCGTGAAGCCAGTGCCGCCAATGTGACCGAGGCTGGAGATGGTGAAGCACGCGCCCTGCATGTCGTCCGGGGTGAGCTTCTTGTCACGCGCCTTGGCAGCCAGTGCAGCAGCCTCAGCGGCCAGCTGCAGCAGGCTCTTCTGGTCGACGTTCTTGATGACCGGTACCAGCAGGCCATCCGGGGTATCGACGGCGAAGCCAACGTTCACGTACTTCTTGCGAATGATCGCCTTGCCGCTTGGCGCCAGCGAACTGTTGAAGTCTGGCAGCTCCTTGAGCAGGTGCGCACAGGCTTTGAGCAGCAGTGGCAGCACGGTCAGTTTCACGCCGGCCTTCTCGGCCACGGCTTTCTGCGCAACGCGGAAAGCTTCCAGGTCGGTGATGTCGGCCTGGTCGAACTGAGTCACGTGCGGGATGTTCAGCCAGCTGGCGTGCAGGCCGGCCGCGCCGATTTGCATCAGGCGGGTCATCGGCACTTCTTCGGTTTCGCCGAAGCGGCTGAAGTCCACGGTGCGGATCGGCGGAATGCCCGAACCACCGGTAGCGCCGCCGGCAGCCGGCGCTTCCTTGGCTTTCTGCATCATGTTTTTGACGTAAACCTGCACGTCTTCTTTCAGCACGCGACCGTGCGGGCCGGTGGCCGACACAGCGTTGAGCTCTACGCCGAACTCACGGGCCAGTTGACGCACGGCAGGGCCGGCGTGAACTTTGGCACCGCTTGGCGCAGGTGCAGCAGCGGCAGGGGCCGGAGCGGCCTCGGCTTTTGCAGCAGGCGCAGGTGCGGCGGCAGCCGGTGCAGCTTCAGCCTTGGCGGCCGGAGCAGCAGCCGGGGCTGGAGCAGCGGCAGCTGCAGCTGCAGCGCCTTGTACTTTCAGCTTGAGGATGAAGTCGCCAGTGCCAACTTCGTCTTCCAGCTTGACCGCGATGCTTTCCACCACGCCGGCAGCCGGCGAAGGGATTTCCATGGAGGCCTTGTCGGACTCCAGGGTGATCAGCGACTGGTCGGCTTCGACGGTGTCGCCGACCTTGACCAGCAGCTCGATGATCTTGGCCTTGCCCGACGAACCGATGTCCGGAACATGAATTTCCTGGACAGTGGCGGCGGTCGGTGCAGCAGCCGGGGCCGCTGGGGCCTCGGCAGCAGCAGGTTTTTCGGCAGCAGGCGCTGGTGCAGCCGCAGCAGCAGGAGCCGCCGCCGCAGGGGCCGCATCAGCGGCGCCTTCGATTTCCAGTTCCAGCAGTTCGTCGCCTTCTTTCAGACGGTCGCCCAGCTTCACTTTCAGGCTCTTGACCACGCCGGCCTTGGGAGCAGGGATTTCCATGCTCGCCTTGTCCGATTCCAGGGTCAGGATGCTCTGGTCGGCTTCGACTTTGTCGCCGACCTTCACAAACAGTTCGATTACTTCACCTTCACCGCTGCCGATGTCAGGTACGCGAATGAGTTCGCTCACAAAAAATCTCCTCAGCAGTCCAGTGGGTTGCGTTTTTCCGGGTTGATCCCGAACTTGACGATAGCGTCTGCTACCACCTTGGGTTCGATCTCACCACGGTCAGCCAAGGCTTCCAGGGCTGCCAACACCACGAAATGACGGTCGACTTCGAAGAAGTGACGCAGCTTTTTACGGCTGTCACTGCGACCGAAACCGTCGGTGCCCAGGACTTTGAATTCCTTGGACGGGACCCACTGGCGAATCTGTTCAGCAAACAGCTTCATGTAGTCGGTGGACGCGATGACCGGACCTTTACGGCCGTTCAGGCATTCTTCGACGTAGCTCAGTTGTGGCTTCTGGCCAGGGTGCAGGCGGTTGTTGCGCTCAACGGCCAGGCCGTCGCGGCGCAGTTCGTTGAAGCTGGTAACGCTCCACACGTCGGCGCCGACGTTGAACTCGTCACGCAAGATCTTCGCCGCTTCACGCACTTCGCGCAGGATGGTGCCGGAGCCCATCAGCTGTACGTGGTGCGCTGCTTCCTTGGTGTCTTCTTCGAGCAGGTACATGCCCTTGATGATGCCTTCCTCGACACCGGCCGGCATGGCTGGCTGCTGGTAGGACTCGTTCATCACGGTGATGTAGTAGAAAACGTCCTGCTGCTCTTCGGTCATCTTCTTCATGCCGTCCTGGATGATCACCGCCAGCTCGTAGCCGTAGGTTGGATCAAAGGTGCGGCAGTTCGGGATGGTGGCAGCCAGGATGTGGCTGTGACCGTCTTCGTGTTGCAGGCCTTCGCCGTTCAACGTAGTCCGGCCGGCGGTACCGCCGATCAGGAAGCCACGGGTACGGCTGTCGCCGGCTGCCCACGCCAGGTCGCCAATGCGCTGGAAACCGAACATCGAGTAGAAGATGTAGAACGGCAGCATCGGCTGGTTGTGGCTGGAGTACGAAGTACCGGCAGCGATGAAGGAGCTCATGGCGCCCGCTTCGTTGATGCCTTCTTCGAGGATCTGGCCCTTCTTGTCTTCCTTGTAGAACATCACCTGGTCTTTATCGACTGGCTCGTAGAGCTGGCCGACGGAGGAGTAGATGCCCAACTGACGGAACATGCCTTCCATACCGAAGGTACGGGCTTCGTCCGGGATGATCGGAACGATGCGCGGGCCGATTTCCTTGTCCTTGACCAGCTGCGCCAGGATGCGCACGAAAGCCATGGTGGTGGAGATTTCACGGTCGCCCGAACCGTCAAGGATAGCCTTGAGGGTGCTGAGGTCCGGCGTCGGTACGCTGAAGCTCTGCGCACGGCGCTGTGGCACGAAACCGCCCAGTGCGGCGCGGCGCTCGGCCAGGTAGCGGGCTTCGGCGCTGTTTGGCTCTGGCTTGAAGAACGGCAGGTTCTCCAGCTCTTCGTCTTTGACCGGGATGTCGAAACGGTCGCGGAACAACTTCAGGCTGTCGACATCGACTTTCTTGGTGTTGTGCGCAGTGTTCTTCGCTTCGCCGGCACCGGTGCCATAACCCTTGATGGTCTTGGCCAGGATGACGGTTGGTTGTTCTTTGTGGTTGACCGCTTCGTGGTACGCCGCGTAGACCTTGTACGGGTCGTGGCCGCCACGGTTGAGTTTCCAGATCTCGTCGTCGGACAGGTCTGCAACCATCGCCTTGAGTTCTGGCGTGTTGAAGAAGTGTTCACGCACGAACGCGCCGTCTTTGGCTTTGTAGTTCTGGTACTCGCCGTCGATGACTTCGTCCATGCGACGTTGCAGGATGCCGTCGACGTCCTTGGCCAGCAGTGGGTCCCAGAAACGGCCCCAGATGACTTTGGTCACGTTCCAGTGTGCACCGCGGAACACGCCTTCGAGTTCCTGGATGATCTTGCCGTTGCCGCGAACCGGGCCGTCGAGGCGCTGCAGGTTGCAGTTGATGACGAAGATCAGGTTGTCCAGCTTCTCGCGGCCGGCCAGGGAGATGGCACCCAGGGATTCCGGCTCGTCGCACTCGCCGTCGCCCAGGAAGCACCAGACTTTCTGCTTGCCTTCCGGGATGAAACCACGGGCTTCCAGGTACTTCATGAAGCGTGCCTGGTAGATCGCCTGGATCGGGCCAAGGCCCATGGACACAGTCGGGAACTGCCAGAAATCAGGCATCAGCCATGGGTGCGGGTACGACGACAAGCCGCCACCGTCGACTTCCTGGCGGAAGTTGTTCATCTGGTCTTCGGTGATGCGGCCTTCCATGAACGCACGGGCGTAGACGCCTGGCGAGGTGTGGCCCTGGAAGTAGATCAGGTCGCCGCCGTGTTCGTCGGTCGGGGCCTGGAAGAAGTAGTTGAAGCCGATGTCATACAGGGTTGCGCTGGAAGCGAAGCTGGAGATGTGACCGCCCAAGTCAGAATCTTTCAAGTTCGTGCGCATTACCATCGCCATGGCGTTCCAACGTACCAGCGAGCGAATGCGGCGTTCCATGAACAGGTCGCCAGGCATGCGTGCTTCGTGGGTAACGGGGATGGTGTTGCGGTACGGCGTAGTGATGGCGTAAGGCAATTGCGAACCGCTGCGGGTTGCGAGTTCGCCCATACGGGTCATCAGGTAGTGAGCACGGTCTTCGCCTTCTTTGTCGAGAACCGATTCCAGGGCGTCCAGCCATTCCTGGGTTTCGACGGGATCGAGGTCTTGCATGGCTTGCTCCAGGGCGGAAAGGCTACCAGAATCGGTTGCCTGAAGTTTGCGACTGGCCTTGTGGGCAGACGACATAAATTCTTGGATGGCCGAAGGTTGCTTCGGCGTCCTGTAGTTTTACTACAAATCGTCGGCCATTTCAGCCTTTCGAATGTATATACGAGTAGTAAAACTACACAAGACTGAGCGGATTGCTCGGTCTGGCTGGTGAGCATAATCGTTATTGTTGATCATTTGCGAACAAGAAAAGGTGAATGTTTGATGTTGGCTGCCAAAATGAAATTAATTTCAGCTATTTCTAACCTTTGTTCGACAGTCCTTCACCGAGCGTGGTTCTTGCGTTCACAGCAACAGGCCATTTACGCGCCGATCAAGGATAGACCATGAGCCTTCCAACGCTGGCCAAACTGCCGGCCATTCTCTTGCCTTACGCCCAGCGGGCCGAGCAGTCATTTCGTGACGCCGTGGCCGCGCTGGACGACGATCATGGACTTTCTGCGTGGACGCCGCAACGGTGGGCCGACTTCGCCCGCGTGTGCGCCGCCAGTGATTTCGTGATTGAACAGAGTGTTCGTGACCCTTTGATGTTGCTCGAGCTCGTAGCCTGGGGTGAGCTGGACCGCGGCTTTGCGCCGGGTGAGCTGTGCAGCCAGATCGCCGGCGCGGTGCAACAGGCCGAAACAGAAGATGAACTGGGCCGCGTGCTGCGCCGCCAGCGCACGCGCCAGCAAGTGCGCATCATCTGGCGCGACCTGACCCGCCAGGCCGACCTGGTGCAAACCTGCCGCGACCTCTCCGACATGGCCGACGCCAGCATCGATCAGGCCTACCAGTGGTTGTACCAGCGCCACTGCGTGCAATTCGGCACGCCTACCGGCCGGCGCAGCGGCGAAGCCCAGCACATGGTCATCCTCGGCATGGGCAAGCTCGGCGCGGTGGAGTTGAACCTGTCGTCGGATATCGACCTGATCTTTGCCTACCCCGAAGGCGGCGAGACCGTCGGCGTGAAGCGCTCGCTGGATAACCAGGAATTCTTCATTCGCCTTGGTCAAAAACTGATCAAGGCCCTCGACCCGATGACCGTCGACGGCTTCGTGTTCCGTGTCGACATGCGCCTGCGTCCCTACGGGTCGGCCGGCGCGCTGGTGCTCAGTTTCAATGCGCTGGAGCAGTACTACCAGGACCAGGGCCGCGACTGGGAGCGCTACGCGATGATCAAGGCCCGCGTGGTGGCCGGCGACCAGTTGGCTGGCGCGCAGTTGCTGGATATGTTGCGACCCTTCGTGTACCGCCGTTACCTGGACTTTTCCGCCATCGAAGCGCTGCGCACCATGAAGCAGCTGATCCAGCAGGAAGTGCGGCGCAAGGGCATGGCCGACAATATCAAGCTGGGCTCGGGCGGCATCCGCGAAGTGGAATTTATCGCCCAGGCGTTCCAGCTGATCCACGGCGGCCGCGACCTCAGCCTGCAACAGCGCCCGCTGCTCAAGGTGCTCGGCACCCTCGAAGGCCAGGGCTACCTGCCGCCGGCGGTGATCGCCGAGTTGCGCAATGGCTATGAATTTTTGCGCTACACCGAACACGCGATCCAGGCGATTGCCGATCGCCAGACGCAAATGCTCCCCCACACCCCGGAAGACCAGGCGCGCATTGCCTTTATGTTGGGTTTTGCCGACTGGGCCGCGTTCCATGAGCGCCTGATGCACTGGCGTGGCCGGGTGGATTGGCACTTCCGCCAGGTGATTGCCGATCCTGATGAAGAAGACGGCGAAGAAGGCGAGCTGGTCGTGGGCGGGGAGTGGTTGCCGCTGTGGGAAGAATCCCAGGACGAAGACGCTGCCTGCCGCCAGCTTGCCGAGGGCGGCTTTACCGACGCGCCCAAGGCGCTCAAGGCTCTCGCCGGCCTGCGCGGCAGCCCGCAATTGCGCGCCATGCAGCGCCTCGGTCGCGAGCGGCTGGATGCCTTTATTCCGCGCCTGCTGGCCCAGTCCGTCGAGCACGCCAACCCTGACTTGGTGCTTGAGCGCGTGCTGCCATTGGTGGAAGCCGTCGCGCGGCGTTCCGCCTACCTGGTGCTGCTCACCGAAAACCCCGACGCTCTGCGCCGTCTGCTGACCCTGTGCGCCGCCAGCCCCTGGATCGCCGAGCAGATCACGCGCTTCCCGCTGCTGCTGGATGAATTGCTCAACGAAGGCCGCCTGTTCAAGCCGCCCTTGGCGCCGGAACTCGCCGCCGAGCTGCGCGAGCGCCTCACGCGCATCCCCGAGGACGACCTTGAGCAGCAGATGGAAGCCCTGCGTCACTTCAAACTGGCCCACCGCCTGCGCGTGGCCGCCTCGGAAATCGCCGGCAGCCTGCCGTTGATGAAAGTCAGCGACTACCTCACCTGGCTCGCCGAAGCCATCCTCGAACAAGTGCTGGCCCTGGCCTGGCGCCAGACCGTGGCGCGCCACGGCTCGCCGCAGCGTTTGGACGGCACCCTGTGCGACCCGGGGTTCATCATTGTCGGCTATGGCAAAGTCGGCGGGATCGAACTGGGGCATGGTTCCGACCTGGACCTGGTATTTGTCCACGACGGCGACCCGCAGGCCGAAACCGACGGCGCCAAGCCGATTGATGGCGCGCAGTTTTTTACGCGCCTGGGCCAGAGGATCATTCACTTGCTGACCACCCAGACCAACTCCGGCCAGTTGTATGAAGTGGACATGCGCCTGCGACCTTCCGGCGCGTCCGGTTTGCTGGTGAGTTCGCTGGGGGCGTTCGAGCGCTATCAACAAAATGAAGCCTGGACCTGGGAGCATCAGGCCCTGATCCGCGCGCGGGTGCTGGTCGGCAGCCAGGATGTGGGCCAGGCGTTCGAGCAGGTACGCGCTAAAGTGTTGGGGCGTGAGCGCGACTTGGCCACGCTGCGCCAGGAGGTCAGCGAGATGCGCGCGAAGATGCGTGACAACCTCGGCACCAAGAGCACCGCGGCCGGAACCGGCGCCAATGCCTTCGAGGCCACGGCGGCGTTCGACCTCAAGCAGGACGCCGGAGGTATCGTCGATATTGAATTTATGGTGCAATACGCGGCTTTGGCGTGGTCTGCGCAACATCCATCGTTGCTGCGCTATACCGACAATATCCGCATTCTGGAAGGCCTGGAGCAGGTGGGGTTGATGCCCGCCGCCGATGCCCATCTGCTGCGCGAGGTGTATAAGGCCTACCGTTCCGCCGCGCACCGCCAGGCCCTGCAAAACGAGGCCGGTACGGTTGCCGGGGACCAGTTCGCCGACGAACGGCGGCAGGTGATGCGAATCTGGCAGGCGCTGGGCTTGAGCTGAAACACTATTAGGGCGGGGAGGCATAAGCCTCCCCGCATCGTTTGTGGAAACTACATGAATATTCTGATCGTTGGGCCCAGTTGGGTCGGTGACATGGTGATGGCACAGACACTGTTCCAGTGCCTGCGCCAGCGCTATCCAGACTGCCAGATCGACGTGCTCGCCCCCGAGTGGAGCCGGCCGATCCTTGAGCGCATGCCCGAAGTGCGCGCGGCCTTGAGCTTTCCGCTCGGCCATGGCGCGCTGGAACTGGCGACCCGCCGGCGTATCGGCAAATCCCTGGCCGGCCAGTACGACCAGGCGATCCTGCTGCCCAATTCGCTGAAGTCGGCGTTGGTGCCGTATTTTGCCGGCATCCCCAAGCGCACCGGCTGGCGCGGCGAATTCCGCTACGTGCTGCTCAACGACGTGCGCACGCTGGACAAAGCCCGCTACCCGCTGATGATCGAACGCTTCATGGCCCTGGCCTACGCGCCCGGCGCCGAGCTGCCCAAGCCGTACCCGCGCCCGAGCCTGCAGATTGACCCGGTGAGCCGCGACGCCGCGCTGGCCAAGTTCGGCCTGCAACTGGATCGCCCGGTGTTGGCGCTGTGCCCAGGGGCCGAGTTTGGCGAGTCCAAGCGCTGGCCGTCGGAGCATTACGCCAAGGTCGCCGAGGCGAAAATTCGCGAAGGCTGGCAGGTGTGGTTGTTCGGTTCGAAAAAGGATCACCCGGTGGGTGAAGACATTCGCCAGCGCCTGATCCCCGGCCTGCGCGAAGAGGCGGTGAACCTCAGTGGCGACACCTCGTTGGCCGAGGCCATCGACTTGCTGTCCTGCGCTGACTCGGTGGTATCCAACGACTCCGGCCTGATGCACGTGGCCGCCGCGCTGAACCGCCCGCTGGTGGCGGTGTACGGTTCCACATCGCCGGGCTTTACCCCGCCGCTGGCCGACAAGGTCGAAGTGGTGCGCCTGGGCCTCGATTGCAGCCCGTGCTTTGATCGCACCTGCCGTTTCGGCCACTACAACTGCATGCGCCAGTTGTTGCCGCAGCCGGTGAACGAGGCTTTGCAGCGCTTGCAAGGCACTGCGGTCGAGGTCCACTGAGTTGCGGGTACTGGTAATCAAGACCTCATCCCTGGGCGACGTGATCCATGCGTTGCCGGCACTTACCGACGCGGCGCGGGCGATCCCCGGCATTCAGTTCGACTGGGTGGTGGAAGAAGGCTTTGCCGAAATCCCCACCTGGCACCCGGCGGTGGGCAAGGTGATCCCGGTGGCGATCCGCCGCTGGCGCAAGAACCTCTGGCAGACCATCAAGAGCGGCGAGTGGCGACGCTTCAAGCAGAGCGTCCAGTCGACCAAGTACGACTTGGTGATCGATGCCCAGGGCCTGCTGAAAAGCGCCTGGCTGACCCGTTACGTGCGCGCTCCCGTTGCCGGTTTTGACAAGAACTCCGCCCGTGAACCGCTCGCCGCGCGCTTCTATTCGCGACGCCTGGCCGTGGCGCGTGGGCAGCACGCCGTGGAGCGCCTGCGCCAACTGTTTGCCGTGGCGCTGGGCTACGACCTGCCCAAAGGCCTGGGTGACTACGGCCTGAGCACGGAAAAACTGCTCGGCCTGCCGCCGGAAAAACCTTTTGTACTGCTGCTGCATGGCACCACCTGGGACACCAAGCATTGGCCCGAAGCCTACTGGCGCGAGCTGGCCGAGCGCATGGGTCGCCTGGGGGTGGACGTGAAACTGCCGTGGGGCAACCCCGCCGAAAAAGCCCGCGCCGAGCGCCTGGCCCAAGGCCTGAAAAACGCCGAAGTGCTGCCCAAGCTCAACCTGGCCGGCGTGGCCCGCGTGCTGGCCGGCGCCCGTGCCTGTGTGGCGGTGGACACCGGCCTGGGCCACCTGGCCGCGGCGCTGGATGTGCCGACCATTTCCCTGTTCGGCCCCACCAACCCCGGCCTGACAGGCGCCTACGGCAAGGGCCAGATTCACCTGGCCAGCGACTTCCCCTGCGCGCCGTGCCTGCAAAAACAATGTACCTATCAACCGACGGCCGACGACCTGCGTCGGTTCGACATCAAGCGCGAGTCGCCCCTGTGCTTCACGCGCTTGAACCCTGAGCGTGTGGCAAGCCGACTGAGCACGTTGTTATTGGCTGAGGAGCTGCACTGATGCAACTGGCTTTTGTTTTGTACAAATACTTCCCGTTCGGTGGTCTGCAGCGCGACTTCATGCGCATCGCCCTGGAGTGCCAGCAGCGCGGCCATACGATTCGCGTCTACACGCTGATCTGGGAAGGCGATATCCCGCCCGGCTTTGAAGTGCTGGTGGCGCCGGTCAAGGCGTTCTTCAACCATCGGCGCAACGAGAAGCTGCTGGAATGGATGGACGCCGACCTGGCCAAGCGCCCGGTGGACCGCCTGATCGGCTTTAACAAAATGCCCGGCCTGGACGTGTACTACGCCGCCGACGGCTGCTTTGAAGACAAGGCGCAAAACCTGCGCCACTCGCTGTACCGCTACTTTGGCCGCTACAAGCACTTTGCCGAGTACGAGCGCGCGGTGTTCGCCAAGGACGCCAAGACCGAAGTGTTGATGATTTCCGAAGTGCAGCAGCCGCTGTTCATCAAGCACTACGACACCCCGCTGGAGCGCTTCCATCTGCTGCCGCCGGGCATCGCCCAGGACCGTCGCGCGCCGCCGAATGCGGCGCAAATCCGCGAAGGTTTCCGCCAGGAATTCAACCTCGGCGACGACGACCTGCTGCTGGTGCAGATCGGTTCCGGCTTCAAGACCAAGGGCGTCGACCGCAGCCTCAAAGCGGTGGCCGCGTTGCCGTCCGAGCTGAAGAAACGCACGCGCCTGTTTGTAATCGGCCAGGACGACCCCAAAGTATTCCAACTGCAAAGCGCGACCCTGGGGTTGGGCGATAACGTGCAGTTCCTCAAGGGCCGCAGCGATATCCCGCGTTTCCTGCTGGGCGCCGACCTGTTGATTCACCCGGCGTACAACGAAAACACCGGCACCGTGCTGCTCGAAGCCCTGGTGGCCGGGCTGCCGGTACTTGTCTCGGCGGTGTGTGGTTATGCCCATTACATTGGCGAAGCCGACAGCGGCCTGGTGCTCGATGAGCCGTTTGAACAGGCGCAGTTGAACCAGTACCTGACCCGCATGTTGACCGATTCTGCACAGCGCGCGGCCTGGGGCCGCAATGGGTTGGCCTTCGCCGAGACGGCCGACCTCTACAGCATGCCGCAGCACGCTGCGGATGTGATTCTGGCGGAGCCAAAACCATGAAGTTGATTCTTGCCGAACCGTTCAAGACGCTATGGGCCGGGCTCGATGCCTTCGCCGAAGTCGAGAAACTGCAAGGCCAGGTATTCCGTGAGCTGGCGGCGCGTCGCACATTGCGCACCGAGGTCGCGGGTCGCCCGTATTTCGTGAAAATCCACCGTGGCATCGGCTGGGCGGAAATCTTCAAAAACCTGATCACCGCCAAGTTGCCGGTGCTCGGTGCCGGCCTGGAATGGGATGCCATTCACCGCCTGCAGGAGCTCGGCGTGCCGACCATGACCGGCGTGGCCTTCGGCGAAAAGGGCAGCAACCCGGCGGACCAGCACTCGTTCATCATCACCGAAGAGCTGGCGCCAACCCTCAGCCTCGAAGACGTGACGATCAACTGGGTCGCCGAACCGCCAGCACCGGCGTTGCGCCACGCGCTTACGGCGGAGCTGGCGCGCATGGTCGGCGACATGCACCGTGGCGGCGTCAACCACCGCGACTGCTACCTATGCCACTTCCTGCTCGACACCTCCAGGCCTGTCGACGCGAATAACATCAAGCTCTCAGTGATCGACCTGCACCGCGCCCAGCTGCGCGCGCATTTGCCGCTGCGCTGGCGCGATAAAGACTTGTCGGCGCTGTACTACTCGGCGCTGGACATCGGCCTGACCCGCCGCGACAAGCTGCGTTTCCTCAAGGGCTATTTCCGCCAGCCGCTGCGCCAGATCCTGGCGGAGCAATCGGCGTCCCTGAGCCTGATGCAGCGCAAGGCCGACAAACTCTATGCACGCAAGCAACGTTACGGGGATGCGATCTGATGGCGGGTTGGAACCTGGAACCTGCTTACGCGAATCTGGCGGATGATTTTGGCAGCCTCGAGGCGGTGTTTGACCTGCAAGGGCAACGCCTGACCCGTGACCCACTGTCGGAAGTGATCCGTGTGGAGCGCGGCGGGGTCAATTACTACGTCAAGCGCTACACCGGCGCTGGCAAAGGGCTGCGGCGCTACCTGGGCAAACCACGGGTCAAGTCCGAGTGGCAGAACCTCAAGCGCTTCGCCAAGTGGGGCATCCCCACGGCGGATGTGGTTGCCTGGGGCCTGGAGCGCAACGGCCTGGCCTACGACCGTGGCGCGATGATCACCCGCGAGCTGCCGAACACCGAAGACCTCTCGGTGCTCGCCGACCGCAACGACGCGCGCCTGCGCGACCCCAAGTGGGTCAGTGCGGTGAGCCGCCAGCTCGCCGAATACACGCGGACCATGCACGACCACCGCTTCACCCATAACGATTTGAAGTGGCGCAACCTGCTGATCGACGACCAGTCGACCCTGTACCTGATCGACTGCCCCAACGGCGATTTCTGGCGCGGTTTCTGGCTCAAGTACCGCATCACCAAAGACCTGGCGTGCCTGGACAAGGTGGCCAAGTATCACCTGTCAGCCACCCAGCGCCTGCGCTTCTACATGCAGTACCGCCAATGCCGGCACTTGAGTGACTCGGACAAGCGGCGTATTCGCCACGTGGTGAAGTTTTTCGAGGGACGCGAATGAGTGATTTCCTGGCGGCTGAAGACCGTGCGCTGCTGGAGCGCCATGGCCTGGCCACTTTCGACGCGCTGTGGGCCAAGCAATTGGACGCCGTGGACGAACCGAACACCAGCCGTGGCGGCTGGAGCAGCGTGTTCCGCCTGGAGCTGGACGGCCACGGCTATTACCTCAAGCGCCAGAGCAACTACCTCACGCGCAGCTTGCACCGGCCGCTCGGCGAGCCAAGCTTCTCCCGCGAATTTCGCAATATCAGCCGCTACCGCACGCTCGGCATCCCGGCGTTGCAGGCGGCGTTCTATGGCGAACGCAAAGTCGCCGGCGAACACCGCGCGATGCTGCTGACCCGCGCCCTGGACGGCTGGAATGACCTGGAGTCGTTGCTGGAGCAGTGGTCGCAACTGAGCGACGCTCAGCACCGCGCGATCCTGTTGGCCTGTGGTCAGCTGGCGCGCCGGCTGCACAACGTCGGCCAGGTGCATGGCTGCTTTTACCCCAAGCATATTTTCCTGCAGGCCACCGGCGACGGTTATGCCGCGCAGTTAATCGACCTGGAGAAAACCCGCCCGCTGCTGTTCGGTTGGCGCGATCGGGTCAAG
The DNA here is from genome assembly GCF_979253585.1 of Pseudomonas sp. AC463. Taxonomy (NCBI): domain Bacteria; kingdom Pseudomonadati; phylum Pseudomonadota; class Gammaproteobacteria; order Pseudomonadales; family Pseudomonadaceae; genus Pseudomonas; species Pseudomonas sp. AC463. The sequence goes on along the minus strand of NZ_CEEDDZ010000018.1, from coordinate 47,902 downwards.
GACCTGGAGCCGCTGTTGCGCCGTGCGCGGCCGTGGTCCGACGCGCAGGTGCGCCAGCTGCTGGCGGCCTATCTCGACCAGCCCGAAGACAGCGCGCTCGTCAGCACCTGGCTGCAACGCCTGACCAAGCGGCGCAGCCACAAGGAGAACCGCTGATGCGCTTGAGCGAGCTGAAACACGCCGGCCGCACCCCGAGCCTGCCCCTGACCCTCGACCTCGCAGACGCCGCCGGCCCCGGCCAGTTGCAACTGCTGAGCCTGTTGCGCGTGTTGCCGGGCGAGCGCTACGTGGGCGCGGCGGTTTGGCGTGGGCGCCCGGTGCTGGCCAAGTTATTGGTGGGCAGCAAGGCGGCGCGGCATTTTCAGCGTGAACGCAGTGGCGTGCGCCTGCTCGCCGAGCAAGGCCTGACCACGCCGCTGCTGCTCGCCGATGGCCTGCAGGACGGCGAGGGCGGCTGGCTGCTGTTTGAATTTATCGAAGGCGCCGAAAGCCTGGCCGATGCCTGGCACGCCGTCGAAGCGTTGCCGCCGTTGGCCGACGAACAAACCGCCGTGCTCGCCGAGGCGCTGGGCGCGATTGCGCAGATGCATGCCAAGGGCCTGTGGCAGGAAGACCTGCACCTGGACAACCTGCTGCGCCAGAACGGCAAGCTGTACTTGATCGACGGTGCCGGGATCCGCGTGGAAGAAGCCGGCAAGCCGCTGTCGCGCAACCGCGTGCTGGAAAACCTCGGAGTATTTTTTGCCCAGTTGCCGAAAAACCTCGAACCGTTCACCGAAGAATTGCTGGTGTACTACCTGCTGAGCAATGGCGAACACGCTTTGCCCCTGCAGGCGCTGGAAGCACAGGTGCGCAAGGTCAGTGCCTGGCGCCTGAAAGACTTTCTGAACAAGGTCGGCCGCGAATGCACGCTGTTCAGCGTGCAGCGCGGCGCCTTTGCCTTGCGTGCGATCCGCCGCGAGGAAGAGCCCGCGATGCTGCCGGTGCTGGCGCAGGCGGATGCGCTGCTGGATCAGGGTCACCTGTACAAGACCGGTGGCGCAGCGAGCGTGGCCAAGGTCGACGTGGCCGGCCGGCCGCTGGTGATCAAGCGCTACAACATCAAGGGTTTTGCCCATTGGCTCAAACGCTTCTGGCGCCCGAGCCGCGCCTGGCATTCGTGGCGCGAAGGCAACCGCCTGGCGTTCCTCGGCATCGCCACGCCCAAGCCGCTGGCCGTGCTGGAAACGCGTTTCCTGTGGCTGCGCAGCCGCGCGTACCTGATCACCGAATACCTGCCGGGGCCGGACATCATCGAGCGTTTCGCGCCCTATGTGGAGCTCGGCGATGCACCGGAAAACGAGCTGCAGGCGCTGGACCACCTGTTCGCCGAGCTGATCCGCGAACGTATCAGCCATGGCGACTTCAAGGGCCATAACCTGTTCTGGCACGAAGACCGCTGGGCCCTGATCGACCTGGACGCGATGTGCCAACACCGCACCCTCGCCAGCTTCGCCCCGGCCTACGCCAAGGACCGCGCGCGGTTTATGCGTAACTGGCCTGCGAGCAGTGCGTTGTACCAACTGATTGATCAGCGGTTGCCGAAAGCAATTCAGGGTGGTGGCCCTCTGTAGCAGAACGTGAGGGCAATATGGGTGGGGTCAGCGACAAAAAAATAAGCCCCCTCAGGATTGAGCATTCCATGGCAGATGAGAAACTAACTTCCCAGCAGTTCTTGCTCTTTGAAAGTGAAAGCGAGGCTGAGCGCGCTGCTGAGGTCGTGGCAGCAAATCCGCCGAAAGGGGAGTTCAGCGACTTCATTGTCTATGTGGATGAAAGTGGCGATCACGGGATGCAAACACTCGATCCCAACTATCCCATGTTTGTTTTGGCGTTCTGTGTTTTTCATAAGCGGCATTATTGTGAAAAGGTCATTCCTGCCCTTCAAAAGTTCAAGTTCAACCACATGGGGCATGATCTTGTCGGCTTGCATGAGCTTGAAACTCGGAAGGAAAAAGGGGCGTTCTCGAACATGTTCGTCTCTCGTTTGCACAAGCATGCCTTTCTGGAGGAGCTGACAAGCATCATTGAGTCGAGCAACTTTGTTTTGATCAGTTGTGTGATTGATAAAGCCACTCTTCGGGAGCAGCAAGGCCCGGTACATAACCCCTACCATCTGGCATTGGGGTTCTGCCTTGAAACGCTTTACGAGTTTCTCCTAGAGAAAAATCAGCAGGGAGCGTTGACTCACGCGATTTTCGAGCGCCGAGGCCGTAAAGAGGATAATGAGCTTGAGTTGGAGTTTCGTCGGATGTGCGACGGTGCCAATCGTCCGGGTATTCGTCTGCCGTTTGATATCGTGTTCGCGACCAAACAGGTCAATTCGACAGGATTGCAGCTTGCGGATCTTGTTGCGCGGCCCATCGGCATGAGCGTTCTACGGCCCGGTCAGGAGAATCGTGCCTTTGACGTGCTCAAGCGCAAGTTTTATTGCAGCGGAGGGCGGGGCAAGGTAGGTGAAGGTTTTGAAAACTGGGGATTAAAAATTTCCCCGCTGCAGAAAGCGAAAAGCCCCGGTGAAACTCACCGAGGCTATAGCGCCGACCGGGATCCCCCAGTCCATTTGTGCGGCCGATTCTAAGCTTGCGGATTTAGAGTGTCAACGCGGGCAGCCCAAGCCGTCGGCGGCCGCTGAGCGCGAAGGATTAAGTGAGGCACTCAGGTTTGGCAACTGTTGCCTGAGCAACACCCATCAAGCAGTTGACGGCCAATAACGACAGCCCGATTCCGCTTCAGGCTTTTATCCCGTTGATTTAACGCGATAAAAATCCTGGCACGGGCTCTGCAATAGCGTTCGGTGAACCCTTTCATCGGTCGCAGCGGAGCCCTGTATGCCTTTCAGTCTTTCCTCGCTTTCCCGTTTGATCTGCCTTGGCGCCAGCCTGCTGCTGAGCGTCGCGACGCATGCCGCAGAGGGCGACGATGCGGTGCCGTCCCTGGCCGGCAAGCGCATTGCGGTGAGCATGACCGGCACCAGTCATTATTTTGATATCAAGGCGTTCCAAGCCCAGGTCGATGAGATCAAGCGCCTGGGCGGCACGCCCATCACCCTGGATGCCGGGCGTAATGACAAGAACCTGGTGACCCAGCTGCAAACCGTGGTCACCCAGAAGCCCGACGCGGTGATCCAGACCCTTGGCACCCTCAGCGTGATCGACCCCTGGCTCAAGCGCATCAGCAAGGCCGGCATTCCGCTGTTCACCATCGATGCGCCGTCGCAGTACAGCCTCAATAACACCACCTCGGATAACGTCGCCACCGGCAAGGCCCTGGCCGACCAGCTGATCAAGGACGCCGGCGGCAAGGGCAAGATCCTGGTGTTCAACGGCTTCTACGGCGTGCCGGTGTGTGCGATCCGTTATGACCAACTGAAGCTGGCGCTCAAGGATCATCCGCAACTGGAAATCATCCAGCCGGAGCTGCGGGACGTGATCCCCAACACGGTGCAGGACGCTTATTCCCAGGTCTCGGCGTTGCTCAACAAGTACCCGGCGGGCAGTGTCTCGGCGATCTGGTCGGCGTGGGATATTCCGCAACTGGGCGCAAGCAAGGCGTTGATCGACGCCAAGCGCACCGAAATCAAAACCTACGGCGTCGATGGCACGCCGGAAGTGCTGGCGCTGCTCGGCCAGGCCAACTCGCCAGTGGGCGCGGTGGTGGCGCAACAACCGGCGCTGATCGGCAAGACCGCGGTGCAGAACGTCGCGCGCTACCTGGCCGGCCAGCGCGACCTGCCCAAGGAAACCCAGGTGGCCACGCTGTTGACCACCGCCGGCAACCTGGCGCAGGTCCAGCAACTGCGGGGTGACTGATGGCGGCGTTGCACCTGCAGCATTTGCGTAAACGCTTCGGCGCCACCCTGGCGCTGGATGACGCCAGCCTTAAGGTCGAGCGCGGCAGCATCCACGGGTTGGTGGGCGAGAACGGCGCGGGCAAGTCGACGCTGATCAAGATCCTCGCCGGCCTGCACAAGGCGGATGCGGGGCAGGTGAGTATCGACGGCCAGGCCTATGCGTCGCTGTCGCCGCGTCAGGTGGATGGGCTGGGCGTGCAGTTCATCCATCAGGAGCGTCTGTTGCCGGCGAGTTTTACCGTGGGCGAGGCGCTGTTTTTCGGCCATGAGTTGCGCCGTGGTCCGTTCGTGGATCGGCGTCGGCAGCAGCGTGAAGCCGAGCGTTTGCTGGGCGAATATTTCGACTTGCAACTGCCCGCCGGCGCCCTGGTGGGCGAGCTGAACAGCGCTGAACGCCAGGTGCTGCAAATCACCCGCGCGTTGATTCGCCAGCCGAAAATTTTGGTGTTCGACGAACCCAGCGTGGCGTTGGTCAAGCGCGAGGTCGACCAGTTGCTGCGCATCGTCAAGCGCCTGCGCGACCAGGGGTTGTCGATTCTGTACATCTCCCATTACCTGCAGGAAATCGACAGTCTGTGCGATGAAGTCACGGTGCTGCGCAACGGCCGCGACGTGGCGGTGGTGCAGCCTCGGCAAACGTCGAGCGCCGAGATTGCGCGGCTGATGGTCAACCGTGAGGTGCAGGAAATGTACCCCAAGGCCAAGGTCCAACTCGGGCCGCCGCTGTTGCAGGTGCGCGGATTGAGCCTGGCGCGGCGTTATCGGCAGATTGACCTGCAGGTGCGGCGCGGTGAAATTCTCGGCCTGACCGGGCTGGTCGGTTCGGGGGCCAAGGAATTGTTCAAGACCCTGTTTGGCGTCGAGCGCGCCGACAGCGGCAGCGTGCATCTGGATGGGCGTTTACTGCGCCTGCGCTCACCGGGCCAGGCGATTGCCGAGGGCATTGCGCTGGTGCCGGAAGAACGCCGCAGCCAGGGCATTTCGCCTGTGCTGTCGGTGCTGGAAAACCTCACGCTGGCGGGGCTCTGGCGGTTCAGCCGCTGGGGCCTGCTGAGCCGGCGCAAGGAGCTGGCGGAAACCACCCGCTTGATTGATGAACTGGCGATCAAGGCGCCGGGGCCGCACGCGGCGGTCAGTCAGCTGAGTGGCGGCAACCAGCAGAAAGTTGCGCTGGGCAAATGGCTCAGCCGCCGTTCGGCGGTGTACCTGCTGGATGAGCCCTGCGTGGGCGTGGATGTGGGGGCCAAGGTAGAGATTTATCGTTTGATCGGGCGCCTGGTGGAACAGGGCGCGGCGGTGTTGGTGTTGTCCTCGGATTTACCGGAATTGCTGGGCATCAGTGACCGGATTGTGGTGTTGCATCGCGGCGCAATCGCCGGTGAGTTTCGCGCGGGCGAAGTCGACAGCGATCAGTTGCTGGCGTGCGCTACCGGGGCGGTGCCGGCGGTGCCTGTGCGGGAGGTCGAGCATGCTTGAGGCGATCTTGCGCCGGGGTTCGATGGGCGTGTTCCTGGCGATCCTGTTGGGGTTTGCCGTGGCGGCGCCGAATTTTTTGTCGCTGGGTAACCTGGCCAATGTGTTCAGCCAGTCGGCGATCCTTGGGGTGCTGGCCTTCGGGCTGACCTGCGTGATTATCGGCGGCGGCTCGAATGTGCTGGCGGGTGGGCTCGATCTGTCGCTGGCAGCCAACCTCGGGCTGTGTGCGGCGGTGTTCAGCCGCCTCAACAATGCCGGCCTGGACCTCTGGCTGACCTTGCTGCTGACCCTGGGTTGCGGCCTGGCGGTCGGTTTGCTCAATGGCGTGGCCGTGGTGGTGCTGCGCTTGCCGCCGTTGCTGGCGACTCTGGCCAGCATGAATGTGCTGGCCGGGCTGGAGCTGGTGCTGACGGAAAATACCGTGGTGTCCACCGACTCGCCGTTACTCGACCTGCTCAGCGGCGGGACCTGGCTGGCGGTGCCCGCGCTGGCTTGGGTGTTGTTGCTGACGGCGGGGTTGCTGACCTTGTTGATCCAGCATTCGGCCTACGGGTTGCGCTTGCATGCGGTCGGCGAATATCCCCAGGCGGCCGAGGCGGCGGGCCTGCGCGTGCCGGCCTATGTGCTGTCGAGTTATGCACTGTCGGGGCTGTGTGCCGCCGTGGCCGCTCTGTGTTCGGCGGCGTTTTTCAGCGGCAGCACCACCGGCTCCGGCGACATGTTGCTGTCAGTGGTGGCGATTGCGTTTCTCGGTGTGGTGTTCTCGCGGCGGTTGGTGGCGAGCATCCCCGGCACGTTGCTGGCGGCCCTGTTGATCGGGTTTCTGATCAATGGCTTTCAACTGCTCAACGTGTCGAGCTTCTGGGTCAACGGCGTGCAAGGCGTTTTGATTTTGCTGGTGGTGGCCGCGTCCAGCGCCTTGAGTCGCGGGGCCCACGCATGAACCTGCGTTCGGTGTTGCCGCTGACCTTGCCGCTGGTGTTTGCCCTTATCGTCGTGGTGTTTGCGCTGCAGGCGCCGGGCTTTCTGAGTACCGGCAACCTCAAAAGCCTGCTGCTGAACAACTTTGTGTTGCTGGCGATTGTTGCCATCGGCATGACCTATGCGGTGGCCGCCGGTGGCATGGATTTGTCGGTAGGCACGGCGCTGGATTTCGCCAGTTTCAGCTTTGTGGTGTTGCTCAACGGCGGGCATGGCTGGGCGCTGGCGGTGACGGGCGCGCTGGCTGCCGGGCTGCTGGTGGGGCTGGTGAACGCCGGGTTGATTGCCGGGTTGCGGATCAGCCCGTTCCTGGCGACCCTGGGTACCTTGTTTATCGGCACCAGCGCCCAGCAGCTGCTATCAGACGGCGGGCAACCGATCTATCTGGCTCAGGGCCTCAAACCCGAGCTGGCGGGCCTGACCCCCTTGCTGATCGTCCTGGGGCTGGCGCTGTTCTACGGCCTGGCCCTGGCGCGCGGGCGCCTGGGCCGCGAATTGCTCGCGCAAGGCACCCAACCGCTGTTGGCGTATTACTCGGGGTTGTCGGTGCGGCGCATCGTCACCGTCGTGGCCCTGGCCACCGCCCTGGCGTGTGCAGTGGCCGGGGTGTTGCTCAGTGCCACGGTCAGTGCCTATGTGCCGCTGTCCGGCAACGCGTTTTTGCTTAACGCAATTGGCGCGGTGTTTATCGGCACCACCCTGAGCCGGCAGGGCCGCGCGAATATTCCCGGGACCCTGCTGGGGGTGTTGTTTATCAACGTGATCGCCAACGGCCTGCTGCTGATCGGCTGGAATTTCTACTGGCAGCAGGTGGCGACCGGGGTGCTGATTTTTGTGGTGCTGGCGTTCAGCTTTGCCAGCCGGCGGGTGCTGGAGCGCCATTGACCGCCATCACTCGGCCTTGACCAGCGTGTTACGCGTCTTGGAGCCGTTGATATCACTCAGGCTGGTGAAGAAGTACCCATAGTCCTGCAAGTACATTTCGGTGCTGGTGGCGCTGTACTTATCGCCGGTTGTGCTGCAATTCAGCTCCTTGGCAGTGCCCGTCAGCGCTGAGTTGATCTTGCTCGCCGGCAGTTCGCGTTTCACCTGGCAGGTCGCGCTGCGCGCCAGTGTGCGGTCCTCCTCGGCGGTATTGCGGTTCAGGTCCCTGGTGGTGTAACCGAGGGTCGCGCCGACCGGCATGTGTTGCCAGTCGCCGGTGAAACTCAGTTGTTCGAGATGGCTGGCGGCCGAGGTGCTTATCCCATGCAGCTCGAACTGGCTCTGGAAGGTCAGGCTGATCAGGCCTCGGAATGAGGTGCTGGAGTAGGTGGAATATTTCGTGACGTTGCGGATGCGCCATTGACCGCTCTCGGCACTCGGTTCGAGGTAGCGGTCCACTTGCATCGGGCCGTAGCCCATGTCGCGTTTTTCCTCGAGGTGGCGCAGCGTCTTGTCGGGCGTTGCCATGCCCAGTGCACTGATCGCCGTGTTCACGTCTGCCGAGAGCGGCGGCGGTACCAGGGTTTCCTGGGGCTTGGTGCGCGAAGTCGCGGCGGGCAACTGCGCGAGTGTCGGCGCGCAGGCGGCCGTCAGCAGCTGCCGGGTGTCCGCGTCGGCTGCGCTGAAGGGCGTATCTCCCTGCGCGCTTTGCGTGGAACCGAAGGTCACCACGTTGTGCTGGTTCAGGCCGAAGGTCGCCAGTGTGCGGTAGGTCTGGCGGGGGCAACTGACCTGCCAATGCGTGCGCGTCTGGGCGTAGGGCATCTTCTTGAGTTTGTTGGTGAGGATCAACGGCTCATCAACGGCGCCCCAGAATTGCAGGTTGTCGCCCGCCGGCTTGAGGCTCGCGCGGTCGATCAGCAGTTGGCGTTGCGTCGCCGTGCCGCTGACGAGCCGCCAATCGGGGCGTGGCGTGTGGGCGCACGCGTCGTTGAAGCCGGCGTTCTGCTTGAGGTTGCCGACCACGGCTGGAGTGAGGTTACGCATCACCGTAAAGCGCGTGGGCTGACCATCGGCTTTCAACGTGCCGGGTGACTCCAGAAACAGCAGGCTTGCCTCGGGCTTGGCGCAGGACGCCTGGACCTGGGCGATATCCGGCACGCTGGCGCCTTTGCCCGGTGTGACCTGCACTTGGTAGCTGAGGGTGTCGCCATCGCGCAGGATCGTGTCGGGCAGCGGCGGCTGCTTGAGCACTTCGCCAAACACTGGCTCGGTCTTGGTGCCAGTCTTCATGGCTTGAAGGCCGCAACCACTGAGCAAGCCGAGGGTGACGACAACCGCGATGCGTTTCATGGGCGTTCCTTGCGGGGAGAGGGATTCGGGATGCTATATGAGCCGCGTGCCCGGATCAAAACTGGTATTCGGCGCCAGCGCCGGCGTACCACGAACGGCCTGGCGCCGCTTCGTAGTAACGGCCATTGCCGTCGCCGACGATCACCGAGCCGACGTACTGGCGGTCCAGCAGGTTGTCCAGGCGCAGGGTCTGGTGGAAGGTCCAGTGCTCGACCTTCTGTTCGAAACGCGCGCGCCAGTTGAAAACGCTGTAGCCCGGAGCGGCGTGTTGCTGGTTGGTGTCTTCGACGTAGACTTTGCTGCGGTACATGCCCTCAAGAGCGGTGCTGACCCAGTCGCGGGGCTTCCAGTTCAGCTCGGCGAACAGGGTGGTCTGCGGCACGCCGGGCAGGTAGTTACCCTTGTCGACGGCGGTGCTGCCGCCGCTGACGAAGTCGCTGTCATAGGTGGCTTGCAGGCGGGTGTAGGCGAGGTTGGTGCTCCAGTGCTCGGCCAGCTGGCTTTCGATGCCCAGTTCGAAGCCGCGACGCAGGGTGCGGCCGGCGTTCTGGTAAGTGGTGCGACCGCCGCTGGACTGCTGCACCACCAGTTCGTCTTCGGTGGTGATCTGGAAGATGGCCGCATTCACACGGGTGTCCTGGCCCACGCGGGCTTTGAGGCCGACTTCATACTGTTTGCTGACCGACGGCTTGAGCGCAAAGTTGAAGCCGTTGGCCGTGCTGGAATACGCCGATTCCGCCTGGGTCGGGGTTTCGAAACCCTTGCCCGCGCTCATATAGCCGTGCAGGTCGGGGGTGAAGGCGTACATCACGCTGACCGACGGAGTGTTCTTCTGGTAGGTCTTGCTGCCGCTGTCGTTGCCGTCGCTGAGGAAGTGGTCGTCCACCTTCATTTCCATGGTGCTGTGGCGCAGGCCGGCTTGCAGGGTCCAGTCGCCCAGCAGCCAGTTGGCTTGCACAAAGGGGTCCAGGCTGGTGGCGGTGTCGATCTCGTCGCGGCCGAGGGCGCCTTTGACGCCTTGCACGCCGTTGACGGTGTTGGAATAACCCTGGCGATCATCCTGGCTGCGGTCGTAGTCGAGGCCGGCGATCAGAGTGAGGTCGCCGGGCGCGCTGCTGATGGGTTGCAGCCAGTGTGCGGAGCCGCCATAGAATTTGCGGTCGAAGGCCACTACGCCACCGCGCTTGCCGGCGGGGAGAGTGCCTGGGATCGACAAATACTGGATTACGCTGCGCCGCCCGGTGTAGCCATTCACCTGCAACGTTGCATCGCCGAAGTAGCGCTCGTAATTCAGGCCCAATTGCTGATGATCGATACTTTTGCGTGTGTTGTAGATCAGCGCGTTGGTGCTTACCGAGCGTGGGTCGGCCTTGTACGCATCCCAGGTCTGCCCCAGCGGGTCCTGGGTGCCGTTCTGTTCCAGGCTGCTGTAGATCAGCGCGAGCTTGCTGTCGTCATCCGGCTGGAAGTTGAGCTTGGCGAACGTTTGGTCGCGACGCGCGCTGCTGTGATCGCGGTAGCCTTTGGTATCCATGCGCGAGGCGTCGAGCACAAAACCTGCGCCATTCGCCGCGCCCTCGGCGGTGAGGTGGTTTTTGTTCAGGCCGTCGCTGCCCACCAGGGTCTCGGCGCCGATGCGCGGCGGGCCTTCGCCGTCGCGGGAGAACATCTGGATCACCCCGCCGGCGTTGCTGCCATACAGCGTAGCGGCCGGCCCGCGCAACACTTCGATGCGTTCGGCGGTGTCGAGGTTGAAGGTGGCGGCCTGGCCCTGGCCGTCCGGGGTGCTGGCGGGGATGCCGTCGGCGATCAGCTTGATGCCGCGCACGCCGAACGCCGAGCGGGCGCCAAAGCCGCGGGACGAAATTTGCAGGTCCTGGGCATAGTTCTGACGATTCTGCACCACCAGCCCGGGCACGCGGGACAGCGCTTCGGAGGCGTTGATGCCCAGTTGACCGTCGCTGATCTGCTCGCGGCTGATGCCGTCCACCGAGTACGGCAGGTCGAACGTCGGGCTGGCGCTGCGCGAGCCGGTGACCACGCTCGGGTCGAGGACTAGGGCTGCTTCGTCGGCCAGCGCGGTGTCGCACAGGGCGAGCAGTAACAAGGTGAGGCGAGCGGGAGTGTTCATCAGTCAGCCGGCATCCGTGGCGTTTAGGGTGTAAACGCGCAAAAGGGCGCGAGTTTAGTGGCTCGGACGTTTTTTTTCATTTCAGAATCGTCCCACGTTGTAATGGCGCCATGCCCACGCAGGTCTCAAGGATATCGATGTTAGCGTGCTCAATCCTGCCAATGACAATGGCCAATGGGTCAAAAGGAGTGGTGCGTGAGGATTGCGTCGAAAGTCGTATGCATTGCAATGTTCCTGGCGCTTGCCGGCTGCGGAACCATCAATACCGTGATGCGCGAAGACGGTGTCGCCGCGCGCGAGCTCAAGCGCCAGAAAACCTATTGTCAGTCGATTCCCCGGGTCTACAGCGGTGTTGGCTACAACCTTTGCCGCCTCAACGGCGAGCCCAACCCTCACGGTGGGTTTGATAGCCAGCTGAATTTCGTGCCGTTTGTATTCGTGGATTCCTTGATTTCCGGCGTTTTGGATACGGCCCTCCTGCCTTATACGATTTATCGGCAAAGCAGCGACGGGAGCATCATCATCCGCTAGGGCCGGGTACGCACATTGCCATCAGCACGGGGCTAATCACCACAGGGATATTCCCGTCACGTTTACGCTATAATCCCGCCCTTTAGCTGTTTCCTGCCCAGGCGGGAAGCACACTTTTTTCAGGCGCGACCCGCCTGCATGCAGACTAAAAGAGGCTAGACCCCTGTGGCATTGACGATTCTTGGCCTGTCCGGCGCCCTTAGCCATGATCCTTCCGCAGCCTTGTATATCGACGGCAAGCTGATCGCGGCCGCCGAAGAAGAGCGCTTCGTACGCGACAAACATGCAAAGAACCGCATGCCCTACGAATCGGCGAAGTTCTGCCTGGAACAGGCCGGCATCAAGCCTTCCGACGTTGATGTGGTGGCGATCCCGTTCGCCCCGATCAGCCTGTTCGGCGAGGCGCGCTGGCACTACGCCAAGCGTTACTGGTACGCCCCGGACCGCGCCCTCGACGCGATCCTGATGGGCAACCGTCGCTACAAGCGCTATCGCAACAAGATCGTCTGGTGCCTGGAGCAGTTGGGCTTCGATCCGAAGAAAATCAAGATCGAACCGGTTGAACACCACCTGGCCCACGCGTCCAGCGCCTACCACTGCTCCGGCTTCCAGGAGAAAACCGCGATCCTCGGCATCGACGGTAAAGGTGAGTACGCCACCACGTTCTTCGGCTACGGCGAAAACGGCAAGATCCACAAGATCAAGGAATTCTACGATCCGGACTCCCTCGGTGGCCTGTACGGCGCAATCACCGAGTTCCTCGGTTTCGAGATGCTCGACGGCGAGTTCAAGGTCATGGGCATGGCGCCGTATGGCGACGCGAGCAAGTACGATTTCTCGCGGCTGGCCTCGTTTGAAAACGGCGAGCTGGTGATCAACACCGACTACGCCAACGTCATCGGCCTGCGTCGTTATAAAGAGAAGGGCAAGGGCTTCTACTTCTCGCCGAAACTGATCGAGTGGCTGGGCCCGAAACGCGAAGGCGACATCGCCGACGAACCGTACATCCACTACGCGGCCAGCATGCAGGCACTGTTCGAGAAGCTGGCCTTGCAGATGATCGACCATTACCTGGGCGACATCCTCAAGGACACCGGCAAGCTGGCGTTCGCCGGCGGCTGCGCGCTGAACGTCAAGCTGAACCAGAAGATCATTGCCCGTGACGACGTCAAAGAGCTGTTCGTACAGCCTGCGTCCGGCGATGCCGGCACCGCGGTCGGTGCGGCGGCCTATGTGTCCCACGCCCGTGGTGTGCCGGTGGAGAAGATGGAGCATGTCTACCTCGGCCCGTCCTACAGCAACGAAGAAGTGATTGCCGCGTGCGCCAAGCACGAGAGCAAGCCCAAGTGGCGCAAGATCGAGAACATGCCCCAGCGCATCGCCAAGATCATGGTCGACGGCAACCCGGTGGCCTGGTTCCAGGGCCGCATGGAGTTTGGCCCGCGTGCGTTGGGCGGGCGTTCGATCATCGGTTGCCCAAGCGCCACCGGCGTGGCCGACCGCATCAACCACCAGATCAAGTTCCGCGAGCGCTGGAGGCCTTTCTGCCCGTCGATGCTCGACACCGTCGCGCCACAGATGATCAAGGTCGATCACCCGGCGCCGTTCATGACCTTCACCTTTGAAGTATCGGAAGAGTGGAAAACCCGCGTGCCGGAAGTGGTCCATGAAGATGGTACCTCCCGCGCCCAGGTGCTCAAGCGCGAGTACAACCCGCGCTACTACGACATGATGAAAGAACTCGAAGTACTGACCGGCAATGGCGTGTCGCTGAACACCTCGCTCAACCGTCGTGGCGAAGCGATGATCTGCTCGCCCAAAGACGCGTTGGACATGTTCTTCGGCTCCGACCTGCAGTACCTGATCATGGAAGACATCCTGGTCGTCAAAGACGGCGTGGACCCTTATGACGCGCTCGGCTGAACGCCACGTCCTGCAGTTCTGCCACGGCTATGACGGGCCGTTTCTGGACTGCGCGCGGCAGTACGCCAGCTTGTTCGCGGGCTCGGGCTACAAGGTGACCACGGTGTTTCTCACCGGGGTCGCCGACCCCGAGGTGGCGGCCGGTTGCGCCAGTGATGAAGTGTTGTTCATGGAATTCAGCTCCAAGGCCGTGCGTGGCTTGAAGCTCGGGGCCATCGGCCAACTGCGCAAGATTGCCGCGTCACGCAACTTCAGTTTCTGTATCGCTCACCGCTTCAAGCCGATCTACGTGGCCTTGCTGGCCACGCGGTTGCCGGTGATTGGCGTGCATCACGCCTTTGGTGACTACCAGCGCCGCAGTCGCAAGCTGTTTGCCGGCATCTTCCGCAAGCGTCTGAGCCTGTTGGGAGTTTCCGACGCCGTGCGTGACGACATGCGCCGCTGCCTGCCGGCGTGGCCCGCCGCACGGATCCAGACCTTGTATAACCGCATCGATGTCGACGCCTTGCAGGCCATCCAGGTGCCTGTGGAAGCGGCGCGCGATGCCTTGGGCCTGTCGCCGGATGAATGGGTGGTCGGCAATGTCGGCCGCCTGCACCCGGACAAGGACCAGGCCACGCTGCTCAAGGGCTTTGCCCTGGCGCTGCCGCATTTGCCGGAGCAAAGCCGCCTGGCGATCCTCGGCAGCGGGCGCCTGGAGCAGGACCTCAAGGAACTGGCCCGCGAGCTCAATATTGCCGACAAGGTGCTGTTCCTCGGCCAGGTGCCGGATGCACGCCGGTATTTCCGTGCGTTTGATGTGTTTGCGCTCAGCTCCGATCACGAGCCGTTCGGCATGGTGTTGCTGGAAGCCATGGCCGCCGGCGTGCCGTTGCTGGCCACGGCTTGTGGCGGCGCGCGCGAAGTGGTCGAGGGCGTGGGGATTCTGTTCCCGTTCGGCGATGCCGAACACCTCGCCCAGGGGCTGCGGCACCTGGCGGCAATGGACCCGCACCAGCAACGGCAGTGCGCCGAGATGATGCTGGAGCGCCTGCGCACGCGGTTTTCGGATCAGGCGGTACGCGATACCTTCTGGCAACTGCCGCACGTTATTGAACTGACCGCGGGGGCTTGATGCTCAATCGATTTCAAGGCTGGCGCGAGCGCGGCTGGTCCGTCGTCGACGCACCTGCCTACAGTGCCGCCTGGCAACGTTTTGGCGGTAGCGTCGCGACCCATCCGCAAGTGATCGAACGCCTGGCCGGGCTCGCCGACATCCCGGTGCGTTACCTGGCCTGGGAGCAGGGCGGCGAACTGCAAGCCTGCATCGCCACCTGGGGCCGTGACCTGGCCTTGTCCAAGGATGTGCTCAAGCAGCGCGGCAAAAAGGGCCTGTTCGACCTGGGCAACGCCGAGTTGATCCTGCCTGCCGCGCCTGCGGCCCAGGCGCCGTTGCGTCACCGTGCGCGCTACCTGTCGGCGCTGAATGAGGGCCGTTTCAGTGGCCTCAAACCGCAGGCCGAGCAGTTGGCCATGGCGCGTACGCCGGAAGAACTGTCGAAGAAATTCCGCTACAACCAGCGCCGCGAACTGCGTTTGCTGGAAGAGGCCGGGGGCGTTGTGCGCCCGGTCAGCGAGTTCTCCAGCAGCGAATTGGCAGCGATCTACTGCGATCTGTTCCTGCGCCGTTGGGGTTTTGTCGCCACGGGTGCCGAGCGCATGGCCGAGGTGATCGAGCTGCTGCGCGAGTGGCTGATCGGCTCGGTGATTTTCCTCAATGACGCGCCGATTGCCGTCCAACTGGTGTACCGGGTCGAGTCGCCCGAGTGGATCAGCGTGGAGTACGTCAACGGCGGCGTAGACCCCGAAACCCGCGCGTTCAGCCCGGGCAGCGTGTTGAGTTTCCTCAACACCCAAAGCGCCTGGGAGCAGGCGCGTGAAGTCGGCAAGCCGCTGCGGTTCTCCTTCGGGCGCGCCGACCGCGAGTACAAGGACCGTTGGTGCAACCCTGTGCCGGTGCTGACCGTATGAGCCGCAAACAGCAATTGCTCAAGCGCCACCGGCGCAACAAACGCATCGGCGTATTGATTGGCCTGGTGCTGCTGGTGGCGATTGGCGTCGGCGTCGCCTGGTGGTTGCCGCTGCTGCTCGGCGTGCTGGCCTGGGCGGCCCATGAAGCCTGGTTTGCCGACCACCTGTTTTATGCGCCGAGCGAAGACTATCACTACCGTTTTTCGGCGGATGCCGAGGTGGCCGGGGTTCGCTTCGAAGGCGGCCGGCTGCGGGTGGATACGGCCCTGCCAGCCAATGCGACGCTGGTGCTGGCGATCAAGGTCAAGAGTACCTGGCTGGGGCGTTTCCTGGATCCGGCGGTGGAGATTTCGGGCGGTGACAGCCCGGATCGGCAGGCCTTTGAGCGCGGCGTGAACGGCGTGCGTTATCTCAATCTCAGTGGTTTGGCAGTGGACGAGCTGCAGTTGCGCGGGCGTTTCTGCAGGGTGCTGGGCACGCCCCGGCTGTGGGCCTGGGCCAATCCGGATTACGCCGCGCAGCGCGTGATGGTGATCGCGCCCCATGCCGACGACGCCGAGCTGGCGGCTTTCGGCCTATACAGCCAGGCCGAAAAACCCTGGATCGTGACCCTCACCGCCGGTGAAATCGAAGCCGAGCATTATCAGCAGATGGGTCTGGACCCGGTTGAAGCCTCGCGGATCAAGGGCCGTTTGCGCGCCTGGGACAGCATTGCCGTGCCGCGTTGGGCCGGTGTGCCCGAGGCGCATTGCGTGCAATTGGGCTACTTCTGCCTGCAATTGCCGGCCATGCGTGCGTCACCTGATCAGCCGGTGGCTTCGCGTGAGGCCGAACTGTCGGATATCCGCCTGTTCCGCCAATTCAACCCGTTTGCGTTGCCGGCGGATCAAGATGGCCTGCCGACCTGGAATAACCTGCTCGCCGATCTGCGCCAATTGCTGCTGACCGCGCGGCCTGAGGTGATTGTATTGCCGCACCCGGTCATCGATCCGCATCCCGACCACATCTGCGCGCAGCAAGCGGTGCTTGAGGCCTTGGACGGTTTGCAATGGCAGCCGACGACGCTGCTGGGCTACGCCAACCATCTGCATGACAACGACCGCTGGCCCATGGGCGACGCGGGTACGGGGATTGCCTTGCCGCCGGTGTTCGATGACGCGCTGGCGTTGCAGCCGTGCAGCCTGCCGCTGTCGTTGGCACAACAGCGCGACAAGGCCATGGCGCTGGGCATGATGCATGACCTGCAGCCCGCGCCACCCTTCAAGCGGCGTGTGCGTCGGTGGTTGCAGCGCGTATTGGCGGGGCGTGCGCGCTCGCCTTACGGTGAGAACGAGTTTTTCCGCAAGGCCGTACGACGGCATGAGTTGTTCTGGCGTTTGTGAAAGGGAAAGTCATGAAAGTTTTGTTTCTGGTGCAGAAAGAACAGCGCGCCATTCTGGATCGCCTGTACGAAGGCATTGCCGAGCACTGCGAGTGTGATACCCGCTGGCTGAGCAGTGCTGAGCAGCGCAACCTGCGCGGCTACTTCAAGCGCGAAGTCGACGTGAGCCGCTATGACCGCATCGTGTTCTTCCTGCGCTTCAAGCAGGAAATCCGTCAGGCCGGGTTTATTCGTACGATCCCCAACCTGGTGATCCTCGAACACGATGCCTACCAGAATTACATCCCCTGCAAATACACCGGCAAATTCAGCGCGCATTACCGCCGCCTGCCGTGGGTGCGGGTGATCAGCTCCGGCCACATGGTCACCGAACGCCTGCGCGCCGAAGGCTTTGACGCGGTGTTCGTGCCCAAGGGCTATGATCAGGCGCTGCTGCAGCCGCAGGACCGTGAGCGCGACATCGAGCTGGCGTTTGTCGGCAGCACCAACAGCGTGGCCTACAGTGGTCGCAAGGCGTTGCTGGACGAGTTGGCGCAGGTTGAGCCTCTGGTGGTGACGCGTACCAAATCCGGTGAGGAATACTGTGCGACACTCAACCGGATTCGCTTTTTCGTCAGTGCCGACGTGGGCATGGGCGAGTACATGATCAAGAATTTCGAGGCCATGGCCTGTGGCTGCGTGCTGCTGGCGTTTGATCAAGGGGCGGCGGAAAACGCGGCCCTTGGTTTCCAGGACATGGTCAATGTGGTGTTCTACAAAGACATCCCGCAGTTGCAGGAAAAGCTCGCGGTGTTGCGGGCCGACCCGCAGCTGGCGGCCAGTATTGCGCGTAACGGGCAAGCGCTGGTGGTGGGCGAGTTCAGCTTTGCGCGTATCGGCCAGCGTATTGTCGAGGTGCTCCAGCCGCCCCTGCGGCCTCGGGCAGCACTGAGTTGGCTGGAACTGTTGCGCCTGAAACTGGGCGTGTAAGGGCGGCTTCCTGGCCGTAAATGATGGCCGTATGATATTATCGAGGCATTGAATGCAATTCTCCGATCAAAGCGACATAACGCTCGTGGTGACCAGTTGCGGTCGCTTCGATTTGTTGAAACGCACGCTCGAGAGCTTCGATCTGTTCAATACGGCAGATATCCGCGAAGTTTTCATCACGGAAGACTCCGGCGATGAAGGCGTGCGCCAGGCGATCCCTGAGCATTGGCGCAGTCATTGCACGTTCTTGATCAACCGCCCGAAGCTTGGGCAATTGGCATCCATCGACCTGGCCTACGAGTCGGTCAAGACCCCCTACATATTCCATTGCGAAGATGACTGGGCGTTTTATCGACCCGGGTTTGTCGAGGATTCCAAGACGGTACTGGAGCAGCGGCCGGATATTCTTCAGGTCTGGTTGCGCAATTATGTGTACGACTTGCAGGTGCACAGCCCCTATATCCACTTGGGGCCGCGCGAGGTAATCGGCGGGGTGCCGTGTTATCCCCTGCTGTCCGACAAACCTGAGTGGCAGGGGTTTTCGCTGAACCCGGGCCTGCGACGTATCAAGGAATACCGGTTATGCGCACCCTATGCAGGGTTCGAGGGTGAGAAGGGGCTTTCCAGGCGTTACGCCGAGTTGAATCTGGCGGCGGTGACCCTGGAAGGCGACGCGGTTTTGCACACCGGTTTCGGTTTGCATGTGGCGACGGCAGAAGAGCGTTTGACCAAGGCGCGGCGCAAGCGGCGCGAACGGATCAAGCTGGTAGCCATGCTGATACTGGGGGTTGGTATCGGTTGGTTGCTCAATTAGCGACATAGAACACGCCATCACAACGCCGCATAAGGTCTTTTTTTCGATGAGCATTCTTAACATCATGTGGGCCGGCGGTTCTGCATTCGCTTCGGTGCAGAAGGTTCATCAGCAAATACTTTCCCACGCCGTGAGCCATGCACCGATCGACACCTGGCTGCTTCAAGGCAGTGCGGATGGCGGTGAGCCGGCGCACGAGTGGAAGCTCTCATCCGCGCGGCTCAAGGGCCGACACCTGTGGAAATTGCTGACCCCCTTTATGCGTGCGCGTTTTCAGAAGGCGCTGCCTGCCGAGCTGGAAATCGTCTTGCTGGACGGGATCGGGGTTGCCCGGGTGATGTTGCCCGTGCTCCAGCGTGTGCCGCAGGTGCGGGCCGTGGTGGTGTTTCATGGGGCTACGCGCCTGCGGCGGGCCGACCGCCAGCTGTTTGACCAGTTTCCCACGGGGCAATTGACCCTGGCAGCGGTGTCGCAAACCCTGGCCGCCTCCCTTGAGCGTTATCTGGAGCGGCCGGTGGCGGTGCTGCGCAGCGCCTTTGACCCTGTAGCTTTCCGTGCCGCCGGGCTGTCCCGAGAGCAGGCGCGGTCGCGCCTGGGCCTGGCGCTGCACGGCGCGCCGGTGCTGGGGGCGGTGGGCCGATTGGTCGACGGCAAAGGCTTTGGCTGTTTGCTGGAGGCGTTCGCCGACGTGTCGGCCGACCTGCCTGACGCGCACCTGGTGATCATCGGCGAAGGGCCCGCAAGGCCGGCCCTTGAAGCGTGCATCAAGCAGCTCGGCTTGCAGGGCAAAGTATCACTGCCGGGTCATCTGCCGGACGCGGCGACGCTGTACCGGGCGTTTGACTGGGTGGCCATTCCGTCGACGCAAGAGGGCTTGGGATTGATCGTGCAAGAGGCGGTGATGGCCGGCGTGCCCGTGCTGACCAGTGAGTTGCCGGTGTTTCGCGAGCAGTTGGGCGACGCCGGCTGGTACGCCCCGTCAGACAATACGCAGGCCTGGGCGCATCTGATGGAGCGTGCCTTCGCGGCCTCTGCGCCAGAGGTGGCCGAGGCCCAGTCGCGGGCACTGGCGCCGGAGCAAGCCTGGAAGGACTTCAGTGAGACCTCCCAGCGCCTGTTTTCATGCCGCTAGCAGCGCTTGCTCCAATGCCTGCATTGGAAAGCGATCGTTCAGCTTCTCGCGCGCAATATAGCGTGCGAAGTGCTGCAGGTTGCGCCGTGCGAGTTCCGGGTTCAGGGGGGCGCGCAGGAAGCGCATGTCGGCCACGTCGATCAGCCCCATTTCATTGTCTGGCGTCACGACAATGTTGCCCAGGTGCAAGGAACGGAAGTAGATGCCTGCGCCATGCAAGCGGCGGATAAGCGCCACCAGCGGGCCGAGGTTAGCTTCCCACTCAAAGCCTTCCTGGTTGGAAATCTGCCGCAGGGTTTCCCCCGGCAGCGGCCGATACAACACGGCGGTCATGCCGGGCGCTTCCAGTTGAAAGAACGCAATTACGCTCAAGGTGGGGATGCCGCGCTGTTGCAACTGCGCGACGTTGTCGATGAATCGCTTGGAGTAGGGGCGAAACAATGCCGAGGAAAACAGGCGTTTGCGCCGGAAAAGTTTGAGGATATTTCCGTCAGACAGCAGGTAGACTTTCGGCCCGTAGCTGTCCTTCTCGAGGATTCTGGCACCTTCAATCATCTTGTCTAGATCGGCTTGGGCAAGCCTTGAACATTGCATCGTGGGAAAGCCTTGTGGGATTCGCGGGGCACAGTGATCGGTAATAATGCCGAAAGTTTTGGTTTTTAACCATGCCGGTTGGCGGGTTGGACGTATTCAGGAGCGGGTGATGCAAGCAAGTCGTTGGGCGCAGGTATGGATGGTTTTCGGGTTACTGTGGTTTTTGCTGGCGATTGCCTTCGCGCCAACCAACAAGATTTATCAGCAGGGGCTGACGCTGTTTCTGTGGTTGCCGGCGGTGGTGTTTGCCTGGTCGTCCCGTGAGCGCCTCAAGGAAGTCTGGCGTGAGCAACGCTGGATCTGCCTGATGATTGCCGCGCTCGCGGTGTGGGGCGCGGTCAGTTTGTTGTGGACCAATACCGAAGACCCGTCGCGTGAGACCAAGCGGCTGCTGTATATCGGCATGTTCCTGCTGTTTTTCCCGGTGTTTGCCTGTGGCCAGTCCGAACGGGTGATTCGCGCGATGCAGTGGGGTGGTTTCGGCCTCGCCTTGTCGTCGCTGGTGGCGATCATCAAGTTTTATGGCGTTGAGCATAATGCCTGGTCGGCCCGCCTCGAAGGCCTGGGGCAGTTGTCCCACCCGATCCTGGGCGCCTACGTGATTGGCGTGGCGGCGGTGTGGCTGCTGCACTGGCTGCCCCGTGGTCGTTGGATGCAGGTGGCGTGGGTGCTGTCCGTCGGATTCCTCGGGCTGTTCGTGGTATTGAGTCAGAGCCGTGGTGCCGCGTTGGCCCTGCTGTTGACCGTGGTTGCCATGCCGGCCTGGTGCCGCGACCGGCGCACCACCGTGATTGCCATCGGCGCGGTCGTGGCGGCAGTGGCGGTGTTTTTTGCCATGCAATCGCTGATGCTGGCCCGTGGCGTTTCGTATCGGCCGCAGATCTTCATGTCGGCGCTGCAGATGATTTCCGAGCACCCGTGGACCGGCCTGGGCCTGGGCGGAGATTACAAGGTACTTGCGGACGGCATTTATTTCGATCACTCCCACAACCTGTTCACCCACATCACCATCGAACTGGGCCTGCCGGGCTTGTTGCTGTGGTGCGGGCTGTGGTTCGGCGTGTTGTGGCAAGCCTGGAAGGCGCGCGACACGCTCTACGGCAAGGGTGTCATCGGCGTATGGGTGTTCTCGTTCCTGGCCATGCAGTTCGATGCGGCTAGCCTCACCGGGACGCCGCGCGCCGAGTGGTTCATTTCGTGGCTACCGATCGCGCTGGCCAGCGTTTTGGTCTGGGCGCGGGCCAAACCCGATGCTTGTGATAAAGTTCGCGTCCTATCCAATCAGTGAGCCCGACACATGAGTGACACACCGCCCAAAGCGGACCAGGAGTCCAGCCTCAAAATCTATTTGCGGCTGCTGGGCTATGTGAAACCGTATCTCGGCATGTTCATGCTGAGTATCTTGGGCTTCGTGATTTTTGCGTCCACCCAGCCCATGCTCGCGGGGATTCTCAAGTACTTCGTGGATGGCCTGAGCAATCCCGATGTGGTGTTCCTGCCCAAGATCCCGCTGTTCAAGGACTTGAAACTGCTGATGGCCGTGCCGCTGCTGATCATCCTGATCGCGGCCTGGCAGGGCCTTGGCTCGTTCCTGGGCAACTACTATCTGGCCAAGGTTTCCCTGGGGCTGGTGCATGACCTGCGCGTTTCGTTGTTCAACAAACTGCTGGTACTGCCCAACCGCTACTTCGATACGCATAACTCGGGCCACCTGATTTCGCGCATCACCTTCAACGTGACCATGGTGACCGGTGCCGCCACGGATGCGATCAAGGTGGTGATCCGCGAAGGCCTGACGGTGGTGTTCCTGTTCGGCTACCTGCTGTGGATGAACTGGAAGCTGACCCTGGTGATGTTGGCGATCCTGCCGCTGATCGCGGTAATGGTCAGCAGCACCAGCAAGAAATTCCGCAAGCAGAGCAAGAAGATCCAGGTCGCGATGGGCGACGTGACCCACGTGGCCTCGGAGACTATCCAGGGCTACCGCGTGGTGCGCAGCTTCGGTGGCGAAAGCTATGAAGAACGGCGTTTCGCCGCCGCCAGCCAAAGCAACACCGACAAGCAACTGCGCATGAACAAGACCGGCGCGGTCTACACGCCGATGCTGCAATTGGTGATCTACACCGCCATGGCCACGTTGATGTTCCTGGTATTGCTGCTGCGCGGCGATGCCACGGCCGGTGACCTGGTGGCCTATATCACCGCAGCGGGCCTGCTGCCCAAGCCGATCCGCCAGCTTTCGGAAGTCAGCTCGACGATCCAGAAAGGCGTGGCCGGTGCCGAGAGCATCTTCGAACAGTTGGATGAAGTGCCTGAAGTCGACGGCGGTACCGTGGAGCGTGATCGCGTCAGCGGTCGCCTGGACGTGCGCAACCTGAGCTTCACCTACCCGGGCACCGAGCGCGAAGTACTCAAGAACATCAGCTTCAGCGCAGCGCCTGGGCAGATGATTGCCCTGGTCGGCCGCTCGGGCAGCGGCAAGTCGACCCTGGCCAGCCTGATCCCGCGTTTCTACCATCACGAAACCGGCGAAATCCTGCTGGATGAGGTCGAGATCGAAGACTACCGCCTGCGCAACCTGCGCCGACACGTGGCCCAAGTGACCCAGCACGTGACCCTGTTCAACGACACCGTGGCCAACAACATTGCCTACGGCGACCTGGCGGATGCACCGCGTGCCGACATCGAAAAAGCCGCGGCGGATGCCTATGCCATGGACTTCATCGCCGAGCTGCCAAAAGGCCTGGACACCGAAGTCGGCGAAAACGGCGTGCTGCTTTCCGGCGGCCAGCGCCAGCGCCTGGCCATTGCCCGCGCGCTGCTGAAAAACGCGCCGTTGCTGATTCTGGACGAGGCGACTTCGGCGCTGGACACTGAGTCGGAACGCCACATTCAGGCCGCGCTGGACAAGGTCATGAAAGGCCGTACCACCCTGGTGATTGCGCACCGCTTGTCCACCATCGAGAAAGCCGACCTGATTCTGGTGATGGACCACGGTGAAATTGTCGAGCGTGGTACACACCTCGAGCTGCTGGCCATGGGCGGCTATTATTCGCGCCTGCACGCCATGGGCCTGGATGAGCCGGCAACGGCCAACATCACCTGATACACCGGGGCGCGCAATGCGCCCCGGTTTTTGTGTCAAAGCCCTTACAGGCTTTACCAAAGCCAAATAATTCACCGCCTGTCGTTTGTTATGTTGGCCCCCTCGATTCGAATCAAGAACGAGAGGGCTAACCTTCTTGCGTGGGTAATGGAATGTTGCAACGTCTGTTGTGGAAACTGCTTCCCAAGCCCCAACGGGTGTTTTTGCTGGGGCGCTTGTCGGTGGTGGATCGCCAGGCAGTCAATAAATCCCTGTCGGGTGTGACAACGCTCAACCCGGCCTTTGCGCGGCACAATTGTGTGTTTATCCACGTGCCCAAATGCGCCGGCAGCAGCGTCTGTTCGGCGCTGCTGGAGGGGCGCTGGCCGGGGCATTTGCCGTACTACTGGTACCAGCAGCAATTTCCCGAACACTGCGAACGCAGCTTCAAGTTTGCCTTCGTGCGTGACCCGCTGGAGCGTGCCTACTCGGCCTACACCTACCTGCGCAGCAACCACATGGGCGCGCGCGACCTGCACGCCCAGGCACTCGTCTCCAGCTACCGCGATTTCGACGCTTTTGTCAGCGGCTAGCTGCACCCGGACAACCTGCGTCGGCAACTGCACTTCGCGCCCCAGACCGATTTCCTGGTCGATCACATGGGGCACATGGCGATGGATTTTCTTGGGCGCCAGGAATCCCTGGAGCAGGATTTCCAGCACCTGTGCGAACGCCTCGGGGTGAGCTCATCCCTGCCACACCTGAATGTTTCCCTCGGGCGTCGCAGCGAGCCGGTCAGGGAGTTCTGCTCCGTGCGCACGCGCCGTCTGGTTCGACGTGCCTATCAACGTGATTACGAGGTCCTGGGTTATGAATAGTCAGTCGCTTGCCGGTGGTTCTGCTGCCATTCGCCCCTTTGCCTTGTCGTTATCGGTGGCGGCGCGCGCCGCGCTCAAGCATCAGCAGCCTTGCTGCCTGTGGCTCACGGGGTTGTCCGGGTCGGGCAAGTCGACCCTGGCCAATGCACTGGAAGTGCAGCTCAACGAGCAGGGGCGGCATACCTTTGTGCTCGACGGTGACAATTTGCGCACCGGTTTGTGCAATGACCTCGGCATGAGCGATGCGGCGCGCAAGGAGAATATCCGGCGTATTGGCGAAGTCGCGCGGTTGATGGTGGACGCGGGCTTGATCGTGATCGTCTCGGCCATTTCCCCGTTCAATGCAGACCGGGCCACCGCCAGGGCGCTGTTCGGGCCGGGGCAGTTTTTCGAGGTGTATATCAGCACGCCGTTCGACGTGTGTGCGCGGCGCGACCCCAAGGGGCTGTACCGCGCGGCACTGGAAGGGCGCATCAAGGCCTTCACCGGCCTGGACAGCCCCTATGAGGCGCCGCTGGCTGCCGACTGCACAATCAACACCGATGACGTCGAACTGACCGACGCCGTGGAGCACATCCTGACGGTTCTGTTTAAAAAGTGAGCAGTTTTGCCGCCTGACACATCGCGGATAAAGCTCTCGAACTAGGCGGCGCTCACCCTGTGCTAATATCGCGCCCCTGTTCATTTTGTATGTGGGTTGCTCCATGAAGTTGTCCATGCCGCGATTCGATCAAGCCCCTGTCTTGGTGGTCGGCGATGTCATGCTCGACCGTTACTGGCATGGTGGTACCTCACGGATTTCCCCTGAGGCGCCGGTGCCGGTCGTCAAGGTCGAGCAAATCGAAGACCGCCCGGGTGGCGCTGCCAACGTTGCCCTCAATATTGCCGCCCTCGGCGCCCCGGCCTCCCTGGTGGGTGTGACCGGCGACGACGAAGCCGCCGACAGCCTGGCCAACAGCCTGCGCGGCGCCGGCGTGCGCGCGCTGTTCCAGCGCATTGCCCACCAGCCCACAATCGTCAAGCTGCGGGTCATGAGCCGTCACCAGCAATTGCTGCGTATCGATTTCGAAGAACCCTTCGCCACCGACGCCCTGGCCCTCAGTGGCCAGGTCGACGAGCTGCTCGAAGGCATCAAGGTGCTGGTGTTGTCCGACTACGGCAAAGGCGCGTTGAAGAACCACCAGGTGTTGATCCAGGCCGCCAAGGCCAAGGGCATCCCGGTGCTGGCCGATCCCAAGGGCAAGGACTTCTCGATTTATCGCGGGGCCAGCCTGATCACGCCGAACCTCAGCGAGTTCGAAGCCATTGTTGGCGGTTGCGCCGATGAGCACGAGTTGGTCACCAAAGGCGCCACGCTGATGGCCGACCTCGACCTGGGCGCCTTGCTGGTGACCCGCGGCGAGCACGGCATGACCCTGCTGCGCCCAGGCCACCCGGCCATGCACCTGCCGGCGCGCGCCCGGGAAGTGTTCGACGTCACTGGCGCCGGCGACACGGTGATCTCCACCCTGGCCGCCTCCATCGCAGCTGGCGAAGAGCTGCCCCACGCGGTGGCCCTGGCCAACCTGGCGGCGGGCATCGTGGTCGGCAAGCTGGGTACCGCTGCAATCAGCGCGCCTGAGCTGCGCCGCGCGATCCAGCGTTCCGAAGGCTCGGAACGTGGCGTGCTGACCATCGAACAATTGCTGCTGGCGATTGACGACGCGCGTGCCCACAACGAAAGCATTGTGTTCACCAATGGCTGCTTCGACATCCTGCACGCCGGCCACGTGACCTACCTGGAGCAGGCGCGTGCCCAAGGCGATCGCCTGATCGTCGCGGTCAACGACGACGCCTCGGTCAGCCGCCTCAAAGGCCCGGGCCGCCCGATCAACAGTGTTGACCGGCGCATGGCCGTGCTGGCCGGCCTGGGTGCGGTGGACTGGGTGATCAGCTTCCCTGAAGCGACTCCGGAAAACCTGCTGGCCCAGGTCAAGCCGGACGTGCTGGTCAAGGGCGGCGATTATTCCGTCGACCAGGTGGTGGGTGCCGATATCGTCAGTGCCTACGGTGGCAAGGTCAAAGTCCTGGGCCTGGTCGAGAACAGCTCGACCACTGCCATTGTCGAGAAGATCCGCAACAATGAGTAACGCTGAAAAGTGGGTTCTGATTACCGGCGGCGCGGGCTTTATCGGCTCGCACCTGGTCGATGCGCTGCTCGCCAAGGGCTACGCCGTGCGGGTGCTGGATAACCTGTCCACGGGCAAGCGCAGCAACTTGCCGCTGGCCAACCCGCGCGTTGAGCTGCTGGAAGGTGACGTCGCCGATGCGGCCTTGGTGGCGCGTGCCGCCATCGGCACCACGGCGGTGGTGCACCTGGCGGCGGTGGCCTCGGTGCAGGCGTCGGTGGATGACCCGGTCAGCACGCACCAGAGCAATTTCGTCGGCACCTTGAATGTCTGCGAAGCCATGCGCCAGGCCGGGGTGAAGCGTGTGGTTTTCGCCTCCAGCGCGGCGGTGTATGGCAACAACGGCGAGGGTGCTTCGATTGACGAAGACACCACCAAGGCGCCGCTGACGCCCTATGCGTCCGACAAGCTGGCCGGCGAGCATTACTTCGATTTCTACCGGCGCCAGCATGGCCTGGAGCCGGTGATTTTCCGCTTCTTCAATATCTTCGGGCCGCGCCAGGATCCGTCCTCGCCGTACTCCGGGGTGATCAGCATTTTCAGCGAACGCGCCCAGCAGGGCCTGCCGATTGCCGTGTTCGGCGACGGCGAGCAGACCCGCGATTTCATGTACGTGGAAGACCTGGTCGACGTGCTGGTGCAGGCCATCGAAACACCGGAAGCGCCGTTGGGTGCGATCAACGTGGGCTGGAACCGCACTACCACGCTCAAGCAAGTGCTGCAGGCGTTGGAAGAAGCGGTGGGCAGTTTGCCGCCTGTGACCTACGGGCCGGCGCGCTCGGGGGATATCCGCCATTCGCGGGCGAACAACCAGCGGTTGTTGGCGAGTTTCAAGTTGCCGGAACCCACCCCACTCAAAGTTGGCCTGGAACGCCTTCTTAACAGCTAACCTAAATCAAATGTGGGAGGGGGCAAGCCCCCTCCCACATTTTGATTGCGGTTTAACCTTTAACTTTCTTCTTCGGCACAATCTTGCGCAGCACCCGCTGGGCCAGGCGCTTCAATTTCGACTCTTTCTCCGGCGCCGCCAGGCCTTGCTGCCTGAGCCAATCCTTCCAGCGAATACGCTCCTCACGCACCAGCCAGCCTTCCTGCTGGGCGAAGCTTTCCGCCAGGTACAAACCCCGCGTACTGGCCGGGTACAGTTGGTCTTTCTTCAAGGTGTACAGCTCGGCCAGTGGCTGACCGTCTTTGAGCGGCATCAGGTACAGGTCCGGGCGCTGACGGTCCAGGCGCGCCACCAACTGATCACCTTCCAGCCGCTCATCCACATGAAACAGGCTCAGCGACTTGGCCTCTTTCGGCACTTCAAGCCGCAAGTCATAAATCAATTGCAGCGACGCCGTGGGCAAGTGCACGTAAGCCCGTGGGCGTTCGATCAGTTGGGTGGTGGCGCAACGCACCGGGCGCGCGGCGCCGGACAGCGGGCTCAAGCGAAAGGGCAGCGCCTCGCGGTAATGCAGGGCCGCCGCGTAGGGCGCCGGCAGCCAGGTGTCGTTGAAGCGCCCACTGAGCCAGCCCTCGGGCGTCTCCAGCAGGCATTCCTCGGCAATCTCCTGGATGGCGGTGTGCAGCGGCAGGTTCAACTCGTGGGCGGGCACATAGCCGGAGATCAGCTTGAGCACCACGTCACCACGGTCCTGGCGACGCTGGCGCACCAGCACCCAGTAATCCTTGTTTTGCCAGTGCAGGGTCAGGCGTACCGACACGCCGAGGTTGGCCAGTTCCAGCACGAAGCGTTCGGGGTCGGCCACCTCGACCGGCTTGCGGCGCTGCAAGGTTTGGGCAAAGTTGAGCGGCATGCCCACGCTCTGGTAGCTCAGGCCTTCGGGTGTGGCTTCGACGTGCAGCGGCAGTGTTTTAAAGTTGCTGGGGTTTTTTCTTATGAGCGTTCGCGGCATGTCGGCTCCTTTCTGCGACGGGGTCGGCCGCGTCGGCGGCATCAGAGTTGACGAATGACTTGGGCAGCGGTCGCCACGTTATGGGCCAGGTGCAGCGGATTAATGGTCCCGACAATAGCACTGGCGACGCCCGTTTGCGCAAACAACAACATGAAACTGGCGCGAATTGGATCCATTCCAGGCTCCAGGCACACATGGCCGCTGGCCAGGGCCTTTTTCACCAGGATGCCCTTGCCATGGGCGGCCGCGTAATCAATGACGGCTTTTTCGGCCTGTTCGTTCAGATTGTAGGTGACCATCGCGCAATCACCTTGTTCCAGAGCCTTCACGCCGCCCTCGACGGTTTTGCCGGAGAAGCCGAAACCGCGAATCTTGCCTTCGCGTTTCAGCTCGGCCAGGGTCTGGTAGACCTCGCAGTCATTGAGGATATGCAGGTCATTGCCGTCGGAGTGCACCAGCACCAGGTCGATAAAATCAGTTTCAAGGCGTTTCAAGCTGCGCTCGATGGACATCCGCGTGTGGGCCGCGCTGAAATCGTGACTGGACACGCCGTTTTCGAACTCTTCACCGACCTTGCTGACAATCACCCAGTCCTTGCGCTGGTCACGCAGCAGCGGCCCCAGGCGTTCCTCGCTCATGCCATAGGCCGGCGCGGTGTCGATCAGGTTGATCCCCAGCTGGCGGGCCTGGCGCAGCAGCATGCGTGCGGCGTCGTCGTCCGGAATCGTGAAGCCGTTAGGGTATTTCACCCCCTGGTCGCGGCCGAGCTTTACGGTGCCCAGGCCCAGCGGCGACACCAGCAGGCCGGTGCTGCCCAGTGGGCGATGCAGGTCGTGCAGGGTAGGCAGGCTCATGGCAACAGTTGCTCCCAGGCAGGTACGCCGATGGCGGGTTTTGGCAGGTCGGGCAGGGGCTCGCCGGCCGTTGGGCGGATGCCGTCGCGTTGCAGGCTGCTGATCACTCGGTCGGCAAAGTCCGGCGCCAGGGCCAGCTTGGTCGGCCAGCCCACCAGCAGGTTGCCCTGCTCGGCGAGGAAGGCGTTGTCGGGCCGGCTCAGGCCCGATTGCAGCGGCTCGGCGCGGTCGACGCGCAAGGTGGCCCAGCGGGTCTGGCTCATGTCGATCCACGGCAGCAACTGCGCCAGCTCTTTCTGCGCGGTGGCGATCTGTTCTTCAGGGGTACGCGCCACGCCGTCGGCCTCGGCGATGTCGCCGCCCATGTACCACACCCAGTTGCCATCGGCGGCCGGGTGGGTGGTCACGGTGATGCGCGGCTTGGTGCCGCCGCCCAGGCAGTGGGCGTACAGCGGCTTCAGGCCAGGGCCCTTGGCGATGATCATGTGCAGCGGGCGGGTTTGCATGGCCGGCTGGCTCAGGCCCAGGGCGGCCAACAGCTCGGCAGTGCCGCCGCCGGCACTCAGTACGATGCGCTGGGCGCGGATCTCGCGGCCATCGACCTTCAGGCCCACCAGGCTGTCGCCGTCAAGCAGCGGTTCGATGTGCTGGCCGGCAAGCAGGCCATCCCCGGCCAGCTGCGCCAGGCGTTCGATCAGGCTCGGCACGTCGATGACCAGTTCGGCCAGGCGATAGACCTTGCCCTTGAAGCGGCGGTCTTGCAGGGCGGGCGGCAGGTCGTCGCCCTTGACCTGGTCGACGCGGCCGCGCACGGCCTTGCTGGCGAAGAAGCTGGTGAGGTTGCCGGCGAGGGTGCCCGGGGACCACAGGTAATGCGCTTCGGAGAGCAGGCGTACGCCGGACAGGTCCAGCTCACCGCTGCCGGCCAGGGCCTCGCGCCAGCGGCGCGGCATGTCGGCAATCGCTTCGGAGGCGCCGGTGAGGGCGCCATGCAGGGCGTATTTCGCGCCGCCGTGAATGATCCCCTGGGACTTCACGCTTTGCCCGCCGCCCAAGGTGGCGCTTTCCACCACCACCGTGGAAAACCCCTGGCGGCGCAGGCGCGCATTCAGCCAGAGGCCGGCAACCCCGGCGCCGACAATCACAACGTCGGTGGAAATAACGGATGGCATCGGCGACCTCAGTGTTCAAGACAAGAGGCGCAGTATACAGGCTGTTGAGTAGCGGTCAGTGCCCGGCGGTTTTCGAGAACAGCTGAATCACCACAACCCCAAGCACAATCAGGCCCATGCCCAGCATCGCCGGCACATCGAGTTTCTGCCCGTAGATAAACAGCGCCGCGATGCTGACCATCACGATGCCCATCCCGGCCCACACGGCATACGCCACGCCCACCGGCACGGTGCGCACCACCAGGGTCAGCATCCAGAAGGCCACGCCGTAGCCGACGATCACCAGCAGCAAAGGGATCGGCGTGCTCCAGCCCTTGATGGCTTTCATGGAAACGGTGGCGATCACTTCCGAGCAGATGGCGATGGCCAGGTAGTAGTAGGCAGGGTTCATGGATCAATCCTCGAAGTGCAGCACGCTTGATAAGGTCGGCATTTTAGAGGGTTACCAGATGGGGTAAAGTCATTACCTATCCGAATAGAAGATGGGTTGGCCATGCAGTGGAATCTTGAGCAAATGCGCCTGTTTGTCGACGTCGCCGAGCAGCGTTCCTTTTCGGCGGTGGCGCGCGGGCAGCGCAAGGCGCAGTCGGCGGTCAGCAACGGAATTGCCTTGCTGGAAGCAGACCTTGGCGTGAGCCTGTTCGAGCGTAGCAGTGGTCGTCAGCCCAGCCTCACTGAGGCCGGCGCGGTGCTGCTGGAGGAAGCCCGCGAAGTGCTGCGCCAGTGCGAGCGTCTCAACGGGCGCGCGCTTTCCCTGACCCGGGGTGAAGAGGCCTGCCTGCGCCTGGCGCAGGATGAAGCCATGTTGTTCCAGCCGGTGCTCGACAGCCTCGAAGCGCTGGCGTTGCAGTACCCGCTGCTCGAAGTGCAACTGTCCAGTGCCGCCCAGGGCGATGTGGCGCGCAAGCTGGTGGAGCGCAAGGCCGACCTGGGCCTGTTGTTCTATCACGACCAGATCCCCGAGGCCCTGGAGCGGCGCGTGGTGGGCAGCGTGGAAATGGTCACGGTGTGCGGCGTCAACCACCCGCTGGCCCAGGACAAATACGTGACCTGCCAGCGCCTCGCGCAGTTTCGCCAGCTGTTGATGTCGACCCAGACCAGCGTCTACCCCGGCAGCGAAGCCGCCAGCCCGCTGGTGTGGCGCGCCGACAGTTTCTACGTGTTGGCCGAATGGCTGATGAGCGGCCTGGGCTGGGCGTGGCTGCCCCGGCATATCGTGCAATACCCGGCCTACCAGCAACAAATGGTCGAGCTGGACAGCGAATGGACCCCGCCGGCCCTGGTGGTGGAGCTGGTGTGGCGCCGCGACGAACACCTCGGGCCCGCCGCGCGCTTCCTCACCGAACGTTTTGCCGAGTGCCTGCGGGCCATTGACTGAAAAAGCCGATAAACTCCGCCGCCATGAATAGAACTCTCTATAGCTGTCTGTTTTACCTGGCGCTGCCGTTGGTGGCCTTACGTCTGTGGCTGCGCGCGCGCAAGGCGCCGGCTTACGCCAAGCGCGTCGGCGAGCGGTTTTCCTATGGCTTGCCGGTGATGCAGCCGGGCGGGATCTGGGTGCACGCGGTGTCGGTGGGCGAGAGCATTGCCGCCGCGCCGATGGTTCGCGGGCTGCTGGCGCGTTACCCGACGTTGCCAATCACGGTGACGTGCATGACGCCGACCGGCTCCGAGCGCATCCAGGCATTGTTCGCCAATGAGCCGCGCATTCAGCACTGCTACCTGCCGTATGACTTGCCTTGCGCGGCCAAGCGTTTTCTTGATCGCGTGCAGCCCAAGCTGGCCGTGATCATGGAAACCGAGCTGTGGCCCAACCATATCCACGCCTGCGCCCAGCGCGGGATCCCGGTAGCGCTGGCCAATGCGCGGCTGTCGGCGCGCTCGGCCAAGGGTTATGCAAAATTTGCCAAGCTCACCGCGCCCATGCTGGCGCAAATGAGCCTGTTCGCCGTGCAAACCGAAACCGAAGCCCAGCGCTTCCGCAGCCTCGGCGCGCGGCCGCAGACCGTCGAGGTCACCGGCTCGATCAAGTTCGACCTGACCATCGACCCCGAGCTGCCGGCCCGCGCCGCCGCCCTGCGCGAACAATGGGGTGCCAGCGAGCGCCCGGTGTGGATCGCCGCCAGCACCCATGAAGGCGAAGATGAAGTGGTGCTCGCGGCCCATCGCCAATTGCTCGAAAGCTACCCCAATGCATTGCTGATTCTGGTGCCGCGCCATCAAGAGCGCTTTGGCCCGATGTTCGAACTGTGCGGGCAGCAAGGTTTTGCCACGGTGCGCCGTTCCAGCGGCGAGCCCGTCACCGCGCAAACCTCCGTGCTGCTCGGCGATACCATGGGCGAGTTGCTGTTTCTGTATGCCCTGGCCGACAGCGCCTTTGTCGGCGGCAGCCTGGTCGCCACCGGGGGGCATAACCCGCTGGAGCCGGCGGCGCTGGCAAAACCGGTGATCATGGGCCCGCACGTGTTCAACTTCCTCGAAATCACCGCGATGATGCGTGATGCCGGGGCGTTGCGTGAGGTGGATGACGCGCAAGGGTTGGCCGAGGCGGTGCGGCAGTTGTTCGAGTTGCCGCGGGATGCGCGGAAGATGGCCGAGGCGGGGCTTAAGGTGATGCAGGCCAATCAGGGCGCGTTGAAGCGTTTGCTGGACGGTCTTGGGCGCCTGATCAACTGACACAGCCCCTCCCACATTTGGATCTATGTTGAATCAGTAACCTGGGCGGGCCTTGAGCTGCTCCGCCGCAGCCTTGGCCAGGTCCGGCGGCAGGAAGTCGCGGTCCGGGTTGTAGTCCGCCTTGAGATACCGCGCCAGGTCCTGCAGATCCCCTGGGTTCAACGTACCCGCCGCCTGCTTCAGGCGCAGGTTGTCGAGGATGTAGTCGTAGCGGCTGTTGTTGTAGTTGCGCACCGACGCATAGAGCTGGCGCTGTGAATCCAGCACATCGACGATGTTGCGCGTGCCCACCTGGTAACCGATTTCCGTGGCTTCCACCGCGCTCTGGTTGGAGATGATCGACTGGCGGCGCGCCTGCACCTGCTCCACGTCGGTGTTCACCGCGCGGTGCAGGTTGCGGGTGTTTTCCACCACCTGGCGGCGCAGGCCCTCGCGCTGTTGCTCGGTCTGGCCCAGGCGCGAGTAGGACTCACGCACCTGCGAGCTGGTCAGTCCGCCGCTGTAGATGGGGATATTCAGGCGCAGGCCGATGGTGCGTTGCTCCACATCACCGCGATACGGCGTGCCGAAGGCATTCGGGTTGCTGAAACCCAGCGCGTCGTTGTCACCTTTTTCGTATTGCGCCACGGCGTCCAGGGTCGGCGCATGCCCGGCCTTGCGTTGCTTGAGGGTTTCTTCGGCGGCAGTCACCGCGTAGTTGCTGGCGAGCAGGTTGAGGTTCTGGCGGCCGGCCGTCTCGACCCAGGCCTTGGCATCATTCGGCAGCGGTGGCAACACCGGCAACGTGTGCACAATGCCCTGGATCGAGTTGTACTGGCGGTTGGTCAGGGTGATCAGCGCTTCAAAGGCGTCGTCGACCTGGCGCTGGGCCAGGATCCGGTTGGCCCGCGCGGTGTCGTAGCTGGCCTGGGACTGCAGCACGTCGGTCTTGTCCGACAGGCCGACGTCGAAGCGTTCGTTGGATTGGTCCAGCTGGCGCTTGAAGGCGTTTTCTTCGGCCTTGGTGGAGGCCAGGTTGTCCTGGGCGCGCAGCACGGCGAAGTAGCTTTCGGCGCTTTGCAGGATCAGGTTCTGTTCGGTGGCCGACAATTGCAGCGCGGCCTGCTCATTGGTGGCCTCGGCCGCTTGCAGCTGGAACCAGCGGTCGGCGCGGAACAGCGGCTGGCTCAGGGTCGCGCGCCAGGAATGCGCATCGCGGTTGGCGGTGGCGGCTGGGGTGTCGATCTGGGTGCGCACATTGTTGATATCCGCGCCACCCGACAGGTTTGGCAGCAAGCCTGCGCGCGCCTGGGGCACCACTTCTTTTTGCGCGCCGTATTGGGCGCGGGCGGCGGCCAGGTCGGCGTTGTTGTCCACCGCTTCCTGGTAGACGCTGACCAGGTCGGTTTTCGCGGACAAGGGCGCTTCAGCTGCCCAGACCATTCCGTTGGTCGCACAAGACACGGCGAGCGCCAGTGAGAGTTTGCGCAGCATGAGGCGATCCCTAGATTAAATATTATGGTGATAATTTAGCGCCCAAGGCTAAGGCTGGCCAATCCCGGCGTCAAGCACTGTGGCGGCAATCGAGTGTAGTGGCGGTGACACGGCGCAACAATCCCGCAATCACGCCATTCATCACGCTGAATGCTCCGCTATTGGCAATTTGCCCGCGGCTTGGTCTAGACTGGCCGCGTTCTTGTCGGGGTGCCTTGTTGGAAGGCTGAGATCGGTAAATACCGGATCCCGTTGAACCTGATCAGGTTAGCGCCTGCGTAGGGAACAAGATTTCTCGTCACCCGGCGAGTCCTCTTGTGCTTCGTCCGGGATGTTGTTCGACAATCGAACAGCCCGTGCGCCAAGCACAGCACTGGTTTCAGTGCGTCCATCCGTCTCAGGTTCGCTCCGACAACAATCCACCGCCTGGATAAGTTGGAGCCCGTGATGAGTACAAAACCAAAAAACACCGTGCATTTGAGTGAATCGGCCAAGGTCGACTCCGGCTCTGTGCAGCCGTTTACCCGCTCGCAAAAAATCTATGTACAAGGCACCCGCCCGGACATTCGTGTGCCGATGCGCGAAATCAGCCTGGACGTGACCCCCACCGATTTCGGCGGTGAAATCAACGCGCCCGTGGTGGTCTACGACACTTCCGGCCCCTACACCGACCCCAATGTGATCATCGACGTGCGCAAAGGCCTGGGCGATGTGCGTTCGCCGTGGATCGAAGTGCGCGACGACACCGAGCGCCTGTCGGGCCTCAGCTCGCATTTCGGCCAGCAGCGCCTCAGCGACGCAGAGCTGACTGCCCTGCGCTTCGCCCACGTGAAGAACCCGCGTCGCGCCAAGGCCGGGGCCAACGTCACGCAGATGCACTACGCGCGCAAAGGCATCATTACTGCCGAGATGGAATACGTCGCCATCCGCGAAAACATGAAGCTTGAAGAAGCCCGCGCCAGCGGCCTGCTGGACCAGCAACACGCCGGCCACAGCTTCGGCGCCAGCGTGCCGAAAATCATCACTCCGGAATTTGTGCGCGAAGAAATCGCCCGTGGCCGCGCGATCATCCCGGCCAACATCAACCACACCGAGCTGGAACCGATGATCATCGGCCGTAACTTCCTGGTGAAGATCAACGGCAACATCGGCAACAGCGCCCTGGGCTCGTCCATCGAAGAAGAAGTGGCAAAACTCACCTGGGGCATTCGCTGGGGTTCGGACACGGTGATGGACCTGTCCACCGGCAAACACATCCACGAAACCCGCGAGTGGATCATCCGCAACTCGCCGGTGCCGATCGGGACCGTACCGATCTACCAGGCCCTGGAAAAAGTCGGCGGCGCCGCCGAAGACCTGACCTGGGAGCTGTTCCGCGACACCCTGATCGAACAGGCCGAGCAGGGCGTGGATTACTTCACCATCCACGCCGGCGTGCTGCTGCGCTACGTGCCGCTGACCGCCAAGCGCGTCACCGGTATCGTCTCCCGTGGCGGTTCGATCATGGCCAAGTGGTGCCTGGCGCACCACAAAGAGAACTTCACCTACACGCATTTCGACGAAATCTGCGAAATCATGAAGGCCTACGACGTCAGCTTCTCCCTCGGCGACGGCCTGCGCCCGGGCTCGATTGCCGACGCCAACGACGCCGCGCAATTCGGCGAGCTGGAAACCCTTGGCGAATTGACCAAGATCGCCTGGAAGCACGACGTACAAACCATGATCGAAGGCCCGGGCCACGTGCCGATGCAACTGATCAAGGAGAACATGGACAAGCAGCTGGAATGCTGCGACGAAGCGCCGTTCTACACCCTCGGCCCGCTGACCACCGACATTGCACCCGGCTACGACCACATCACCTCCGGCATCGGTGCGGCGATGATCGGCTGGTTCGGTTGCGCCATGCTCTGCTACGTCACGCCCAAGGAGCACTTGGGTCTGCCGAACAAGGATGACGTGAAGACCGGGATCATCACCTACAAGATCGCCGCGCATGCGGCGGACTTGGCCAAGGGGCATCCGGGCGCGCAGATTCGCGACAACGCCCTGAGCAAGGCGCGCTTTGAATTCCGCTGGGAAGACCAGTTCAACCTCGGTCTCGACCCGGACACCGCGCGCTCATATCACGACGAAACCCTGCCGAAGGACTCGGCCAAGGTCGCGCATTTCTGTTCGATGTGCGGGCCGAAATTCTGCTCGATGAAAATCACCCAGGAAGTGCGTGAGTACGCGGCCAACCAGCGCATTGAAGCGGTGGATGTGGATGTGGCCAAGGGCTTGGCCGAGCAGGCGGAGCGGTTCAAGCAGGAAGGGAGTCAGCTTTACAAGAAGGTCTGATCCCGGATTGTAGATGCCTGTAAGGGCCTCATCGGGGGCAAGCACCCTCCCACAGTTTTGAAAGTGTTCACAATTCAAAATGTGGGAGGGGGCTTGCCCCCGATAGCAATCACCCAAACAACAAAATGCCCCTCAGAGATACCACCCTTGAACATCCAACCCAGCACCTATTCCCCCGACATCAAGGTGCCCGCTGACAAAAGAGTCTTCGGCGCCCGCGACCTGTTCTCCCTATGGTTCTCCCTCGGCATCGGCCTGATGGTCCTGCAAACCGGCGCCCTCCTGGCGCCGGGCCTGGGCCTGTCCGGCTCGCTGCTGGCAATTTTCCTCGGCACCCTGGTGGGCGTGCTGCTGCTGGCCGCCGTCGGCGTGATCGGCAGCGACACCGGCCTGTCCGCCATGGCCGCCCTCAAGCTCAGCCTCGGTGCCAAAGGCGCGAGCCTGCCGGCGTTGCTGAACCTGCTGCAGCTGATCGGCTGGGGCTCGTTCGAAATCATTGTGATGCGCGACGCCGCCAGCCTGTTGGGCACTCGAGCGTTCAGCGACGGCAGCCTGTTGGCCAGCCCATTGCTGTGGACCCTGTTTTTCGGCGGTCTGGCGACCCTGTTGGCGGTCAGCGGCCCGCTGACTTTCGTGCGGCAGATCCTGCGCAAATGGGGCATCTGGCTGCTGCTCGCCGCTTGCCTGTGGCTGAGCTGGAACCTGTTCGCCAAGGCCGACCTCGCCGCCCTCTGGGCTCAGGCCGGTGATGGCTCGATGCCGTTTGCGGTGGGTTTTGATATCGCCATCGCCATGCCACTGTCGTGGCTGCCGCTGATCGCCGATTACTCACGTTTCGGCAAGCGCGCCAAAAGCGTGTTCGGGGGCACCGCGCTGGGCTTTTTTATCGGTAATTTCTGGCTGATGAGCCTGGGCGTCGCCTACACCCTGGCGTTTGCGCCGAGCGGTGAAGTGAATGCGCTGTTGCTGGCGTTGGCCGGGGCGGGCCTGGGGATTCCGCTGCTGCTGATCCTGTTGGACGAGTCGGAAAACGCCTTTGCCGACATCCATTCGGCGGCGGTGTCCAGCGGCATGCTGTTGCGCGTGAAGGTTGAGCACCTGGCGTTGGCCATTGGCGTGGTCTGCACGTTGATCGCGTGTTTTGCACCCCTGGCGCAATACCAGAACTTCCTGTTGCTGATTGGCTCGGTGTTTGCGCCGCTGTTCGGTGTGGTGCTGGTGGACCACTTCATCCTGCGTCGCCGAGGCCAGGGCGTGGTCGCCAGCCTGCGTTGGACGGCGCTATTGGCCTGGCTGGGTGGCATCGGGACTTACCACTTGCTGGCCAACCTGTACCCGGATATCGGCGCGACCCTGCCGGCACTGGTGCTGGCAGGGCTGTTGCAGTTCATCCTGGGTCGGGCCTTCAGTGGCGCACAGGCACCAGCTCAGGCTTGAGGATGCCGTCCAGGCGCGAATAGGGAATCTGCAACTCGACGTGGCCCAAGGCATACGGCGCGATGGTGGTGGTGGGGTACTTGAGGATCACGCCGCCGTAGGTCAGTGCCACGTTCGGGGTTTTCTGGAAGGGGTAGGTTTTCACGAACTCCGGCTCCAGGCTCAGGCGCGTACTGATCAGCCAGCTGTTGTGCGCAACCTGGGCGGCCTTCCAGAAGGCCTCTTCCTTGCCGGGCAGCAGCATGTCGGTCAGCGACAGGGCCTTTTGCTGCTGGCGCGAATAGTTGATGAACGCGCGGCCCGGCTCGCCGTGGGTGGCGCCCTGGTCCAGGTAGCTGGACAGTTCGATGATCACCAAGCCGTCATGCTGCTCGCGTACCTTGGCCTGTAGATACATGCTGTTGTTCGGCGCCGCGGTCTGCAGGAATTGCTCGCGATAGGTCGCAAGGCTGGTCGGCAGCGGGTTGGCGCCGCTCATTTCGAGCAGGCGCTGTTCGATCAAGGCATCCAGCTTGGGTTCCTTGGCGAAGTGCACGGTGTCGATATTCACCAGCGCGCAATCGGCGCTGGCGCAGCCCGGCCGGGTTTGTTCGGTGGTGTCGCGGGTGGCTTCCAGCGGGGTGCGCCAGCTGGGTTGGAACAGGCTTTGGCAGGCGCCGAGGGTCAGGGCGATGCAGGCCACAGAAGCGATTTTTAAAAGTGACATGGATGTCCTTCGTCTATCGATAAGAGCGAAATTGTGCAGCTTCGACTACCGGCAAGGCAGTCAGTTCGCCACTAAGCTGATTAGAGTGAGTTTGACCTCCGCCGTCTATCCCGGCAACCGCAAAGGGGCTGCACCAACGGCCGCGAGCGCGTTAGGATGGCGCCCATTGCTCAGGCTTAACGAGGAAGGGATATGACGGACTTTACAAAATCGACGCCGAGCAAGATCGAAATTGTTCAGCGCGACAACGCCTACAAAGGCTTTTACAAGCTTGATCGCGTGCAGCTGCGCCACGAAAAATTCGACGGCGGCATGAGCCGGATCATCAACCGCGAAGTCTTCGTGCGCCACGACGCCGTGTGCGTGCTGCCCTACGACCCGCAACGCGATGAAGTGGTCTTGAACGAGCAGTTCCGCGTCGGCGCCATGGGCCGTACCGACAACCCCTGGATGATCGAGATGGTCGCCGGCCTGATCGACAAGGATGAGCAACCCGAGGAGGTTGCACACCGTGAAGCCGAGGAGGAAGCTGGGCTGACATTCTCCGCGCTGTGGCCGATCACCAAGTATTTCCCGTCGCCCGGCGGCAGTACCGAATATGTCCACTTGTACCTGGGGCGTTGCGACAGCACCGGTGTGGGGGGCGTCCATGGATTGGAAGAAGAGGCAGAAGACATACGCGTTACCACCTGGGCGTTCGAAGATGCCCTGCAAGCGGTGCGTGACGGCAAAATTTCCAACGCAGCCAGCATCATCGCCCTGCAATGGCTTGCGCTTAATCGCGCGGAAGTGAGGGGGTTATGGCAGTAAAGGCACGGGAACGATACCGAGTCGACCTGATCGGGCTGCAAGCCGCCTGCGAGGCCAACTATGCGCGGCTGATGCGCTTGCTCCCCGACATGCGCCACACGCCCGACGCGCGGCGCATCGGCGTGACCCATGGCGACCAGATGCTCGGCGTGCTGGCCCTGGAAGTCATCGTCAACTGCCCGTACACCACCACCCTGCGCGTTCGCCAGGAGCACAGCCTGCCATGGCTGCCGGTGCCGCAACTGGAAGTGCAGGTGTACCACGACGCGCGGATGGCCGAAGTGATCAGCGCCGAACATGCGCGGCGTTTTCGCAGCATCTATCCTTACCCCAATGTGTTCATGCACCAGCCCGATGAGAAAGCACAACTCAATGTGTTCCTCGGTGAGTGGCTGAGCCATTGCCTGGCCCTGGGCCATGAGTTCGAAGTCGTGCGGTAGATGTGAACTGCGTCTGCTTCCAGGGTTTCCTCTTTGCGTCCTGCCCCAGCATAATCGCGCCAACTGTCCATTTCCTGTGATTGCCCTGGGAGAGCGCCTTGCCGAGCGTATCCACCGTGAACCCCGATGCGCCGGCGTTGCTGGTGCAACTGTCCGATAGCCACCTGTTCGCCGAGGCGGATGCCACGCTGCTGGGCATGAACACCCGCGAAAGCCTGCAGCGGGTGATCGAGTTGGTGCGCGAGCAGCAGCCGCAGATTGATTTGCTGCTGGCCACGGGGGATCTGTCCCAGGACGGCACGCTGGAGTCCTATCAGCAGTTTCGCGAGATGACCGCGCCCTTCGGCGTTCCCACGCGCTGGATCCCCGGTAACCACGACGAA
This sequence comes from Pseudomonas sp. AC463, assembly GCF_979253585.1. Classification (NCBI taxonomy): domain Bacteria; kingdom Pseudomonadati; phylum Pseudomonadota; class Gammaproteobacteria; order Pseudomonadales; family Pseudomonadaceae; genus Pseudomonas; species Pseudomonas sp. AC463. The sequence continues at coordinate 7,471 of NZ_CEEDDZ010000018.1, read as the reverse complement.
CCGCAGGTCATGGCCCACGCCGCCGTGCACAGTGATTTGCTGGAACCTGTGGTCGATGTCGGCAACTGGCGCGTCACCCTGCTGGACTCCGCCGTGCCCGGCTCGGTGCCCGGTTACCTGCAGGACCAGCAACTGCAATTGCTCGCCCAGGCCTTGAGCGAGGCGCCGAGCCGTCATCACCTGGTGTGTTTTCACCATCACCCGGTGTCCATCGGCTGCGCGTGGATGGAGCCTATCGGGCTGCGTAACCCTGAGGCTTTGTTTGCCGTACTCGACCGTTTCCCGCAGGTAAGGGCGGTGCTCTGGGGCCATGTGCACCAGGAAATCGACCGCGAGCGCAACGGCGTGCGCCTGTTGGCGTCGCCGTCCACCTGCATCCAGTTCGCGCCGGGCAGCGAGGATTTCAAGGTCAGCGAGCAAGCGCCTGGCTATCGCTGGCTGCGCCTGCATGCCGACGGGCGGTTGGAGACGGGTGTGGAACGCGTCCAGGGCTTCACCTTCACCATCGATTACGGCAGCAACGGCTACTAACCCCTGTAAACACTGATCAAAATGTGGGAGGGGGCTTGCCCCCTCCCACATTAGTACTTTGGTGTCCTGTGGATTGAGGTCATCACACAGCGCTTGGATCCCTGTAAACTGCGCCCTTTTGGCGCAAGCACGGAGAGCCCGGCATGTCCGCTTCGATCCTGTACATCCACGGTTTCAACAGCGCGCCCGCGTCCAACAAGGCCTGCCAGTTGATCACGGTGATGGACCACCTCGGCCTGGCCGACCAACTGCGTGTGCCGGCCCTGCATCACCACCCGCGTCAGGCGATTCCTCAATTGGAGCAGGCCATTGCCGAACTGGGGCGGCCGCTGCTGGTAGGCAGCTCACTCGGCGGCTACTATGCAACCCATCTTGCCGAGCGCCATGGCCTCAAGGCGCTGCTGGTCAACCCGGCAGTAAGCCCGCATCGGATGTTCGACGGTTACCTGGGCACCCAGAAGAACCTCTATACCGATGAAACCTGGGAACTGACCCACGACCACGTCACGGCCCTGGCCGAGCTGGAAGTGCCGGCCCCGCAGGACGCCGCGCGCTATCAGGTGTGGTTGCAGACCGGCGATGAAACACTGGATTATCGCCTCGCCCAACAGTATTACCGGGCCTGTGCCTTGCGCATCCAGGCCGGTGGCGACCATGGTTACCAAGGCTTCGCCGCGCAATTGCCGGCGTTGCTCAGTTTTGCCGGCATTGGCGCAGATCAGTATCAATCCTTCGATTTTTCGGCACTGTAATTGCCTTGGAAACCGCAGGTTACTTTTTAATCGAACGACTCACGACGAGACCCCATGGCCACTCCCAGCGCTAGCTCTTATAACGCCGACGCCATCGAAGTCCTCTCGGGCCTCGACCCGGTGCGCAAACGCCCCGGCATGTACACCGACACCAGCCGGCCGAACCACCTTGCCCAGGAAGTCATCGACAACAGCGTCGACGAAGCCCTGGCCGGCCACGCCAAGTCGGTGCATGTCATTCTCCACGCCGACCATTCCCTGGAAGTGTCCGACGATGGCCGCGGCATGCCGGTGGACATTCACCCGGAAGAGGGTGTGCCTGGCGTTGAGCTGATCCTCACCAAGCTCCATGCGGGTGGCAAGTTCTCCAACAAGAACTACCAGTTCTCCGGTGGCTTGCACGGCGTGGGTATTTCCGTGGTCAACGCCCTGTCCACGCTGGTGCGGGTGCGGGTCAAGCGCGACGGCAACGAATACGAGATGACCTTCGCCGATGGCTACAAAGCCACCGACCTGGCCGTGATCGGCACCGTGGGCAAGCGCAACACGGGTACCAGCGTGTACTTCGCGCCGGACCCGAAATACTTCGATTCGCCAAAATTCTCCATCAGCCGCCTCAAGCACGTGCTCAAGGCCAAGGCTGTCCTGTGCCCAGGCCTGCTGGTTACCTTTGAAGACAAAGGCACCGGCGAGAAGGTCGAGTGGCACTTTGAGGACGGCCTGCGCTCCTACCTGGAAGATTCCGTCAGCGACTTCGAACGCCTGCCCAACGAGCCGTTCTGCGGCAGTCTGGCCGGTAACAAGGAAGCCGTCGACTGGGCGCTGCTGTGGTTGCCCGAAGGTGGCGACAGCGTGCAGGAAAGCTACGTCAACCTGATCCCGACGGCCCAGGGCGGCACCCACGTCAACGGTTTGCGCCAGGGCTTGCTGGACGCCATGCGCGAGTTCTGCGAATACCGCAGCCTGTTGCCACGCGGCGTGAAGCTGGCGCCGGAAGACGTGTGGGAGCGCATCGCGTTCGTGCTGTCGATGAAAATGCAGGAGCCACAATTCTCTGGCCAGACCAAAGAGCGCCTGTCGTCCCGCGAGGCGGCGGCGTTCGTTTCCGGTGTGGTCAAGGACGCCTTCAGCCTGTGGCTCAACGAGCACCCGGAGCTGGGCCTGGCCCTGGCGGAACTGGCGATCAACAACGCTGGCCGTCGCCTCAAAGCCAGCAAGAAGGTCGAGCGCAAACGCATCACCCAGGGCCCGGCACTGCCGGGTAAGCTGGCCGATTGCGCCGGGCAGGACCCGATGCGTTCCGAGCTGTTCCTGGTCGAAGGTGATTCCGCCGGCGGTTCCGCCAAGCAAGCGCGGGACAAGGAATTCCAGGCGATCCTGCCGTTGCGCGGCAAGATCCTCAACACCTGGGAAGTCGATGGCAGCGAAGTGCTGGCCAGCCAGGAAGTGCACAACATCGCCGTGGCCATTGGTGTCGACCCGGGCGCGGCCGATATCAGCCAGTTGCGCTACGGCAAGATCTGCATCCTCGCCGACGCCGACTCCGACGGCCTGCACATTGCGACCTTGCTGTGCGCGCTGTTCGTGCAGCATTTCCGCCCATTGGTGGATGCCGGTCACGTCTATGTCGCCATGCCGCCGCTGTACCGGATCGACCTGGGCAAGGAAATTTTCTACGCCCTGGACGAAGCCGAGCGCGATGGCATCCTCGACCGCCTGGTCGCCGAGAAGAAGCGCGGCAAGCCGCAGGTCACGCGATTCAAAGGCCTGGGTGAGATGAACCCGCCGCAACTGCGCGAGACCACCATGGACCCGAACACCCGTCGCCTGGTGCAGTTGACCCTGGAAGACTACGCCGGCACCTCGGAAATGATGGACATGCTGCTGGCGAAAAAACGCGCGCCGGACCGCAAAGCCTGGCTGGAATCCAAAGGCAACCTGGCCGAGGTGCTGGGCTGATGCGCACAGGTGTCGCCCTGGCGATCCTGATGTTGAGCGGGTTGGCGGCCACCCAGGCGCTCGCTGCGCCTGCGGCTGAGCTGAAAATGCTGTCCGAGCACCCGGTGGACGGCATGCGCGGCGGCAACCTGTCGGGCCTCGCCCTGTGCGGCAAGGAGTTGTGGACGGTTTCCGACCGCGACGACGACCAGATCTATCGCCTCGATATCAGCGCACCGACCTGGCAGGCCGAAGCGGTGAAGATCGACGTGCCGCCAGTGCCTGATTCCGGCTTGCCCTGGGGCCTGCGCTCGCGCACCAAGGCCGCGGCGCTCATCCGTGGTGGCGACCTGGACTTTGAAGGCATCACCTGTGATGCCGCCGGTAACCGCTACATCGTCAGCGAAGCCCATGCCGCCGTGCTGCAAGTGCCTGTGAGCGGGGCGCCCGAGTGGTTGAAAATTGCCCCCGGCATGGTGCGTGAAGCGCGTGCCAGCGGCATGCTGCTGCACTTCAATGCCTTGTTCGAAGGCCTGGCGATAAATCCCGAAGGTAACCAGATTTGGCTGGCGGCCGAGCGCGAGCGACGGGGTTTAATCTCGATCAAGCGTCCACAGAGCCTCTGGGATTGTGACGGCCCCTGCGTGTTGCTGAGCGAGGCCGGCCAGGAAGTGCAACCGGCCAGGTTCCCCAGTGCCAAGGCGGTGTCCAAGGATTTTGCCGATTTGGCACTGTTCAGCGGCAAGCTTTTCACCCTGGAGCGCAATGCATTCCAGATTTGCCGACGCGATCCCATCACGGCCAAAGTTGAGCTGTGCTGGTCGTTTGCCGACGAAACCCTGACGCCTGAGCGTCGCTACGCCCAGCCCTATGGCCTGGCCGAAGCCTTGGTGATCGACGCCGAGGGGGCGTGGCTGGGTATCGACAATAACTTCGGCGCCCGCGCCGATGGCGAAAAACGCCCCGTGGTCTATCGTTTCGCCGCCCCCGCCGGTGGCTGGAGCGCGCGCCCATGAGCTATCCACTTTTTGAATTGAATCAGCGCTGCGGCAGTTCCGCTGCGCCTTACCCAATAATGATGAGGCCCGCATGAGTGACATCCTTGCAGACAGCTTAGACGGCGTAGAACGCCGGTCGCTGGCTGACTTCACCGAAAATGCCTACCTCAACTATTCCATGTACGTGATCATGGACCGTGCCTTGCCGCATATCGGCGACGGCCTGAAGCCCGTGCAACGGCGCATCATCTACGCCATGAGTGAGTTGGGCCTGGACGCCGATTCCAAGCACAAGAAGTCGGCGCGTACCGTCGGTGACGTGCTCGGCAAGTTCCACCCCCACGGCGACTCGGCGTGCTACGAAGCCATGGTGCTGATGGCCCAGCCGTTCAGCTACCGCTACACGCTGGTGGACGGCCAGGGTAACTGGGGTGCGCCGGATGATCCCAAGTCCTTCGCGGCCATGCGTTACACCGAGGCGCGCCTGTCGCGCTATTCGGAAGTGTTGCTGAGCGAACTGGGGCAGGGCACCGCCGACTGGGGCCCGAACTTTGACGGCACCCTCGACGAACCCTTGGTGTTGCCGGCACGTTTGCCGAATATCCTGCTCAATGGCACCACCGGTATCGCGGTCGGCATGGCCACCGACGTGCCGCCGCACAATCTGCGTGAAGTCGCCACGGCGTGCGTGCGTTTGCTCGATGAGCCAAAAGCCACGGTCGAGCAGCTCTGCGAGCATATCCAGGGCCCGGACTACCCGACCGAAGCGGAAATCATCACGCCGCGTGCCGACCTGCTGAAGATGTACGAAACCGGCAAGGGCTCGGTGCGCATGCGCGCCGTGTACCACATTGAAGACGGCGACATTATTGTTACTGCGCTGCCGCACCAGGTGTCCGGCGCCAAGGTGCTGGAGCAGATCGCCGCGTTGATGCAGGCCAAACCGTCGAAATTGCCGCAAGTCGCCGACCTGCGTGACGAGTCTGACCACGAAAACCCGTGCCGCATCGTGATCATCCCGACCAATAGCCGGGTCGACCACGAAGTCCTGATGCAGCACCTGTTCGCCAGCACCGACCTGGAGTCCAGCTACCGGGTCAACGTCAACATCATTGGCCTGGACGGCAAGCCGCAGCTGAAAAACCTGCGCAACCTGCTGGTGGAGTGGCTGGAATTCCGCGTCAACACCGTGCGCCGCCGCCTGCAGTTCCGTCTAGACAAGGTCGAGCGCCGCCTGCACCTGTTGGACGGCTTGCTGATTGCCTACCTCAACCTGGATGAAGTGATCCACATCATCCGTACCGCCGAGCACCCGAAAGCCGAGCTGATCGCGCGTTTCGAGCTGAGCGAGATCCAGGCCGACTACATCCTCGACACCCGCTTGCGCCAGTTGGCGCGACTGGAAGAGATGAAGCTGCGCGACGAGCAAGACGCCCTGCTCAAGGAGCAAGCCAAGCTGCAAGCCCTGCTGGGCAGCGAAGCCAAGCTCAAGAAGCTGGTGCGCAGTGAGTTGATCAAAGACGCTGAAACCTATGGCGATGACCGTCGGTCGCCGATCGTGCAACGCGCCGAAGCTAAAGCGCTGACAGAAACCGAGTTGCTGCCGAACGAGAAAATTACCGTCGTTCTGTCGGAAAAGGGTTGGGTTCGTTCTGCCAAAGGGCATGATATTGACGCCACCGGTTTGTCGTACAAGGCCGGTGATGGCTTCAAGACGGCTGCGGCCGGGCGTTCCAACCAGTTTGCGGTGTTTATCGACTCCACCGGGCGCAGTTACTCGGTGCCGGCCCACACCTTGCCCTCGGCACGAGGCCAGGGCGAGCCGCTGACCGGGCGCCTGACGCCGCCACCGGGGGCGAATTTTGAATGTGTGCTGCTGCCGGAAGACGACGCGCTGTATGTGATCGCTTCCGACGCGGGTTACGGGTTCGTGGTCAAGGGTGAAGACCTGCAGGCCAAGAACAAGGCGGGCAAGGCGCTGTTGAGCTTGCCGAACAACGCCAAGGTGATCCTGCCGCGGCCGGTGGAGAACCGCGAGAGCAATTGGCTGGCGTCGGTGACCACCGAAGGGCGCTTGCTGGTGTTCAAGATCAGCGACCTGCCGCAGTTGGGCAAAGGCAAGGGCAACAAGATCATTGGTATTCCCGGCGAGCGGGTGGCCAGTCGCGAAGAGTACGTGACCGACATCGCAGTGATCCCGGAAGGTGCGACCTTGGTGCTTCAGGCCGGCAAGCGCACGTTGTCATTGCGCCCTGACGACCTGGAACATTACAAGGGCGAGCGTGGCCGTCGTGGTAATAAACTGCCGCGTGGCTTCCAACGAGTGGATGCTTTGCTGGTGGAAACGCCGGTTTAACGCGTATTAGAGCCCTCGATCTACGATTTAACGCGTAGATCGACGCTTTGGCGCTGGAGTCATGGCGCATATTCACGGATGATATGGCCTTTCCAGCGCCGGCGTGGCCGAGCGTGTTTAGGTTATTTTTAAGTATTACATTGTGGTTCGCCTTGTGGCAGCCACCTGGATGGGATGATGACTGCTCCACGCCTTCCTTTTATTTTCATGCTCGCTGGCCTTTTGGGGCTGGCGGGTTGCAGCACTCACCAGCCGGTGTCGCTGTATCAACTGGACAGCGGAAGTCCAGCGCAGCCAGCACAGAGCGCCGGCATGGCCGTCTTGCTTGGCCCGGTGGTCGTGGCTGACTACCTGCAACGCGAAACCCTGCTGCAACGTCAGAACGACGGCAGCCTGCAAGGTTCCACCGATGGTCGCTGGGCGGGCAGTTTATCGTCCGACATCAACCAACTGATGCTGCGCCAGGTGGCGGGTCATCTTGATAGCCAGCGTGTGGTCCTGGCCCCAGCGCCTACCGGCTTCAGCCCCGATGTACAGGTGTTGCTGACGATTACCCGGCTCGACTCCGGTGCTTCGCAGCCGGCGATCCTTGACGCGCAGTGGCGTTTGATCGACCGCCGTGGCCAGGTGCGCGACAACCGTATCGTGCACCTGCAGGAGCAACACACCGGCACCACCGCGTCCCAGGTCCAGGCCCAGGGCGTGCTGTTGCAGAACCTGGCGCAGCAGCTGTCGGTAGCCCTCAAGCCATTGGCCAACCAGCCGCCAATCGCCGAGGCGCCGCGCAAGCAAGCCCCGGTACAGGCCAGGCCGGCAGAGCCGCAGAAACCGAAGATGCCGATGGCCGTGCCAATTCGTACGGATATGGAAGTGTTCCGGTTCTGACCTGAGACCCG
>NZ_CEEDDZ010000017.1:0-143801 GCF_979253585.1 Pseudomonas sp. AC463 | reverse complement strand
GGGTAACCCGGCAGGACGCCGGGTTAGCCGCACTGGGCCAAGGATGGCCCATTGCGGCGGCCCACGGATTCAAGCCTGCGTTCGGGCACACCGAGCCTAGGCGAGGTGCCGAGTGTTGGGGCAAGAGCGTTTTGGTTACTTTTGCGCTTTTCAAAAGTGACCCGCCGTAAGGGCGGAACCATAAGCAGCCGTTACCGCAGCAACGGATATGCACACAAGGCCCAAAAAAATCAGAGCCCCTTGAGATCCCGCTCCTCGATCGGCCGACTCTGGCGCAACCGCTTCCCGCCCAACACCACCCAATCAATCAGACGAAACAGACACTCGATCCCAAACGACAAGAGCATCGCCCCACCCAGCCCCCAGCCCATAGCCTCAGGCGTCAGCAGAATCTGGTAGGTGTAGCCATTCCAGGTTTCCTGGCGAATATCCGGGTCAGCGGCCACCGCCACCTGCAAGGCGCGTATGTACCACGGGCCTTGCATCGCCTGGAATTGCTTGTCCAACGCCACCTGGCGATCAAGCATCGCCCCCAGGCTGTTAGCGTCACTCTGAAACACCGGATCATCACTGGCCCGGTAATGCGCCACCAGTGCCTTCAAATCACCGTTGAAGAACTGCCGTGCAGTGGTTTCAAACCCACTGAGGCCAGTCTGCGCCTCGATCAGATGCGCTTCGACACGCTTGGCGTAATCGTTGATAAACCCCGGCACTTGCACGCCGACCAACAAGCCAATGGCAAACAGCACCAAACGCAGATAACTAAGCAACATGGTCGATATCCTTACTCGGTAACGCCCTGGCTGACGCATTCACCGCGTCGCCACAGGCTCCATTGGCCCGGTTCGTAGCGGGTCCAGTTTTCGTTGTCGGTCAAAGGCTCGGTGGCGATCACCGTCACCACGTCATTGGGGGTGGTTTCAGCCTGAAAATCCACGATTACGTCGACATCTTTGAGCCGCGCGGGGCCAAATGGTGCACGTCGGGTAATCTGCGCCAATTTGGTCGAGCAGAAGCAAAACAGCCAGTCGCCGTCACTGAGCAGGCAATTGAACACGCCTTTGCTGCGGTATTCGGCGCAGGCGGCGATCAGGTCCGGCAGCATCTGTTCGATGTCCACCGGCTCGGGGAAGGCTTCGCGCACGCGGTTGAGCAAGTCGCAGAAGGCCGCTTCACTGTCGGTATCGCCGACCGGGCGGTAGAAGGTGGCGCGCGGGTTGAAGTCCGCCAATTGGCCGTTATGCGCGAAGCACCAGTTGCGGCCCCACAGCTCGCGTACGAACGGGTGGGTATTGGCCAGGCTCACCTTGCCCACATTGGCCTGGCGGATATGGCCAATCACCACTTCGCTCTTGATGGGATAACGCTGCACCAGCAGTGCGACTTCCGATTCGCTGCTCGCGGCCGGGTCCTGGAACAGGCGCAGGCCACGGCCTTCATAGAAGGCGATGCCCCAACCGTCGCGGTGCGGGCCGGTACGCCCACCGCGCTGCATCAGCCCGGTGAAGCTGAACACGATATCGGTGGGGACGTTGGCACTCATGCCCAATAATTCACACATGCCAGGGCTCTCGCTGCAACGTTAAAGGCGCGGTTCGACCCGCATGCCACTGACCGGCGCCGGACGGCGGAAGGGTTCATCGTCTTCTTCTACCGGCTCGGCAGCCAGGGCAGCGTCCATCGCGGCCTTGCGCTCACGGCGGGCGTTGGCGGCGCGCTCGATGGGCCAGCGGATCAACACAATGACGATGTACACGCCAAACGCGATCATCGCGTACATGACCAGATCGGAAATGGCCCGCCAGGCGTTATTGCCGACCTTGAGCACCAGGTCCAGCGCAGTGATGGCCACGGCCGGTGCGAACTGGGTCTTGACCGGGTCAACGATGGTCGGGCTAAACAACAGCACCGCCATCAGCAATTGCAGCGGCTCGCGCAGCCAGCGCCAGATCCAGCGCGTCATGCGCCACCACACCAACAGGCAGCCCAAAGCGGCGAAGGCGTAAAGGCCCCAAGCGGTCAGATAGTCGTTCTCGGTCATGGTGTCCATGGCAAGGTAGGCAAACAGGCGGCTATGATAACGGCTTTTGCGTGTCGCGGCTGCAAAGCCTGCCACCGTCCGCCTGACAGAGAGTGATCCATGCCTATCGCCACCGCCCCGATCGCCCGCAAGGCCCCTGGCCAGGACCCGTACGCCTGGTTGCAGGAGCGTGATACCACTGAGGTGCTCGACTACCTCAAGGCCGAAAACGCCTGGCAGGAAGCCCAGCTCGCCGATCAAGCCGCGTTGCGCGAAAGCCTGTTCGAGGAGATCAAGGGCCGCATCCTCGAAACCGACCTGTCGCTGCCCTCCCCATGGGGCCCGTACCTGTATTACACGCGCACCACCGCCGGGGACGAATACGCCCGCCACTACCGCTGCCGCCGCCCCGCCGACGACAGCAACCAGGTAGACGACAGCAGCGAAGAGCTGCTGCTGGACCCGAACGTGCTGGCCAATGGCGGCTTCTTCTCCCTCGGCGCGTTCAGCATCAGCCCCGACCACCAGCGCCTGGCCTACAGCCTGGACACCAGTGGCGAAGAGATTTACACCCTGTACGTGAAGGAATTGGCCACCGGCAAGGTCAGCGAACTCGAGTTCGAAGACTGCGACGGCAGCATGACCTGGGCCAATGACAGCCTGACCCTGTTCTTCGGCGAACTCGACGACACCCATCGCCCACACAAGCTCTATCGCTACCGCCTGGATGGCACGGCGGCGCAGGAAGTGTTCCATGAGCCCGACGGGCGTTTCTTCCTGCATTGCTACCGTTCGAGTTCCGAGCGCCAGTTACTGCTCTCGCTGGGCAGCAAGACCACCAGCGAAATCTGGGCGCTGGATGCCAACCAGCCACACCTGGAGTTCACCTGCCTGGCGCCTCGCGTCGAAGACCATGAATACGATGTCGACCACGGCCAGTTGAATGGCGCATGGACCTGGTTTATCCGCAGCAACCGCGATGGCATCAACTACGCGCTGTTCGTGGCGACCGACATTGGCGACGTGCCGACCGAAGATGAGTGGCAGAACCTGATCCCCCACAGCGACGAGGTCATGCTCGACGGCGTAAGCCTGAACGCCGGCGCCATGACCCTGAGCCTGCGCATCGGCGGCCTGCCGGTGATCGAAGTGCACCCCGAGGGCGTGCCGGCCTATCGCGTGGAATTGCCTGACGCCGCGTATAGCCTCTACGTACAAAACAGCCTGGAGTTTCCGAGCGACAAGATCCGCCTGCGCTACGAAGCCCTGAACCGCCCGGCCCAGGTACGCCAGCTGGAACTGGCGAGCGGCGCACAAGTGGTGCTCAAGGAAACCCCGGTACTCGGCGTGTTCAATGCCGACGACTACGTGAGCCAGCGCCTGTGGGCCACCTCTGCCGATGGCACCCTGGTGCCGATCAGCCTGGTGGTCAAGCGCGACCAGCTCGGCAAAGCCACGCCGCTGTATCTGTATGGCTACGGCGCCTACGGTTCGAGCCTCGACCCGTGGTTTTCGCATGCGCGCCTGAGCCTGCTCGAGCGTGGCGTGGCGTTTGCCATTGCGCACGTACGCGGCGGCGGCGAGCTGGGTGAAGCCTGGTACCGCAACGGCAAGCAGGAACACAAGCAGAACACCTTCAGCGACTTTGTCGCCTGCGCCGAACACCTGATCGCCCAGGGCCTGACCACCTCCAAGCAACTGGCCATCAGCGGCGGCAGTGCTGGCGGCCTGTTGATCGGCGCGGTGCTCAACCAGCGCCCCGAGCTGTTCCAGGCGGCGATTGCCGAAGTGCCGTTTGTGGATGTGCTCAACACCATGCTCGACCCCGAGCTGCCGCTGACCATCACCGAGTACGACGAGTGGGGCAACCCAGAAGAGCCTCAGGTGTATGCGCGCATCAAGGCCTACGCGCCGTACGAAAATATTCGCGCCCAGGCCTACCCGCACCTGCTGGTGATCGCCGGCTACAACGACAGCCGCGTGCAGTACTGGGAAGCGGCCAAGTGGGTGGCCAAGTTGCGCGACACCAAGACCGACGACAACCTGCTGTTGCTCAAGACCGAGTTGGGTGCCGGCCACGGCGGCATGAGCGGTCGTTACCAGGGATTACGTGACGTAGCGCTCGAATATGCATTTGTGTTCAAGGCGCTGGGGCTGATTTAGGAACTTAGCGGGGCGGGCCTGTCTGAACACAGGACCGCCTACCTGTTTGATGGACCAAGATTGCAGCTATGCCACTACCGACCCTGATGAACAACGAAATCCGCGACATGCTGATGGACTGCGGCCTGTTCGACCCGCTGCTGCCGGAAGATTTTCATGTGGCCGCGGGCTACTTCAATATCAGCAGCATTGCCCGCGATGAGGTGATCTTCCTCGAAGGCGATGCCGGCACCTTTATGTGCATCCTCCACAGCGGCCAGGTGGCGGTGCAGAAAACCGGCCTCGACGGCCAGCGCCTGACCATCGCCACCCTGCGCAGTGGCCGGGCCTTCGGCGAAATGGCCGTGCTCGACGGCGAGCGCCGTTCGGCCAGTTGCGTGGCGGCCAGTGATTGCGTGTTGTTGAACCTGGGCAAGGATTCCCTGGAAAAGATGCTCAACGAAGCCCCACGGGTGGCCGCCAAGATCATTCGCGCCATCGCCATTGCCCTGTCCAAGCGCCTGCGCATGGCCGACGGGCAATTGCTCACGCAACAGATTTAACCGCCCGGCGTCTTCGGTTTGCTGTCGTTTTGCAGCAGGCCAGGCACGGTCTGGTCCTTGGGCGGGGTCGGCAGCACGATGGGGGCCAGGGGCGGTGAGCCGTTGGTCTTGGGCAAGGCAGGCGGGCTGACTTGCGGGTACAGCGTCGGCGTCGGCGTGCCTGGTGCGCCTGGGGTTGGCGCAGGCGCGACCGGTACGGTTTGCAACTCCTGCGCCTGCGCCGCACCCAATGTGAGCGCGCCAAGCACAATGACCGTTAGAATGCTGCACTTCATCGATGGCTCCATGGCCTGACCGGAATGTCGTAAGGCTACTCCCAACCGCGCAAGAATGCCCTTCCCAATGAGATTTCCATGAAACGTTTCGTTCTGCTCGACACCACCCCGATCCCTGATAACGGCGGTGCCTTGTGCCTGTTCGAATACGGTGAAGATTTTGTCATCAAGATCCAGGGCGGTGACGGCGGCCAGTTGATGAACACGCGCATGCACGGCTCCGAAGATGCACTGGCGGAAATTCCTTGTCGCAAGGTGGCGGGGCGCCCGGGTTCGCGGGTGTTGATCGGCGGGTTGGGCATGGGCTTTACCCTGGCCTCGGCGCTCAAGCACCTAGGCAAGACGGCCGAAGTGGTGGTGGCGGAACTGGTGCCGGGCGTGGTCGAGTGGAACCGTGGGCCGCTGGGAGAAAAATCCGGCCGCCCGCTGCTGGACCCGCGCACGGTGATCCGCATGGAAGACGTCGCCAAGGTGCTGCAGGCCGAGCCCCAAGGCTTTGACGCGATCATGCTGGATGTGGACAACGGCCCCGAAGGCCTCACGCAAAAAGCCAACAGCTGGCTCTACTCCGCCGCCGGCCTGGCCGCCTGCGCCAAGGCCCTGCGGCCCAAGGGCGTGCTGGCAGTGTGGTCCGCCAGCGCCGACAAGCTGTTCAGCGACAAACTGCGCAAGGCCGGTTTCAAGGCCGAGGAAGTGCAGGTGTTCGCCCATGGCAACAAGGGCACCCGGCACACCATCTGGATTGCCGAGAAGCTCAAGAGCTGATCACGATCAACCAGCCACTGAAGATCCAATGTGGGAGGGGGCTTGCCCCCGATGAGGGTGGGTCAGTTGATACATTTTTGACTGACCCACCGCTATCGGGAGCAAGCCCCCTCCCCTATTTTCAGTTCTGCGTCAGTTGTGGGAATTGCGGTAATCGATCACGTACGGCACTTTTTTGTCGAAGGTTTTCTCCAGCTCATCGCGATCCAGCGCGGTCATGCCACCCAACTGCTGGGCAGTGAAACCGCTATCCCCCACCTGTGCGCCCGGCGCCAGGCTGACCATGCGCTTGGCCACCGCCTCGATCGCATCCTTGTAACCGCCTTTCTTGTTCAGGTTGAACGCGCTCAGGTCGATCTGCGTGCGCAGCCAGTTGCCCCAGTAGAACTCCAGGAATTCCGGCGCGATCGCGTCACCGTCCGGCTTGGCATACGCTGCCTTGCGGGTGAAATACACCAGGCTGCGGAACATATCGTCCTGCAGGTTCTTGAAGCCCAATTGCGCCGGCAGTTCGCTTGGTGTGAGGGTCTGGCCCTGGTTGTCCTTGAGCCAGACCTTGCGCGCCGCCTGCATACGCTGCCAGAAGGCGGCGAGGTTCGGGCTGTTGCTGAAGTCGTCGGTGACCTTGACCCACATCTTCAGGCGCGGGCCGCCGCCGGTGGCTTCCCACAAGGTGGTGAAACTGTGGTGACCGTCGGTCAGGTAGAGCTGGCCGGCGGGGCCGACGACTACGGTTTTCATGTCCTCGGGGTGGCTGCCCACCGGGCTCTTGCAACTGAAGCTCGCCGGGGTGTGCAGGTCCGCGTCACTGGGCACCTTGTCGGATTCGCCCTGGCCATTGGTTTCGCAGTATTCGTCGAAGAGCTTGGCCCGTTTGTCGGCGAACAGCCCGAGGCTGTAGTAGATCTGGTCGAACCCCACCACGGCCTGGGTCGGGTGCAACTGCTCGAGTGCTACCTCGATCACTTGGCCCGGCTGGGGGCTGGAGAACGCCTGGGCTTGCGCCGCCAGGCCGCAAAATAGAAGTGCAACTGTCCATGTAGGTAAACGCATAGGTTTCAGATCCTTATGAAATTGAATGAGCCGATACTACAAACGTTCGCTGGCGGCTAGAATCAACGCTATCCGTGACCACCCCAATATCAGGAGCCATGATGAGCTCGACCAACCCGCCCTCCCACACCGCCAAGCTGGACCGCATCCTTGCTGATGCCCAGCGCGACCGGGAAATGGGCTACCGCGACAAAGCCTTGAAGATGTACCCGCATGTCTGCGGCCGTTGTGCGCGTGAATTCGCCGGCAAACGCTTGAGTGAACTCACCGTACACCACCGAAACCACAATCATGATGACAATCCCCAGGACGGTTCCAACTGGGAATTGTTGTGCCTGTATTGCCACGACAACGAGCACTCGCGCTACACCGACCAACAGTACTTCGGCGAAGGCTCCACCAGCAGCCCGACGATTGCCAAGGCCACGCACAACCCGTTTGCGGCGTTGGCGGGGTTGATGAAGAAAGACGACTGAAGTTTTTTTGCTGTGTGTACCGGCCGCATCGGGGGCAAGCCCCCTCCCACATTTTGACTTGTGAACACTCTCAAAGGTGGAGGGGGCTTGCCCCCGATGCCGGTAGCCCAAGCAATCCATCACCTGCAGGCCGTATAATCCCCGCTTTTCTCCAAGGCACCCTTCCCCGTGGGCAATAAACGCTACAGCTGCATCGGTTTGTATAACCCCAAATCCCCCGAAAACGTCGGTTCGGTCATGCGCGCCGCCGGCTGCTACGGCGTGGCCTCGGTGTTCTACACCGGCGTGCGTTACGAGCGCGCCCGGGACTTCATCACCGACACCAAGAAGGTCCACCACGATATTCCGTTGATCGGCATCGACGACCTGAAAAAAATCCTGCCCCTGGGCTGCATCCCGGTCGCCGTGGAACTGGTGGAAGGCGCCCGCCCGCTGCCCGAATACACCCACCCCGACCGCGCGCTGTATATCTTCGGCCCCGAAGACGGCTCGCTGGATAAAGACATCCGCGACTGGTGCGAAGACGTGGTGTACATCCCGACGACCGGCTGCATGAACCTCGCCGCGACCGTCAACGTGGTGCTCTACGACCGCCTGGCCAAGGGCAACAACACCCGTTCGGGGCCCAAGTACTGATTTTTTGGGAACATCCGGCGCCTGCTGGCAGTCAGCTACATATCACTTGCCCCTTGGAGACAGATCATGAGCGACAGCAAAACCCTGCGTCCCGTCATCGAGCACGCACCCTTTGAAACCCAACCCACCCAGAACGTGCACGGCTGGGAACGCATCGGCTCAGTCGCCGGCGGCGTGATGATGGTGGGCAAAGGCCTGCGCCGTGGCGGGATTTTTGGTTTGATTCAGGTGGCGATCGGCGGCGTGGCACTGGCCCGTGGTTTTACCGGGCACAGCTCGCTCAAGGACAAGTTGGAGCAAGGTCGTCAGGAGATGAACAGCTTGCGCACCAAGGTCGAACGCGCCGGGGCTGAATTGAGAAACCTTAAGACTAAAGCAGAAGTGGCGGCCGAGAAGGCCGTTAAAACCCCAGGCTGAGCCAGACCTCCAATCCAATTGGAGATCTAAATGTGGGAGGGGGCTTGCCCCCGATAGCGGTGTGACTGACACACTGCAATCGGGGGCAAGCCCCCTCCCACATTTTGCTCCGAGCATGGCTCCGGATCAGTGCAACAGTTTGCTATCGAGTACCACTGACGACTCGCCAATGATGCTCTCAGCCAACTGTACAAACTCCGCCGTGGTGATGCTGTCAGCCCGCATCACCGCCTGCGCGAGATCATCCAGGGAACGCTTGTTGTGGGTTTTCACGCGGATCTCGCGGTCCAGCTCCTGCAACACCACCACCGCCCGTGACACCGTCGCGCCGCTGATGTGCTCGCCGCGCAGGCTGCTCACGTCCTTGCCTTCCTTGACCAATCGCGCCTGGATCGCCTGGTACCGTTCGTCGGTGATGCCACCGGCACGGCGCAGCAGTTCAATGGCGTAATACTCACCCAGTCCCTCGCTGATCCAGTCACTGGTGTCGTGGTCGTTGAAGCGGCCAATCGCCTGCACCACTTCGCGGAGCAACGGGCTGCTGCCGTTTTCGCTGACCAGCGGCGTGCGGCTGTTGAGGTAGATCGAGTCGCGCGCCGAGAACGCGCCACGGCGCATCGGGTCGCTGGCGCCGACCACCAGCAGTTTGGCCGGATGACGCGGGAACGCCGCTTCCACCTGGGGCCACACGAACGTCAGCAGCGTCAGCACGTCCATGCGGCGCATGGCCTGGCCTTTGGGCGAGGCCACGGTCACTTCGCTTTCGCCCAGGCGCACACGGCGGCTGCCGAGGTTGCCGGCGAGCATCCAGCCGGTGGGCCGGTCGAACAGGCGCGAGACGTTATCGATGCGGAATTTGTTCTTGCCGATACGTGGCCAGGCGGTTTCGACGCTTTTCCAGCCGGCCGGCAACTCGAACACCAGCCGCGAGACCAACTCGACGCCATCCTGCTGGTCGAGGCGCGCGGGCGGCACCAGGTCTTCGCCACGAAACAGCGCCCAGCTCGGGGTCATCCGCGCTTCATACATACCCGGCTTGCGCGCGTGGGTCAGGCGTACGCGGTAGGTCAGGCTGGCCTTGCTGGCGCTGGGTTGCCACAGACCGCGATGCTCGTTGACGCTCCATTGGCCATCGGCCTTGAAGTCGCTGTAGTCGCCGTCGTGGCCGAGGTCGAAGTTCAGGCTGCGCACCGCCGAGCCCTGTGACAGGCTCACCCGCACCTCGGCCTGGTCGCTCTGGGGTAGCAGCTTGACGTGATAATCCAGGTCGACTTTTTTCGCGCACCACGCGGGCGTGCTCAGCACCAGCAACATCAGGCTCGCCGCCAGCTGGGTTCCCACCTTCATACACACTCCTTGCTCAACCCGCGCGGAAAATCAGGTAATCCTCCCAGTCGTCTTCGGGCACGCTGCCTTCACTGAGCATGCGCCCGGACTGGGAAATGCGTTCATGGTGCACGGCATCGCGATCGCCGCAGACCAGGTGGTGCCACAACGGCAGATCCTTGCGCTCGCTGACCAGGCGATAGCCGCAGGTGGGCGGCAGCCATTTGAACTGGTCGGCCTGGCCCGGGGTGAGTTGGATGCAATCGGGCACCGAGGCGCGGCGGTTGGGGTAGTCGGTGCACTGGCAGGTTTTCAGGTCGAGCAGTTTGCAGGCGATGCGCGTGTAATAGACGCTGTTGTCGTCTTCGTCCTCAAGCTTTTGCAGGCAGCACAGGCCACAGCCATCACACAGCGACTCCCATTCCTCCTGGTCGAGGTGTTCAAGGGTTTTGCGTATCCAGAAAGGTTCGACTTTGGCGGCCATGGCTCTACATCAGTATCGGTATGTTAAAAGGCCGCCAGTCTAGTGCCCAAGCCCCTTATAACCAAGCGCTTACGACTGGCGGTGTAACAACACTTGTCAGTCTAGTGGGCGCGCAGTAGCTTTGAACGCCGAATTGACGATCAGGACCTGCTCATGACACGTGTTGCCGATTATCCGATCCACCCCCAGTTCACCGACCGCTGGTCGCCGCGCGCCTTCACCGGCGAGAGCATCCCCCAGGAAACCCTGCTGAGCTTTTTCGAAGCGGCACGCTGGGCACCGTCGGCGTACAACTCGCAGCCTTGGCGTTTTCTCTACGCGCGCCGCGACACGCCCGACTGGGAACGTTTCCTGGGCCTGCTGAATGAATTCAACCGGAACTGGGCACAGCACGCGTCGGCGCTGGTGATCATCGCCTCGAAAACCGACTTCACCGCTCCCGGCGCCACGGAAGAAACCCCGGCGCTGTGGCACACCTTCGACACCGGTTCGGCCTGGGGCCACCTGGCGCTGCAAGCCAGCCTCAGCGGCTGGCACACCCACGGCATGGCCGGCTTCGATCAGGAGCTGACCCGCAAAGAGCTGAAGATTCCCGAAGGTTATGCCCTGCACGCGGCCGTAGCCGTCGGCAAGCTGGGCGACAAGTCGACCTTGCCGGAGTACCTGCAAGGCCGTGAAGTGCCAAGCCCACGCCTGCCATTGAGCGCGTTGGTGTCGGAAGGTGATTTCAGCCTCTAGGCCCTAAACAGATCCAATGTGGGAGGGGGCTTGCCCCCTCCCACATTTTTGTCCGTCGCTATTTCAATAACCGCGGTCGAAATCCACTTCCCCGCGCAAGGCTTCCTTGGCCTGATACGCGCGTACGTTCTCCACGAACAACTCCACCATCATCGATGGCGACGTCGGCGCCGAACTGTGCCCGGTCAACAGCAGGCCCCAGGCAGTCCAGAACGGATGGCGCTGCGGCAGCGGTTCCTGGCGACACACGTCGATCACCGCGCCGGCCAAGTGCCCTTCTTTCAAGGCCTCGACCAAATCGGCATCGACCACCGCCACACCGCGCCCGACGTTGATAAACAGGCCAGTCGGCTTGAATTGCTTGAACAGCGCCGCGTCGTACAGGTCGTGGGTGTTCGGCGTGTTGGGCAGCAGGTTGATCACATAATCCACCTCGCCCACCAGCCGGCCCAGTTGGTCGAGCCCGGCCACGTCGAGAAACGGTGCCTGCTCGCGCGGGGTGCTGGCGATGCCGTACAGCTTGACGCCAAAGGGTACGAGGAACTCGGCGACGCTCTGGCCGATGTCGCCGGTGCCGACGATCAACACCTTGCGCCCGGCCAGGCTCTGGCCGGTGCGGTTGTCCCACTTGCGCTCAACCTGGCTGACCAGCCGCGCGAGCACTTCGCGCTCATGGCCGAGCATATAGGTGAGCACGAATTCGGCCATGACCTGGCCATAGATGCCGACCGCGCGGGTCAGGCGATAGTCGCGTGGCAAGCCTTCGGCCAGCAACGGCGTGATGCCGGCCCAGGTCGATTGCAGCCACTGCGGGTGATGGCCCTGGCGCAGCAGGGTCGCCAGCAGGTCCGGTTGGCCCAGCCATACCGGGCAATCGGCGGCCAGGCGCGAGAGCTCGGCCGAGTCACCGCTGGTGAGCACCTCAAGGTCCGGCGCCACTTCATTGAGCAGTTGGGCGTAGAGCGGGTGATCCTGTTCAGCAATCAGAACACGCATGGTTCAAACCTTTCAAAAACAGTGCAGACGGCCGCCCGCTTCCCTACGGCCACCGCCCACGAATACGATTTCATTCAAACACGTGCCCCAGGCAGGGCACTGACCCGATTACATCGGGTCGTTGCGACGCAGCAGCTCTTCGGGCAAGTGTTCGATGTACTCGTCCTCGGCCGGCGGCATTTGCAGGTGGTAGCCCTGCTTGTCGAGGTTTTCCAGGACCACCGTGATGTCTTCGCGCGACAGCTTGCGCTCCGGCGTCAGGATCATCTCGAACGCCAGATGGGCCTTGCCGAACGCGGCCATCAACGGTTCCGGCACGCGTTCCAAGGCATCGCTCTTGAGCACGTAGAGGTACATGCCGTCTTTTTTCAGGCTGCGGTAGATGGAGCAGATACGTTTCAAGGCTGTTCTCCGGCAGTGGCCAGGCTGTCGAGCAGCGCCTGGCCCATCAACTCGCGGCGCCAGCCACGCAGCGAGTCTGGCAATTTATAAGGCCCATCGGGGTAGCCACTTTTGACCAGGGCTTCGAGGGTTTTCTTGCGCAGCATCAGTTCCGGTGCCATGTCGAGGCGCTCGGCTTCGGCCTGGCCCAGGGCGCGCAGCTGCTTGATCAGCGTGGCGGCGTCTACCGGCAACGGTTCTGCCACGGCAGGCGGCCATTGGTCCATGGGCACGCTGCCGGCACGTTTGATCAGGTCCAGCAGGAACTGGCCATCCTGACGCACGGTGCGCGGGTGCATGTCTTCGATCTTGCCCAGGGCCGCGAGGTTGTCCGGCTGGGATTTGGCCAACGGCCACAACGAGTGTTCGCGAATGATGCGGTTGCGCGGCAGGTCACGGGCACGCGCCTGCTGCTCGCGCCAGGCGCACAGCTCACGCAGGACGGCGAGCTGGGCACGCGAGAGTTTCCACGCCAGCTTGGCGTCGCGGTACACCTCGTAGGGGTCGACTTCGCGGCGCAGGTTGGCCACCAGTTCGGCGCCGTCTTCCAGCACCCAGGCGTACTTGTCGTCCGAAAGCTTCGGGCGCAGGCGAATGTAGACTTCGGCCAAGTGCACGGCATCTTCGGCGGCGTAGCTCACCTGGGTCTCGGACAACGGGCGCTGCAGCCAGTCGGAGCGGGTTTCGCCCTTGGGCAGCTCGATATCCAGCACAGCCTGCACCAATCGCGAATAGCCCATGGAGAACCCGAGGTTCAGGTAGGCGGCAGCCAATTGGGTGTCGAACAGCGGCACCGGCAGGCTGCCGGTCAAACGCAGCAACACTTCCAGGTCTTCGCTGCAGGCGTGTACCACCTTGATCACCGCCGGATTTTCCAGCAGGGCGGCCAAAGGTTGCCAGTTGTCGATGGTCAGGGGGTCGATCAGGTAAGCGCGCACGCCGTCACCGATCTGGATCAGCCCGGCAATGGGATAAAAGGTGTCGACCCGCATGAATTCGGTGTCGAGGGCGACGAATGGCAACTGCTGCCATTCGGCGCAGTGCTGGCCGAGGCTATCGTTGTCGCAGATCCAGTGAATATCGATGGCCACACGGCTCTCCCTTGAAGAATGGCGCGCAGTATATATCGCGAAAGGGACTTGCGAGCATCCGCAGTGCACAGGCAACCATGAAAACTCAGACAGAAGATGAAGAATAGTCCGACAGCTGGGACTTATCCTCTCTTACGCAGAACGTAGACCCGCCACAGGCTCGAGCCCGGCATGAATTCCTGATGATGCAGGATTTTGAAGCCCGCCTGGCGGAACTCGGCCTCTACTGGCGTACGCGAAGGCACCGACACGATCACCGTGTCCCGGCTGACCCGGTGGAACTCGCGTAGCAACGCCAGGCGCCCTTCGCTGCTGGGCACATGGCGAAACAATTCCAGGCAGAAGATGCAATCCACCGCATTGGCCGACAAGCCGATGGAAAACGCCGAGCCCTGGAACGTCTTGACCCGCTTGAGCAACGGCGCCGGGTGATGAGTCAGGGCGTGGTCGAGCATGGCCTGGGAGTTATCCGAGGCCAGGATCACGCGGTTGACGTGCTCGGCCAACACCGGCCAGAAGCGTCCCGAACCGCACGCCAGGTCCAGCAGCAACCCCGGTTCACCGGCGACTTTCAGCGCCTGGCGCACCAACCATTCGTCGCGCCACGACGCCAGGCGCCGCCGCAAACCGGGCGGGCGCGTGTCGCCGCAGACCCTGGCGTGCTCGCGGTCACAGCGCTCGGCGTATTCGATCTCGATGGTTGAGGGATTCTGTGGCGACATCGCAGGCTCATAGGGGTTAAACGACCATGATTGGCAGCTTAACCACTGCAACGTGAAAAAAAGGTCGAAAGCTCCCCCACTCAACTCACGCCTGATGCAAGTACCAGCGCCAATCCTGCTCACCCACCTCGCCCATGAACTGGCGGTACTCCGCGCGCTTCACCGCCAGGTACACACCGAGGAATTCACTGCCGAATGCCTCCCGCGCCCAACTCGAACCTTCCAGCGCGCGCAGGGTGGTGAGCCAGTCGGTGGGCAGCAATTCCTTGGCCTGGGCGTACCCGTTGCCTTCTACCGGCGCGCCGGGATCGCGTTGCTCACGGATGCCGCGGTGGATGCCGGCGAGAATCGCCGCCGCCGCCAGGTAAGGGTTGGCGTCGGCACCGCAGATGCGGTGTTCGATATGCCGCGAGTTGGCCGGGCCGCCGGGCACGCGCAGGCTGACGGTGCGGTTGTCGACGCCCCAGGTGGCGGCCAGCGGCGCATAACTGTTGGTCTGGAAACGCCGGTAGGAGTTGGCGTTGGGGCAGAACATCAGCAACGAATCGAGCAAGGTGCTGAGCATGCCGCCCACCGCCTGGCGCAACAGCGGCGTGCCGTCAGCGGCTTCGCTGGCAAACAGGTTATGGCCCTCGGCGTCCGCCAGGCTCACGTGCATATGCATGCCGGTGCCCGCCAGGTCGTCGAACGGCTTGGCCATGAAACAGGCGGTCATCCCGTGCTTGTGCGCCACGCCCTTGACCAGGCGCTTGTAGCGCACCGCTTCGTCCATCGCCTGCAAGGCGTCGGCGCGATGCTCCAGGGTGATTTCGACCTGGCCCGGGGCGTATTCGGAAATCGCCGTGCGCGCCGGAATGCCTTGCAGTTTGCACGCGCTGTACAAGTCTGCGAGGAACGGCTCGATCTGCTCCAGCTCGCGCAGGCCATACACCTGGGTCGAGCGCGGGCGCCCGCCGTCCACATCCCGCGCCGGTTGCGGGCGGCCGTTGCCGTCGGGTTTCTGGTCGAGCAGGTAAAACTCCAGCTCCGCCGCCATCACCGGGTAATAACCATCGGCCTTGAGCCCTTCGATCACCTTGGCCAGCAAGTGCCGGGGGTCGGCCACGGTGGCGGGCAGGCCTTCGGTGGGGTGCATGCTGACCTGCACGGCGGCAGTCGGGATCAACCGCCACGGCATGCGCTGCAAACTGCCGCTGATCGGATAGGCGCGGCAGTCGATATCGCCCACCTCCCACACCAGCCCGGAGTTTTCCACGTCATCGCCATTGATGGTCAGGCCAAGGATGGTGCTCGGCAACGGCCGGCCGCTGGCGTACACCGCCAGCAGTTCATCGCGGTGCAGCAACTTGCCGCGCGGCACACCGTTGTTGTCGAGGATAAACAGCTCGAACATCTCGATGTCCGGGTGTTGCTCAAGGAAGGATTGGGCTTCGTGCAGGCTGGCAAAAACACTCATGGGCTTTCTCATACGTGTGCGTCAGGCAGGCGCGCAGGCGCTGCCGGGCAGATGCGCACAGGCGTGCGTCATCCCTGGGGTAGATCAACGTAGGAGACAAGTATCTGGTGGGCGCGCGTGTCGACAGTGAAACAGGGCCCAAAAGGCCAGCGCGGACGGCAGCAGCGCGGGATGTGTATCGGGGGAGCCGTCCATGCGGGGTTCACAATAAAGTAGGTACCCGGCAGCCTCACACGCCTGGATAGGCGATTAAATTCAGGGTTGACGGAGTTTGGTTGCGGTTTGACTAAACATTCACGCCGCCTTGCCACCCTGCCCCACGCTGGAAATAATGGCCGCCCCGACATGCTCCAAGGACTCGACTGCATGAAAACAACAATAACCCTGTGCATACTGGCGAGCCTGGCCACCTCTGCCCTGGCCGATACCGCCCCCTCGCGCCTTGACGAGGTGCTTGCCCGCGGCACGCTCACCGTCTGCACCACCGGCGACTACAAGCCCTACACCTCGCTGCGCACCGACGGCAGCTATGAAGGCATCGACATTGCCATGGCCGAGTCCCTGGCCAAGAGCCTCAACGCCAAAATCACCTGGGTGCCCACGACCTGGAAAACCCTCATGCCGGACTTCCTCGCCCAGCGTTGCGACATTGCCGTGGGGGGTATTTCGGTGTCTCTGGAGCGCCAGAAAAAAGCCTTCTTCAGCCAGGCCCTCGGGGTGGACGGCAAGATCCCGCTGGTGCGCTGCGCCGATGTGCAGCGCTACCAGAGCGTCGAGCAGATCAACCAGCCCCAGGTACGCGTGATCGAACCGGCCGGCGGCACCAACGAGGTGTTTGCCCGCGCTCACCTGGGCCAGGCGCAGATCCGCCTGCATGACAACGTGACCATCTTCGACGAACTGCTGGCGGGCAAGGCCGATGTGATGATCACCGATGCCAGCGAGGCGCGTTACCAGCAAAAGCTCAAGCCCGGGCTGTGCGCGGTGAACCCGGACCGGCAGATGCAGTACAGCCAAAAGGCCTTCCTGCTGCCCCGCGATGACGTGGCATGGAAAAGCTACGTCGACCAATGGCTGCACCTGAGTGTGGCCACCGGGGTGTACGACGGCATCGTCAACCAATGGTTGGCAGCGCCCTGAGCCGGGGCCGTCTACGCTGTTGTCACACCTATAAGAACGAGGGACGGACCATGAAGGGACTGCTGCGCATCTCCTGGCTGCTGCTGTTGTGTTTCAGCCAGGTGCACGCCGCCACAACCGAGGACAAGGACGCCGAGGCGGCCAAGGCCTTGCTGGAAAAAGCCCTGGCTTACTACCAGGGCAATGGCGACAAGGCGTTCGCCGCGTTCAGCCGCCAGGGTGACTTTGTCGACCACGACCGCTATGTGTTTGTGGTCGACACCCAAGGCGTGCTGCTGGCCAGCGGCGGGCCCTCCTCCGCGCTGATCGGCCGCGACGTGAATGAAGTGCTCGGGCCGGATTTGCGCGAGTCGTTCAAGGCCGCGCTCAGCGTGCCGGATGGCCAGGGCATCCAACAGGCCGAGTACCGCTGGCAGAACTGGAATGACGGCAAGGTCGAGCGCAAGCACGTGTTCTACCAGCGCGTGGGCGAGCGCATCCTGGCGGTGGGTTACTACCTGCCCCGCGCCACGCCGGAACAGGCCCGGGCGCTGCGCAACAAGGCGGCGAACGCGCTGGTCAAGGATGAGGCCGGTACGCTCAAGGCCATCAACTCATTGCAGGGCGGCTTCCTGCAGGATGACCTGTATGTGTTTGTGGTGGACCTCGACACCCAACGCTACGTGGCCCACGGCACCAACCTGCGGCTGATCAACACCGACTTCAGCAAGATCAAGGACCCCGATGGCAAACCGGTGGGCGAGCCGATCCTCAAGCTGATGGCCGAGCAGGACCAGGGTGAGTACAAATACCGCTGGAAAAACCCGGTGACCGACAAGGTCGAGAACAAGCATGCCTATGTGCGCAAGGTCGGGCACTTCATGGTGGCGGTCGGGTACTACAGCCCCTGATCGTTTGATTTGAAATGCAATCAATGTGGGAGGGGGCTTGCCCCCGATGGCGGTGTATCAGCTACAGATGTGCTAACTGACACGGTGCTATCGGGGGCAAGCCCCCTCCCACATTTTGATCTCTATCTTGTCAGTTAGTTGGCCTTGTCTTCACGACCGCGCAGCACTCGATTGGGCATCGCAATCGCCGCCGCCAACCCCAGCAGCGCCACCGCCGCGCTGACCATCAGCAAGTGCCGGAACGTCACGCCCAACTCACCACGCAGGGCATCCTGCGCCGGGCCGGGGGCGGCGTTGAGGCCGTCGAGCAGCACGTTGCCGGAACTGCCCTCGCCCCCCAGTGCGCCGCTGGCCAGGTGGGCGAAGCTGGAGTCATGCAACAGCGCCAGTAGCAACGCCGACATGCACGCCACCCCCACCGCGCCGCCGAGGGAACGGAACAGGTTGGTGGTGCTGGTGGCCACGCCGATGTCGCGTTGTTCCACCGAGTTCTGCGCGCCCACCAGCGAAGTAGGAAATTGCATGCCGCCGGCGATCCCGCACAACAGCATAAACGCGCCGGTCAGCAATACATCCTGGGGCGCGCTGAAGGCCATGCCGAGGATCGCCAACGGGCTCAGTAACGCGCCGGACACAATCATCGGTTTATAGCGCCCGGTCACCGAGGTCATGCGCCCGGCCGAATACGCGCCGATGGGCAGGCCCATCGCCAGGGGCAGCAGGTGCAAGGCCGCGCTGTCGGCGCCGCCGCCGGTTACGGTCTGAAAGCGCAGTGGCATCAGCACCGTCAGGGAAATAGCCTGGAAGCTGGTGAAAAATACCGTGCACCAGCACAGCACTGCGCTGCGGTTGGCGAACAGGTGCATCGGCAGCAAAGGCTCCCGCGCGCGGCGTTCGTGCCACACAAACAGGGTCAGGGCCACCAGCGCGCAGGCCAGCAAGCCCAGCACTTCATCATCACGCCAATGATGGCCCTGGCCGATTTCAGTGATGCCCAGCAGCAAGGCGGTCAGGCCGATGATCATCAGCACCGTACCGAAGTAGTCGATGACCGGCTTGCGCTGCGGCACCGGCAGCCCCACCAGGGTGCGGTGGGCCACGTACCAGGCGCCGGCGCCCAAGGGCAGGTTGATCAGGAACACCCAGCGCCACGACAGGTATTCGGTCATGAACCCGCCCAACACCGGCCCGGCCACGCTGGCCACCGCGTACATGCCGCTGAAATAGCCCTGGTAACGCCCGCGCTCGCGGGGCGGGATGATGTCGCCGATGATCGCCTGGCTCACCGAGATCATCCCCCCGGCGCCGATGCCCTGCAGCACCCGCGCCAGCACCAGTTGCTCCATGCTCTGGGCCATGCCGCAGAACAGCGACGCCACCGTGAACAGGCCCATGCCGATCAGCATCATCGGCCGGCGCCCATACAGGTCGCCGAGCTTGCCGTAGATCGGCACCGCCACCGTCATCGCCACCATATAGCCGGAGATCACCCAGGCCAGCAGGTTCACGTCATGGAATTGCGCGGAGATGGCGGGCATGGAGACGGCGACAATGGTCTGGTCCAGGGCGCCGAGGAAAATCGCCAGCATCAACGCGGCGAGGATACTGCGCACCGCCGGCAGCGGCGGTGAGGGCTGATTGAGTTGAGTCACGGCAGAACCTTCGAGCAGGGCCCGTGGGAAAAGGCGGCCCACGGCAATGCTCGATACGATAGCAGGCTATTCAATAGCTTCGTAAGCAAGCCCGACGTAATTTTCCGCGATGGTCTTGCGCCCGGCTTCGGAGCCTAAGAAGTACTCCAGTTCACTCTGGGCGATGCGCTGGCTGAAACCGTCATCTTGCGGGAATTGGTGCAACATCGAGGTCATCCACCATGAGAACCGCTCGGCTTTCCACACCCGCCGCAGGCAGATGGCGGAATACCGCTCCAGCAAGTCCACCCGCCCCTCGCCATACACCTTGAGCAAAATCCGAAACAGCGTGCTCACATCACTGGCCGCCAGGTTCAGGCCCTTGGCGCCGGTGGGCGGCACGATGTGCGCGGCGTCGCCGAGCAGGAACAGGCGCCCGTACTGCATCGGCTCCACCACAAAACTGCGCAGCGGCGCGATGCTTTTTTCGATCGACGGGCCGGTCACCAACTGCGCGGCCAATTCACTCGGCAGGCGGGTTTTCAGCTCATCCCAGAAGCGTGCGTCGGGCCACTCCTCCAGCGGCTCGTCGACCGGCACCTGCAGGTAATAACGGCTACGGGTCGGCGACCGCATGCTGCACAGGGCAAACCCTCGCGCGTGCTTGGCGTACACCAGCTCGGGGTGAATGGGCGGCGTATCGGCCAGAATCCCCAGCCAGCCAAACGGGTACACGCGCTCGAAGACCTTCAGCGATTCAGCCGGGATCGACTGGCGGGCAATACCGTGGAAACCGTCGCAGCCGGCGATGTAGTCGCAGTCCAGGCGAAACGCCTCGCCCTCGTGCTCAAAGGTCAGCCAGGGTCGGTCACTTTTCAGGTCGTGGGGTTGCACATCACGTGCTTCGTACAGGGTGGTGGCGCCGGCAGCGGCGCGGGCGGCCATCAGGTCGCGGGTGACTTCGGTCTGGCCGTAGATCATCACCGACTGGCCGCCGGTCAACGCCTTGAGGTCGATATGGGTGAGCTGGCCATTGAGCGCCAGTTCGAAGCCGTCATGCACCAGCCCCTCGGCATCCATGCGCTGGCTCACGCCAGCCTGGCGCAGCAGGTCGACCATGCCTTGCTCCAGCACCCCGGCACGGATGCGGCCTTGCACGTAATCGGCGCTCTGGCGCTCAAGGATCAGGGTCTGGATACCGGCGTTGTGCAGTAACTGGCCGAGCAGCAATCCCGAGGGACCGGCGCCGATAATGGCGACTTGGGTTTTCAGCGTTTTCATTATTTTTATGGCCCGCAAATTCCACTCGAACGGATCGAGTGAAAGAGTTGTCATTGATCTTATTGCTGACATTTTTCACTTGAGTGCGCGGCATAAGAAGGTGAAAACTGCGCCAAAGCCTGCGCTTTTTGCCAATGCGGGCGATTACCGCACCACTCTCCTGAGTATCGGATTGAAACCATGACCAAAAACGCGATTCCGGTCTTCAAGCTGTACGGGGAAAGCCAGCAATGGCCGACACCCGATTTGTTGCACTGTGAAACCATTTCCCGGCGCAGTCGGGAATACCAGTGGGAAATCCAGCCCCACCGGCACGCGGATCTGTGTCAGTTGCTGTACGTGCACAAAGGCCAGGCGCAGCTGGAAATCGAAGGCCAGCGCACCACACTCAGCGAAGCAACCCTGCAGGTACTGCCGCCGCTGTGCGTGCACGGGTTTCGTTTCCCGGAAGATGTCGAAGGTTATGTGGTGACGTTGGCGGCACCGCTGGTCAGCCATCTGCAAACCCAACTGGGTGCGACGGTGGACGGGCTGCAAGCGCTTGGCAGCTACCCGGCGGGCAAGGACCGCGACTACCTCAACAGCCTGTTCGCCCGCCTGCAAGACGAATACGCCGATGAGCAACCGGCCCGCGACATGATGATGCACGCGCTGGTCAGCGTATTGCTGGTGTGGATCAGCCGCCAGGCGATCCAGCGTCGCCACCCCCGGGCACCGAGGGGCCGCGAGTACTTCCGGCGCTTCACCCAGTTGGTCGAGCAGCATTACCGTGAACACCCGAAGATTGAGGACCTGGCCCACAAGCTGGGCATCTCGGTCTCACACCTCAACGGCACATGTCGGGAGTTGGGTGGGCAGCCGGCGTTGCAGATCATGCATGACCGCCAATTGCTGGAGGCCAAGCGCCTGCTGACCTACACCAGCATGACCATCAATGAAATGTCGGAGGTATTGGGGTTTTCCGACCCGACCAACTTCTCGCGGCTGTTTCGCCGACGGGTCGGGTTCTCGCCCAAGGCATTTCGCGAACAGTTGAAGGCCGAGCAGCCTACCTGAGCGCGCTGAAACTGCCAGTATGGGGAACGCATTGGTCCTGATGGCAGCTGATCGCAAAGGTCGGCTGCATGCGGGTTTGCTCCACGCGGAAGGCGGCCGTGCCATACAGCGCACTCGCCAAGGCGCAAAGGGTAAAAATCATCAGGTATTTTCTGGTTTTGATGCCCATGGCAAAGACCTCTGAGCGGATCTACACGGTGCTGTTTAAAGCATAGGCCAGCCAGAGCAAGTTGCAATTATCGGGTGACATTCAACCGGTTGATGCAGGCTTACAGGCCGACATCCCACACCGGTTCTTCCGGAAACCTCAACACCAAAAAATCCAACAGGCTGCGCAACGCCGACGGCATATGCTTGCGCGAGGCGTAGACCGCGTAGATGTTCATCTGCCGGGGCTCGGCAGCGGGCAGCAGGCGCACGAGTTCGCCACTGCGGATGTAATCGCCGGCCTGGTAACTGGGCAGCATCGCCACCCCGGCCCCGGCCAACGTGACCCGCAGCAGGGTGCTGGCCTCGTTGGCAGTGATATTGCCGTGCACCGGCACGGACACGTGATCGCCCTGCTCTTCGAAATGCCACAGGCTTTTGCCGAAGTAAGAATGGGTCAGGCAGTTGTGCCGAGCCAGGTCTTCGACCTTCTGCGGCGCCGGATGCGCCAGCAGATACGCCGGCGTGGCACACACCACGGAGCGACAGACGGTGAGGCGCCGCGCGATCAGGTTGGGGTCCAGGTCATTGCTGGTGCGGATGGCCAGATCAATGCGTTCATCCACCAGGTTGACCGTGCGGTCGAGCATTTGCAGGTCGACCGTGACCAGTGGGTAGCGCTTCACGTATTCGGCGATGGCCTCGGCCAATTGCGCCTGGCCGAACGAGGTGCTGACACTCAGGCGCAGCAGGCCGCGCGGCGCGTCATCGGGCTCGCGGACGGCGGCCTGCATGTCGCCGCACAGCTCCAACAGTTGCCGGCAACGCGGCAGGGTTTCGCTGCCCGCCGCCGTCAGGCTGAGCTTGCGCGTGGTGCGGTGCAGCAAACGCGCGCCCACCCAGTCTTCCAGCTCGGCCAGGTAGCGCGACACCACCGGGCGCGACAGGTCCAGATGGTCGGCGGCGGCAGACTGGCTGCCAAGGTCCACCACCGTCACAAACACACGCATTGCTTGAAGACGATCCATGATTTGCACGCTTTTAGAAACAAACTATGTTCCAGCATCGCATTTTTAGTCTCGTTTGGTGCAACTAAGCTCTGTTCACCTTCAACCACTGCTGGAACTGCCCGATGCTCTCGACCCTCAAGCGCCTGACCCTGGCCACCGCCGCCCTGGCGTTCGCCGCCCATGCCTCAGCGGCCGAGCTGACCCTCGACGTGTACAACCCAGGCACAGCGGCCATCTTCCCGGTCAGCTCGGTACTGGTCAGCGGCACCAGGGACGCGATCCTGGTCGACGCGCAATTCGGCAAGGGCCAGGCCGAGCAGTTGGTGCAGAAGATCCGCGCCAGCGGCAAGCACCTGACCACCATCTACATCAGCCATGGCGACCCGGACTACTACTTCGGCCTCGACACCCTGACCGCTGCCTTCCCCGACGCCAAAGTGCTGGCGCCGAAACCGGTGGTCGACCATATCAACGCCACCGTGGCCGCCAAGCTTGAGTTCTGGGGCCCGAAAATGGGCGCCGACAAACCCGCCAAAACCATCGTGCCGCAGGTGCTGCAAGGCGCCAGCCTGAGCCTGGAAGGCCAGCAACTGCAGGTGATCGGCCTGGACGGCCCGCAGCCGGACCGCAGCTTTGTGTGGATCCCGTCGATCAAGGCCGTGGTCGGTGGCGTGGTGGTCGCGCAAAACATTCACGTGTGGATGGCCGACACCCAGAGTGCCAAATCCCACAAAGACTGGCTCGCTACCCTACAGCGCATCGAACAGCTGAACCCACGTACCGTGGTGCCCGGCCACTACCTGGGCACGCCGACCCTTGAAGCCGTGGAATTTACCGCCGGGTACATCCAGGCCTTCGACGATGAAGCCGACAAAGCCAAGGACGCCGCCGAGCTGATCGCGGCGATGAAAAAGCGTTACCCCACCCTCGCCGACGAAAGCTCGCTGGAACTCAGCGCCAAAGTCGCCAAGGGCGAAATGAAGTGGTGAATGGTTTTAAACCCCTGACTTACTGGAGAACAGCATGAGCAAGATTGCAATCATTGGCGCTACTGGCCGTGCCGGTAGCCAACTGCTGGAAGAAGCATTGCGTCGTGGGCATAGCGTTGTGGCCATCGCGCGTAATACCGACAAACTGGTGGCGCGTCCTGGCGTTACCGTGAAACAAGTCGACGCACTGGACGCCACTGCTCTGCAGCAAGCGGTCAGTGGCAGTGATGTGGTGATCAGTGCGGCGCACTTTGCCACCCTGCCCGCCGCTGCCGTGATCGGCCCGGTGAAACAAGCCGGTGTGAAACGCCTGCTGGTGGTCGGCGGTGCGGGTTCGCTGCTGTTGCCGGGCGGCGGCCGGGTGATCGACAGCGAAGGTTTCCCGGCCGAATACAAGGCCGAAGCCACTGCGGGCGCGGCGTTCCTTGACGTGCTGCGTCAGGAGAAGGATTTGGATTGGACCTTCCTGTCGCCATCGGCGGAGTTTGTTGAAACCGAGCGCACCGGCACATTCCGCCTGGGCCAGGATGACTTACTGGTAAGCAGTGAAGGCCGCAGCTGGATCAGCTTTTCCGACTATGCGATTGCCCTGATCGATGAGGTTGAGTCGCCGAAACACTCGCGCCAACGCTTCACCGTCGGCTACTGATCCAACGCGGTCAAAAATGTGGGAGGGGGCTTGCCCCCGATGAGGGTGTGTCAGTCAAAGTTGTTCCAACTGACCCACCGCTATCGGGAGCAAGCCCCCTCCCACATTTGGATCTTCAGTGTCAGGGCTACTGTGCCTGGCTAACCAGCCAATCCATCAGCGCCACCAGCCCCGCCGACGGCTCGGTCCCCGGCGGATACACCAGGTAATAGCCCATCCCCGTCGGCACTCGCAGCTCAAACGGCATCGCCAACCGTCCCGCCTTCAAATCCTCGCCGATCAACGCACTGTCGCCAATCGCCACCCCCGAACCTTGCGACGCCACGGTCATCGCCAAATCCAGGGTTTCAAAATGATGCCCCTGGGCCATATTGCTCAGCCGTGCATTCGCCGCCTTCAGCCACAACGCCCAATCGCGTTCATCCCGTGTGGGGTGCAGCAACACTTGTTGTTGCAAATCCGCAGGCGTGCGCAAAACCCCGAGCAAACCCGGCGCGCAGACCGGCGTGAGTTGTTCATCAAACAAATGCCGAGCCTCGGCCGATTGCTCGGCGATAGGCGCATAGATCACCGCTGCGTCGAACGCCTCGCGGCGAAAATCCATGGTGTAGGCCACGGTGGTGGTGAGCTCCACCGGCACGTCCGGCCGCTCGCGTTGCCACTGCATCAGGCGCGGCAGCAGCCAGCGCATCACACAGGTAGAGGCCTTGAGTTGCAGGGTTTCGCGGCGGCCGCCGATCTGCTCCACCGCCTCACCGATCAGGCCGAACACCTGCTGTGCGCGCAGCGACCATTCGCGGCCTTCCTCGGTCAGGCTCAAGCCCCGCGCCTGGCGCTGGAACAACGCATAGCCCAAGTGGCTTTCCAACCCGGCGATCTGGCGGCTCACCGCCCCCTGGGTGATATGCAGCTGCTCGGCGGCACGGGTGAAGTTGCAGCACTGGGCCGTGACCCAAAATGTGTGCAGCGCTGGCAGCGGCGGGAGGCGTTTCATAGGGGCTGAGCCATGACGTGAGGACATGGCTAGTATGACTTTTTATCGATTGTTGCCGCTACCGGCCAGCCGCTCCAATAGCGCCTCGAATCCATAACAAGAGCGACATGCATGGCGACCTGCGGCGAAGTATTGGTCCACCTCCTGGAACGCTACGGCGTGGACCAGGTGTTCGGCATCCCCGGCGTGCACACCGTGGAGCTGTATCGCGGCCTGGCCCGGTCCAGCATCCGCCACGTCACCCCGCGCCACGAACAGGGCGCCGGCTTTATGGCCGACGGTTACGCGCGCACCAGCGGCAAGCCGGGTGTGTGCTTCATCATCACCGGCCCCGGTATGACCAATATCACCACCGCCATGGGCCAGGCCTACGCCGACTCGATCCCGATGCTGGTGATTTCCAGCGTGCAATCGCGCAGCCAGTTGGGCGGCGGGCGCGGCAAGCTGCATGAGCTGCCGAACCAGAGCGCGATGATTGCCGGCGTGGCGGCGTTCTCGCATACCTTGATGTCGGCGGCGGAGTTGCCGGGCGTGCTGGCGCGCGCGTTTGCGCTGTTCCAGGCGGGCCGGCCGCGCCCGGTGCATATCGAGATTCCGCTGGATGTGCTGGTGGAAAACGCCGACGCGCTGCTCGGCAGCGAGCCAGTCAGCGTGGCGCGTGCCGGTGCGGCACCGGCGGCGGTGAAGCAGATGAGCCAGTTGCTGGCAGCCGCCAAACGCCCGCTGATCCTCGCCGGTGGCGGCGCCATTGATGCCGCCCCTGCATTGACCCGCTTGGCCGAAGCCCTTGGCGCACCGGTGGCCCTGACCATCAACGCCAAGGGCATGCTGCCTGGCGACCACCCGCTGCTGATCGGCTCGACCCAAACCCTGGTGGCCACGCGCGCGCTGGTGGCCGAAGCCGACGTGGTGCTGGCGATTGGCACCGAGCTGGCGGAAACCGACTACGACGTGACCTTCGCCGGCGGCTTTGAAATCCCCGGCGCATTGCTGCGCATCGATATCGACCCCGACCAGAGCGTGCGCAACTACCCGCCGCAGGTCGCGCTGGTGGCCGACGCGCAGATCGCCGCCGAGGCCTTGCTGGCCGAGCTGAGCAGCCAGCCTTTGGCTACCCGCGAGCCACACTGGGGCGCGCCGCGTGTCGCCCGTTTGTGGGCTGAATTGACGCCCACCTGGGACGCCGCCACCCGCGCACAAACCCTGTTCCTCAACACCATCCTGAAAGAACTGCCCGGCGCGGTGCTGGTGGGCGATTCGACCCAACCGGTGTACAGCGGCAACCTGACCCTGAACCCCGACCACCCGCGCCGCTGGTTCAACTCGTCCACCGGCTACGGCACCCTGGGCTACGCGTTGCCTGCGGCCATCGGCGCCTGGCTGGGGCGTGGCGATGGGCAACCGGTGGTGTGCCTGATCGGCGACGGCGGGCTGCAATTCAGCCTGCCGGAACTGGCCAGCGCGGTGGAAGCGCGCACGCCGGTGATCGTGCTGCTGTGGAATAACCAGGGTTATGAAGAGATCAAGAAGTACATGCTCAACCGCGCCATCGAGCCGGTGGGTGTGGACATCTACACGCCGGACTTTATCGGTGTGGCCAAGGCCCTGGGCTGCGCGGCTGAACGCATCCAGGGAATCGAATCGTTGCGCACTGCCTTGCGCAACGCCGCTGATCGCCAGGGGCCGACGCTGATTGAAATTGACCAAGGGCTTTGGATGAACGAGGTGGCGGAATGAACGCGGTGTTGAACGGTGTGTATATCAACGGCGCATGGCGTGCAGGTGTTGAGGTGCTCGAGGTGATCAACCCGGCCACCGAGCAAGCGTTGGCCCAGGTCAGCGTCGGCGATGCGGGCGCGGTGACCCAAGCGGTCGACGCCGCCAGCGCGGCCTTTGCCGACTGGTCGAAAAGCACTGGCCGTGATCGTGGCGCGCTGTTGCGCAAGGTCGCCCAGGGTGTCAGCGAACAGCGCGAACAGTTGATGCACGTGCAGTCGAGCAACAACGGCAAGCCGTTGTTCGAAGCGGGCATCGATGTGGACGACGTGATCGCCACCTTCGAGTACTACGCCGCGATCGCCGAAGGCATGGACGCCGGCCAGGACAGCCCGGTGGCCCTGCCCAGCGAAGACTTCAGCGCGCGCCTGCGCCGCGAGCCGTGCGGCGTGGTGGGGTTGATCGTGCCGTGGAATTTCCCGATGGTGACCACCGCGTGGAAACTCGCCCCGGCCCTCGCCGCCGGTTGCTGCGTGGTACTCAAACCGTCGGAAGTCACGCCATTGGCAGAGCTGCAATTGGCACAGATTATTGGCGATGCCGGCTTCCCGGCCGGGGTGTTCAATCTGGTCTGCGGCACCGGCTTGGCCGTGGGTGCACCGCTGGCCGCCGACCGCCGCGTGGCGAAGATTTCCTTCACCGGCAGCAACGCCGTGGGGGTGCAGGTGATGCAACGCGCCGCCGAAACCATCAAGGGCGTGAGCCTGGAACTGGGGGGTAAATCTTCGCTGCTGGTGCTGGCGGATGCCGACCTTGACCTGGCGGTAGAGCTGGCGTGTGGCGGAGGTTTTTTCAACGCCGGGCAAATCTGTTCCGCCACCAGCCGCGTGCTGGTGGCTGACAGCCTGGTGGATGAATTCCTGCAGCGTTTGCAGGCGCGGGCTGAAGGGATTCGCGTAGCCGACCCGTTTGCCGACGACGTGGAAATGGGCGCGCTGATCAACCGTGCGCAGTATCAGCGGGTGCTGGGGCATATCCAGCGTGGCGTACAGGATGGCGCGCGGTTGCTGTGTGGCGGGGAGCGCCCGGCCGAGCTGGCGAAGGGTTATTTCATTCGCCCTACGGTGTTCGCCGATGTGCCGTTGGACAGCGCGTTGTGGAACGAAGAAATCTTTGGCCCGGTGTTGTGCGTAAGACGTTTTGCCACTGAGGCCGAGGCCATCGCCTTGGCCAATGACAGCGATTTCGGCCTGGTGGCCAGCGTGGTCAGCGCCCATGCCGAAACCGCCGAGCGCGTGGCCAACGCGTTGCAGGCCGGGTTGGTGTGGATCAACGCCCCGCAGGTGATCTTCCCGCAGACGGCGTGGGGCGGTTACAAGCAAAGCAGCATCGGCCGTGAGTTGGGGCCGTGGGGGTTGGCGGCGTTTCAGGAGATCAAGCATGTGATTAGGTCGGTCTAACACCCCCTCCCACATTTTGATCTCAGGTGTATCAGTTGCCCATTTTTTCAATAGTGCCTGCGAGTTTCTGATTTGCCGCTCTGCCCGCTACGTGGCCTGATTCGCCCTTGTTCATTCAAGACTTGCCCATGGAAACCGTTCACGCAAAACCCGCCACCGCCCTCTGGCTGATGATCAGCGTGGTGCTGGTCGCCCTTAACCTGCGCTCGTCGATGGCCGCCGTGGGGCCGCTGCTGTCATCGATTCGCGCCGACGTGCCGTTGAGTTTCAGCAGCGCCGCCTTGCTGACCATGCTGCCGGTGATGGCGATGGGATTGGCGATGTTTTTCGGCATGGGCCTGGCCAAGCGGTTTGGCGAGCATCGCAGCATCGTGCTGTCGTTGCTGGTGATCGGCGTGGCCACACTGTCGCGCTTGTTCCTGGATTCGGCGCTGGAGCTGATCGTCAGTGCCATCGCGGCCGGCGTGGGGATTGCGATGATTCAAGCATTGATGCCGGCGCTGATCAAATCGCGTTTCAGCGACAACGTTTCACTGTTCATGGGCTTGTATGTCACCGCCATCATGGGCGGTGCGGCGTTGGCCGCGTCGTTCTCGCCCTTCGTGCAGGTGCAGACCGGCAGCTGGCGCACCGGCCTGGCGATCTGGGCCGCGCTGGCGTTGCTGGCCCTGGTGTTCTGGTGTGCCCAGCGCGCAGTGTTGCCGCCGTTGCCGCACGCCGGGGCCGGCGCGCAGGAGTCGTTTTTCGGCAATCGCCGCGCCTGGTTGCTGGCGATCTTTTTTGGCCTCGGCACCGCGTCCTACACCTGTGTACTGGCGTGGCTGGCGCCGTACTACGTGGAGCAAGGCTGGAGCGAGCAGAACGCCGGTTTGCTGCTGGGCTTTCTGACCGCAATGGAAGTGGTGTCCGGCCTGGTCACCCCGGCCATCGCCAACCGTCGCCAGGATAAACGCGGCGTGGTCGCGGTGCTGCTGGTGCTGATCATCCTCGGCTTCTGCGGCCTGATTCTTGCGCCGCAGCACCTGAGCCTGCTATGGCCGTGCCTGCTGGGCCTGGGAATCGGCGGGCTGTTCCCGATGAGCCTGATCCTGTCCCTCGACCACCTGGACAACCCACGTCGCGCCGGTGGCCTGACGGCTTTTGTGCAAGGTATCGGCTACTTGATTGCTGGCCTGTCGCCACTGATTGCCGGGATGATCCGTGACCAACTCGGCAGCTTTGAATGGGCCTGGTGGTCACTGACCGCCGTGGTCGTGGTGATGCTGCTGATTGTCACGCGCTTCAACCCACAGCATTACGCGCGGCATATCCGCTGACGTCGTGTTGCCAACAGTATTTGTCCCACAACAAACATAGAAACGACCTACAGCGCTTTCTAGTGGCACGTCCGTTCCGTTAAGCTTTTGCGCTGTCTTGTGCTGAGTTCGGTGCAAGGGTTTACGGACGGAACCGATGTTAAACAGTAACTTGCTCAGAAAACTCGATATGCAAGACTTGATGGTGTTTATCGCCGTCTACGACCAGAGCAGCGTTACCGAGGTGTCAGAAACGCTGTTTGTCAGCCAGTCCACCGTGAGCTACAGCCTGAAGAAATTGCGCACCAGTTTCGAGGATGAGCTGTTTATCAACACACGGGCGGGTATGCGTCCTACGTACAAGGCCACCACCATGTACGGCCATGTGCAGAAAATCCTCGAAAGCATCAACCTCTGCCACGCCGGTGGCCAGGCCTTCGACCCGACTCAGAAGGCCGTGACGTTCAACGTGTGCGCACCGGAATATTTCGAACAACTGATCCTGCCGCGCCTGTTGAAGAATTTCGACCGCGCCGACCTGCCGGTGATCGTCAATGTGCAGAAGCTGGAAACCGATATCCCCGCCGATGACTTGCGCGAAGGCCGCCTGGATCTGGTGATCTGCTTCGGCCCGCATTTCCATCGCGCCCACAAGGATTTCAAGACCCAGATGCTGCTGGAAGACGACCTGGTGTGTGTCTTCGATAAACGCTCGGCGCCCCGGGAGCCGGCATTCAGCCTGCATTCGTTCGTGGAACGGCGCCACGTATTCCCCACGCCGTGGACCTCCGACACCAACATGATCGACGGCTGGCTCGCGCGCCAGGCCCACAAGCGCCAGGTGATCGCACGGGCCAACAGCTATGGCGCGGCGTTGAAAATGATCACCGGCACCGACTTTATCGTCACCCTGCCACGTCGCGTGCAAAAGCTGCTGGCGCCGGCCACGGTGTTCGGCCATTGCGAGGCGCCGAACGGGTTACCGGGGTTCACCCTGGATATGCAGTGGAATGAAACCAGTGAACAGGACAGCGCCAATACCTGGTTTCGTGAGCAGGTGGTGAAGGTGTGCGCGGATCAGGGCCTGCTGTAAGCCCTAGCCAATGGCGACTTTGCTGTAGGAATCACGATCCATGTCAACCAGCAGGACACTGAGTTGAACCTGCACATCCGCCGGCCAGTCGCTCGTGTCCTGCAACGCCGCCAACAGACTCTGCGACAACTCCTGCTTGACCTGCGGCGAGCGCCCACTGAGCAGCGACAGCTTCACTGCGATAAAACCGCGCGGGCTGAGGGAAGTGCCGACCTGAAAGGTCTCGATTTTCACCGCGCGGCTTTTGATATCGAACTCGGAACCGAACTGCCCGGACGCCATCAGCACGTTGTTGAGCCGCAACAGGGTTTTCTCGACGGCGAGGTTGGTCAGGTTGGCGGTGTATTCCAGGTGCAGGTGCGGCATGGTTGGCTCCGAGTTAGTCGTAGGAAGGTTCGTAGATATATCACGGAAAAAGCTTCAAGCCTTGGTCCCAAGCCCTCGATCACTCATGAAGGCTTCCAGTCGCGACCGCACCCAGCGCTCGGCCGGGTCGGTGTCTACATGGCTGAGCCAGACCATGGACAAATCCAGGGTCGGCGTCTCGAACGGAAACGGCTCACAGAACAGATTGCCCGAGACCGCCATGGCTTCGGCGGTGTAGTCCGGCAGGCTGGCGATCAGGTCGGTGCCGGCAAGCAAGGCCGGCAACGCGCTGTATTGCGGCACCGACAACACCACATGGCGCTTGCGGCCGATTTCGGCCAGCCACTCATCGGCAAACCCCGACACGTTGGCGGTGTGGGACACCAGCACATGGGGGCGTGAGCAATATTCATCGAGGGTCAGCGGTGTGTCGGACGCATCCGCGCGCAACAGGCGCGGGCGGATATGGCGCAACAGCTTGCGTTTGGCATTCGCTGGCAGGCCACGGGTCTGGGTGATGCCCACGGTGATATCGCCGGACGCCAGCAGATCGGGAATCCGCCAGTAGTCGACATGCTGCACCACAAATACCACCTGCGGCGCTTCCTGGCGCAGGGCGCGCAGCAACGGCGGCAACAGGCCGAATTCGACGTCATCGGACAGGCCGATGCGAAAGGTCATGGTGCTGATGGACGGGTCGAAATCGTGGGTCAGGCTCAAGGCCGACGACAACGAATCCAGGGCCGGCGACAAGTGCTGAATGATTTCTTCGGCCCGCGCGGTGGGCTCCATGCGGTGGCCGACGCGAATAAACAACGGGTCGTTGAACAAGGTGCGCAAACGGTTGAGGGCCGAGCTGATGGTCGGCTGGCCGAGAAACAGCTTCTCTGCCACCCGCGTTACGTTGCGCTCCAGCATCAGTGCTTCGAAGACCACCATCAGGTTGATGTCGGCCTTGCGTAATTCATTGCGATTCATCGGCGCCTGCCCCTTCCCCAAGACAAGCCGCAGTTTAGAAAGCCCCGGGGGCTGCGTCTATGTGCGCACTGTTCATCTTCGGCCATTGGGACTATAAATCAGCTCTTTAAGGTCTCAGGAACACCATCGTGCTGGTCATTCTCGCCTTGGCCATCGTCGTGGCCGGGTTCTGCCTCTGGGTCATCCGTTTTGTCGCCCACCCCACCGCCCGCACGTTGTTGCGGGTGTTTGTCGGCTTGTGCCTGGCGGCAGTAGTGGCGTTTCTGGTGTTGGCGTCGGGGTTTCCGACGTCGTTGCTGGTGTGACCCTGTGGAAGCTGGTTTGCCCGCTTCCACAGATTGATCGTCATGCCGGGGTTAATCAGGGTTTGAGCGGTCGCTCCTGATCCCGCTCGGAAAGCTCCGTACCATCGTCCGGATGTTTCCAGGTCTGCGGTTTTTCCTCTTCGCGTTGCCGGGGCTGCTCACGCTCCGGCTCATCGCCGCGCTTTTGTTCGTTGCCCATCGCCACCTCCTGTTCGTCAGCATTGGTCACACCTTTCAAGCATAGAACAGGGCAGGATTTTTGACCGGCACGCCGATTGATAACCAATGAACATCAATCTATCCAAATTTGTCACTTATCATTTCTAAATGTGTCAGCCACTATTCCAGGTCTTAGGCGAAACAAGCACTTTAAAAAGAACGCTGGAGACACAAAACCATGACTAGCCCTACCCGGCCCGACTCTGCCCGTTCGAAAGTTGGTGCGGTATTCCGCGTTACTTCGGGCAACTTCCTCGAACAGTTCGACTTCTTTCTGTTCGGTTTCTACGCCACCTATATCGCTGCCGCATTCTTCCCCGCCGCTAATGAGTTTGCGTCATTAATGATGACCTTCGCCGTGTTCGGTGCGGGCTTCCTGATGCGACCGCTGGGCGCAATCATCCTGGGTGCCTATATCGACGATGTGGGTCGCCGCAAAGGGTTGATCGTGACCCTGTCGATCATGGCCAGCGGCACCCTGCTGATCGTACTGGTGCCGGGTTATCACACCATTGGCCTGTGGGCGCCGTTGCTGGTGCTGCTCGGCCGCTTGCTGCAAGGCTTCTCGGCCGGTGCGGAACTGGGCGGTGTGTCGGTTTACCTGTCTGAAATGGCCACGCCGGGCCGCAAAGGCTTCTACACCAGCTGGCAGTCGGGCAGCCAACAGATCTCCATCGTGGTCGCCGCCGCGCTGGGCTATGGCCTGAACGTGTGGATGGAACCTGCAGTGGTTGCCGACTGGGGCTGGCGCATTCCGTTCGCCATCGGCTGCGTGATCATCCCGTTCATCTTCATCCTGCGTCGCAACCTGCAGGAAACCGAAGAGTTCGCCAACCGCAAACACCGCCCGACCATGCGCGAAGTGCTGGCGACCCTGGTGAAAAACTGGACCGTGGTGATCGGCGGCATGCTGATGGTGGCCATGACCACCACCGCGTTCTACCTCATTACCGTGTACGCACCGACCTTCGGCAAGACCGTGCTGCAACTGAGCACCTCCGACGCCCTGCTGGTGACCTTGCTGGTGGCCGTGTCGAACTTTGTCTGGCTGCCGATCGGCGGCACCTTGAGTGACCGCTTCGGCCGCAAGCCGGTATTGATCGCCATGACGGTGCTGACCGTTCTCACGGCTTATCCAGCGCTGTCCTACGTGGTAAACGCACCGAGCTTCGCCCATATGCTGGAAACCCTGCTGTGGTTCTCCTTCCTCTATGGCATGTACAACGGCGCGATGATCCCGGCGCTGACTGAAATCATGCCGGTGGAAGTGCGCGTTGCAGGTTTCTCCCTGGCCTACAGCCTGGCGACCGCGATCTTCGGTGGTTTTACCCCGGCGATTTCCACTTGGTTCATCCACATCACCGGAGACAAGGCCTCGCCGGCCTATTGGATGATGTTTGCCGCGCTGTGCGCGCTGTGCTCCACACTGGCGCTGTATCGCCGCGCCAACAGTCGTGGGCAGGTGATGCAGGGGGCGGCGTGATGAAGCCACTGCTCAAGACCCTGACGGCGCTGGCCCTCGGCGCCCTGGCGCTGACGGCCCAGGCCGAACAGCTCAAGGTGATGACCTCCGGTGGCTTCACCGCCGCGTATAAATTGCTGGGCCCGCAGTATGCCCAGCACAGCGGCGACAGCCTCGACACCATCCTCGGCCCCTCGATGGGCAAGGCGCCGGAAGCGATTCCCAACCGTCTGGCCCGTGGCGAGCATGCCGATGTGGTGATCATGGTCGGCTACGCCCTGGATGATTTGATCAAACAGGGCAAGGTCGACCCCGCCTCCCGCGTGGAGCTGGCGGACTCACGCATCGGCATGGTGGTAAAGGCCGGCGCAGCCAAGCCGGCAATCGGTACTGATGCCGAGCTGAAGGCGGTACTGAGCAAGGCCAAGTCGGTGGCGTATTCGGACAGCGCCAGCGGCGTGTATGTCGAGAAAGAGTTGTTCAAGAAACTCGGCATGCCGGCCAAGGGCACCATGATCGAACGCCTGCCGGTGGCCGAACAGGTGGCCAAGGGTGACTACGAAGTAGGCCTGCAACAGGTGGCGGAATTGTTACCGGTGCCGGGGGTGACTTACGTAGGCAAGATCCCGGAGGACGTGCAGTCCGTTACCCGCTTTGCCGCAGGCATTCCGGTGAACGCCGAGCACCCTGCGCAGGCCAAGGCGCTATTGCAGTACCTGGCCTCGCCCGAGGCGCAACCGGTGGTGCAATCCACCGGCCTGGACTCGGTGTCACGCTGACCGGAACGGCATCTCCCGTACCAACCGTTCCAACTCCAGCGCCGCTGGCGGCAATGTCCGCCCGCGGCGTTTGATCAAGCCCACATTGCGCATCACCTGCGGCTCCACCAACGGCACACTCACCAGAATCGGGTGTTCCAGGGCCGGCATGGCAATCGACGGCACCATCGCCACACCCAGCCCCGCCTCCACCAAGCCGATCATCGTGGTCACGTGGTGCGTCTCGCAGATACTCGGCTTTTTTACCCGCACGCCACGCAAGGCCTGATCCAGCAGGAAGCGATTGCCAGAGGTCTTGTCCACGGTGATGTAGTCGTGCTCATAGGCCTCCGCCCAGGTCACGCTCTCGCGCGTGGCCAACGGGTGATCACGCCGGCACGCCAGCACGTAGCGTTCCTGCAACAGCAGTTCGAACTCCACCTCATCGGCCAGGCTGCCACTGAAGCTCACGCCGAAATCCGCCTCGCCACTTTCCACCGCGTTGCACACCTCACCGGCACTCGCATCCAGTACCCGCAGGCGAATTTTCGGATACAGCTTGTGGAATTCGGAGATCACGTGAGGCATGAAGTAGTACGCGGTGGACGGCACACAGGCGATGGTCACGTTGCCCATGCGTGTGGACGCGACGTTGCTGATGCCCATCAGGGCGACGTCGAGGTCATCGAGCATGCGCTCGACCTGCGGCAGGAACGCGCGGCCCACCATGGTCAGGCTGACGCGCCGCGTGGTGCGCTCGAACAGCTTCACGTCGAGGGCAGACTCAAGCTTTTCGATACGCCGGCTAAGGGCCGGCTGCGAGATACGAATGGCCTCGGCGGCGCCGCGAAAACTGCCCTTGTCTACCACGGCGCGGAAGGCTTGGAGGTCGTTGAGGTCGAAGTTGATGAT
Source organism: Pseudomonas sp. AC463 (assembly GCF_979253585.1). Classification (NCBI taxonomy): domain Bacteria; kingdom Pseudomonadati; phylum Pseudomonadota; class Gammaproteobacteria; order Pseudomonadales; family Pseudomonadaceae; genus Pseudomonas; species Pseudomonas sp. AC463. The sequence continues at coordinate 107,849 of NZ_CEEDDZ010000017.1, read as the reverse complement.
CACGGGAAGCAGCCAGGGTGGTCGAGGTAGAGGGCATTATCGTACGCGAGAGTTTGAGGCGCCATGCGTGCTGATAGCAGTTTGGCGTAATACCCCTGCTACAAATATGAAGTCATACATATCAGTGGCTTATTTGCCGACTGGCGTCACGCACTCGCCAATTAGGGTCAATACTTCGGGCCTCACAACACCACTGGAGAGACACCCACCATGGAAACCAGCCACTTCTGGATAGACGACGAGACTCTGCAGATCAGCATCGATCAGTTGCTTCTTGCATCACGCCAATGGTCGAGTAGGATTGAATCCTACTCATCGTCGGCGGACTTCGAAATGCGCTCAACCCAGCAAATGAGCATTACCTTGCCAATCGAAATGGCTGCACTGGTCAAAGCCAAGGTCGCTGCGGGTGAATATGCCACTGAGAGCGAAGTCATACGTGACGGCCTGAGGGCCTTGCTGGCACGTGACCGGGCGATGGATGAATGGCTGCGCGACGAGGTCATTTCAACCGCAGCCGCGCTCGAGGCCGAGCCAGACCGGGCACTGTCCCCCGAGCAGGTTCGCGAGCACATGGCGGCCAAACGTCAACGAAAAGGCACTGAGCCACGGTGAGTCGCTCGGTAGCCTTTTCGCCTGAAGCATTGGTTCAACTTGACGCCCTTGAAGACTACATCAGCGATGCCGGCTCCTCACGTGCAGCAGCACGTTTTATCGACAACATCATCAGCTACTGCGAAAGTCTTGCGCTGTTTCCGTTGCGCGGCATCTGCCGTGACGACCTGCTGGCCGGCCTGCGCATCACCCACTATCGACACACCACCGTCATCGCGTTCAGGGTGGCTCCTGATAACGACACGGTGTCGATCCTGGGTGTGTTTTATGGCGGGCAGGATTACACGGCGATGGCAATCAGCCCCCGACCACAAGAGTGATCAATGAACAACACCGCTGGAAAAGTACACAGCCGTCCGCGCTATCGGGCACTGAAACCGGGGCTATGGGCAATCTCCCTGCTGTGCGTCGCCACCCTTGGCTTCTTCGCCTGGCAAAGCTATTACCCTGTCAGTGCGGCCACCGGCTGGAGCGTTCAGGTGCTGCACCGCGACGTGCCCAAAGCCGCCTCGCTGATGCCACTGGCGGACGGCTCGTTGATGGTCAGCCAGGAACTCGACAAGGCCAAGGGCAGCATCGTGCGCATCCGCCCCGATGGCACACGTGAGGTGGTGGTGGGCAACCTGTCCAAACCCGACGGTATGGTCGCCACCCGTGGCGGTTGGGTGTTCAGCCAGGAATCCACTGATTTGCCCGTCAGCTTTTTCAAGGACGGCGTCGTCACCGAACTGTTCAAAGGCGAAAGCGTGCAAGGGCTGTGGGACGACGGTGAGTACCTTTACGCCATCGAAGACCGCAAGCCGGCAGGGCGGCTGCTGCGCTATCGCTGGAGCGACCGGTCCCTGAGCGTGCTGCGCGACCAGCTCCAGGAAGGCGAGTCCATCGTGCGCTGCACGGACGGGCGCATGCTCTATACGGAGAAACAAAAAGGCGTGGTGCGTGAACTGACCGACGACGGCAGCGACCCGGTGGTGTTGAGCAAGCTCAACCAGCCGACGTTCCTGATGTGCGATGCGCGCGGGTTGTGGATCAATGAAGACGCAACCCATCGGGCGCGGCTGTTGCTCATTGACAAGCAGGGGCGCCAGCAGACGATCCTGTCATTTCTCAAGGCGCCGCAATCGATCGTGCCGACGGGCCATGGAACGTATCTGCTGGCCGAAGGCGGGAGGGATCGGGTGCTGGAATTGACGCCAGACTCGCCAATGCCCTCCCCCTGAACCGACTACAGCTGGAACCTTGCCACCGCTTCATTGAGCGCAACCGCCAGGCGTGTCAGCTCCTGGCTGGAACCGTTGATCTGCCCCGCGCCGGAAGACGACTGCGCCGACAGGTCACGGATATTGACGATGTTGCGGTCGACTTCCTTGGCCACCTGGGCCTGCTCCTCGGCGGCGCTGGCGATCACCAGGTTGCGCTGGTGGATCTGGTCGATGGACTGGGTAATCTGGCTCAGCGCGCCACCGGCGCCTTCGGCCAGGGTCAAGGTCTCGGTGGCACGCTGGGTGCTCGACTGCATCGACGTCAACGCATCGTTGGAGCCGGTACGCATGGCGGTCACCATCTGGTCGATTTCCAGGGTCGATTGCTGGGTGCGATGGGCCAGCGCGCGCACCTCGTCTGCCACCACCGCAAAGCCACGCCCCGACTCACCGGCACGCGCCGCCTCGATGGCGGCGTTGAGTGCCAGCAGGTTGGTCTGCTCGGCGATTGAGCGAATCACGTCGAGCACCTTGCCGATATCCCGCGATTGCTCGGCCAGGTTCTGCACCAGGGTCGAGGTTTCACCGATATTGCCGCTCAGGGCTTGAATCGCGCTGACCGTTTCACCGACGCGGTGCTGGCCTTCGCGGGCGGTTTCATTGGAGAGGCGCGTGGATTCGGAAGTCGAGACCGCGTTGCGTGCCACCTCTTCGGCGGCCGAGGTCATTTCGTTGACCGCTGTCGCTGCCTGCTCGATTTCAGCCGTCTGCTGTTGCAGGCTGCGGCTGCTTTGATCGGTAATGCCATTGAGATCGGTGGCGGACGCCGCCATTTGTGCCGCCGACTGGCGGATCAGCTGCAGGGTATTGCGCAGGCTGCCTTGCATGGATTGCAGCGCCACCAGCAGGCGAGTCACCTCGTCATTCCCGCTGATTTCCACGGTTTGGGTCAGGTCACCCCGGGCGACGTTTTCCGCAGCGCGCATCGCTTGCCCCAACGGGCCGGCAATACTGCGCGTGAGTAACCAGGCCAGCGCCACCGTACTCAGGCCCGCCAGAATCACAAAGCCGAACACCATGGTGCGCGACTGGCCGTACTGCGACTCGGCGGTCTGGCCCTGCTGGTTGATCTGGGTGTTGTAGTAATCGGCGAGCGCGTTGAGCTGGGCGCCGGAGCCATCGACCACGGTTTTCATGTCCACCAGCAGCAACTTGTTCAGTTCGGCGCCCTGCTGTTTGTCGGCAAGGATGAACGACTGAGCCAGCCCCTGCTGGTATTGGCGCAGCGATACCTGGAACTGGTCATAAAGCGCGCGCACCTCGGGGGTGTCGATCACCTTATCGAGGTCGGCCAAGCGTTTTGTCAGATCCTGGCTGCGCGTGTCCATCTGGCTGCGGTACTGCGGGATGCTGGCGGGGTTGGGGTCCAGCGCCATGCGCAAGGAGATTGTGCGAATGCGCAGCATGATTTCACGAATGTCGGCCACCAGCCGCATCTTGGGCACCAGCCCGCTTTCAACCTGTACCGCACTCGCACGGATGCTTGCCATGTTCGAGAGCGCAAAAAAACCCAACAGGGCCACAAGCAAAGCAATCAAGGCAAAACCCAGACCCGCACGGCGGGCGATGGACAGGCTGCGAAGGGACATTTAGGGGGGCACTCTTATTAGGGATACGACATCGTATGAGAGCATTTCGGCCGCACAGATGAGGACTTTAGGGCGCCCCGCCCTAATAGACAAAAAGCCTGCTGAACAGTGGGCTCAGCAGGCTTTTTGCGTTTCTTACAACCGTTGACGCGCGACTGCGGTGATCTTCTCGATCAATGGGTTACTGACACGTTCCACCCTTGTGATGCGAACCCGTTCCGCCAACCGGATGCGTACCTTTCGGGCAACCCATTGCAAACATCGGGCTCACGGCCAATACCACGAGCAACACCACCCCCGACAGCTTCTTCATAACATCCTCCGTGACCATCACCATGCGTGATAGCACAAAGATATCACGCATGAGATTCAATGAGGCCCAACATGCTCCGAACGCTGCTGGCCATGCTCTGCAAATCTTCGAAAGGGTTTCTACCGATCAGCATGAACGCATGGGGTGGATCGGCCCAATAAACCACGTTCATCCCTCGACGCTGCTCAGTGGCAAAGGGTTGCGCGCCCTTTCTGTCGGCCGTAATGCAGAGTGCCAAGGGGCCGTGTCGCGGGTCCAGGTAGGTCAACTGGCCGATCAATACGCCGTCATAGTCAAGGACCTGCGCACGTCGGAACTCGGCGCCAGGCAGGCTCACAGCGGCTGGGGACAACGCCAGGCTCAATTGTGCACCCACTGAACTGAGCTGGGCGGCATGCGAAGCCGGATCAGCGCTGAGGTGTTCCAGGGTCTGGGGTGTATACAAGGCCATGTATTCGGCGACGGAGGCACGCCAGCCTTGGCCGGACTCGGCGTGGGGCCAGCTCATGAACAAGCGGTCGGCGGCCACGCCAGCCACGGCAAAACCGGCCGCCATCGCGAGGAATCGACGGCGACTGAGGGGGGCGGTTTGTGCCGGCGGCAAGGCGTTGAGCATGGCATGCAGACGCTCGGCGGGAGCTTGCTCCAACAGCGAATCGAAGGCGGCCTTAAAGGGCAAGTCGGCGCACTGCAACGCCTCCAGACGCGAAGCAAGCACCGGGTCATTGGGAATCTGATCAGCGATCAGTCGACGCTGTGCGTCATCCAATTCGCCATCCAGAAACGCCACCAACAGCTCATCGGACGGTGGGTTCGTGTGAGTCATCGCCGTTCTCCGCTCGATTTATCCGGCTGGACGTTTGAGGGCCGGGGCTCGGCAAGTTTCCCGCGCGCCGCAGCCAACCGACTCATCACCGTGCCCACAGGGATATGCAATACCTCGGCAATTTCCTTGTATGAAAGCCCTTCCACATACGCCAGAAAAACCGTTTCGCGCTGCGCCTCAGGCAACCTGTTTACCCGCTTGATCACTTGCGCGGCCAATACCTGTTCCTGCGCCTGGTGTTCACCATCGAACGACAGCTCCTGCTCCGCGTCGACAAACCCCTGCCCCTGGCGCACCCGCTGCGAGCGCAGTTCGTTGAGCCAGATTGAATGCATGATCGACAACAACCAGCGATCCAGCCGCGTGCCGGCCGCAAACTGCCCGGCACGCTCCAGCGCTCGCACACAGGTGGCCTGCACGAGATCCTCGGCCAAATGCTTTTGTCGCGACAACACCAACCCGTATCGCCATAAACGTGGCAACAACAGGCCCAACTCTCGCCGAAACTCAGCCTCTGGGATGATGACTACCCCCTGCGTATTCACTCACCGACTTTACGCCTGTGGCGCAGCGGCGATGGCTTCGGCCAGGTCTTCGTACTCTTCGCAGGTTGTGCTGCACAAGGCTTTGATTTTTACCAGTTGCTCCTGCGCCAGGTCGACGCGGCCCTTGATCACGTAGGCTTCACCCAGGTACTCGCGAACCTGGGCGTAGTTGGGGTCGAGTGCGACTGACTGGAGGTAATAGCCGATGCCTTCATCGGTGCGTCCAAGCTTGCGCGTCGCGTAACCACGATAGTTGAGCGCCTTGGCGGTGTTGGGGTTTTGCAAGGTGTCGAGCAGAGCCAAGGCCTCGTCGTAGCGCCCATCCTTGGCCAGCCGATAGGCGTAATCGGTGCGATCGGCGTCGGAAGTGGCCTTGCTGGTTTGCAGTACACACTTGTCGGTCTTGGTATCCCACACCTGGCCCTTGGGGCAATTGGGTTTGGGCGGCGCCGATTCATCGCCCGAGGCGTGGGCCTGCCCAGCGAGTAAAGCGGCGGCCAGGCAGGCGCCGTACAGGAGTGCGCTGCGGTAACCAACCGCGTGTTCGTGGCGATTTTTCATGGTGGTCATGCTCCGTAACAATAGGGACGTACAACAACAAACATCACTTTTGAAACGCATTGCGCGGGCCGGGCAGCATCCGCCGCAGCGTCCCGTCGCCCATCACATAGTGGTGCCAGAGCGCGGCAGCGGCGTGCAGCCCCGCCAGCAGGATAATCGCCCACGCCACCGTGTCATGCAGGCCGCCCAACGTGCCACGCCATGCGTGATCAATCATCAGGGGCGCGGGGACAGGGAACAGTCCGAAAAAGCTGAACGGCTCGCCTTGAGCCCAGCGAAACAGAAACCCCAAGACGATCTGCGCCAGCAGCAACAGGTACAGGCAACCATGCGCCATTTTCGCCAACAGGTTAAGCGCCGCGTGATTACTGGCCTGAAGGCGATTGCCGCCGAACAGGCGCCACACAATCCTCACGGCGATCAACACCGCCATGGCAATACCAAGGGAGATATGCACCGACTGAAGGCCCTTGCGCAGCGGCGTGCCCTTCGCCAGGTTTTCCCAGATATGTGCACTGGCAAACATGAAGATCACCACGGCAGCAGTCATCCAATGGAAGAGCCGGGTCAGGCGGTCGTAACGATCGGAAGGCGTATTCATGGGTGTTCCCTGAGTGGTCTGTAGGGTGAACACCGCAGCGCAGGAAGTTATTCGGCAAGGTGCAAATAATTTATGCCGTACCGGCGCCAGACACGAAAAAAGCCCCGTAACGCATGCGTCGACGGGGCTTGTTCTAACTGGCGCTATTTAACGCTCTTTGTTGGCTTGGGAGAGCACCGAGGCAGCCAGGGATTTAGTGTCCTCACTGTATTTACCGCTCTGAAGCGCCTTCCCGGCTTTCTCTTCCATCTCTGCACTGGTCTGCTTGTCGGTACCACATTGCGCCAACGCCGAAGCAGCCAGGCTCTTGGCAATGGCAGAAGCGTTTGGGTTATTGAGCGTTTCTGCGGCCAACGTGGCCAGCTTGTCGGAGGTTTTTTTCGTATTCGTGCTCATGGTGCATTTCCTTTGCCGTTTGTGGATGACTACGCGACTGAAAGATCGTCGCCATCGAAAGATAAGACGCTGGGCAGAGGGCCGCAACGCGCTACCCGTAGGGCGCGTTGGGTAAACGTGTACGAAATGCGCATTTGTTTTGTAGTAACGGCGAGAGCAGCGCCAAGCCCTATAAACAGCAGAAACGAAAAAGCCCCGTAGCTTGTTCAGCTACGGGGCTTTTTCTGTGTAATGGCGGAGAGATAGGGATTCGAACCCTAGGTACCGGTGAAGGTACAACGGATTTCGAATCCGTCCCATTCGGCCACTCTGGCATCTCTCCAACGGCGCGCATCATAACAGTGTGTATCGCGAAAGCAAACCCAAAAGGCGATTTTTTTCCGTGCTATCAGATGCTTGCGTCGATTAAAGCGGTACGCCGAGACGATTGGCGACTTCTTCGTAGGCTTCGATGACGTCACCGAGGCCCTGGCGGAAGCGGTCTTTGTCCATCTTCTTCTTGGTGTCCTTGTCCCACAGGCGGCAGCCGTCCGGGCTGAATTCGTCACCCAGGACGATGGAGCCGTCGTGGAAAACGCCGAATTCCAGCTTGAAGTCCACCAGCAGCAGGCTGGCGTCGTCGAACAGCTTGCTCAGCACGTCGTTGACCTTGAGGGACAACTCCTTCATGCGCGCCAGTTGCTCAGCGGTGCCCCAGCCGAACGCTACCACGTGAGATTCGTTGATGAACGGGTCGCCCTTGGCGTCGTCCTTCAGGAACAGCTCGAAGGTGTACGGGTTGAGCTTGAGGCCCTCTTCCACGCCCAGGCGCTTGACCAGGCTGCCGGCAGCGTAGTTACGCACGACGCATTCAACCGGGATCATGTCGAGCTTCTTCACCAGGCACTCGTTATCGCCCAGCAGTTTGTCGAATTGAGTCGGAATGCCGGCCTCTTCGAGTTTCTGCATGATGAAGGCGTTGAACTTGTTGTTCACCATGCCTTTGCGATCAAGCTGTTCGATGCGCTTGCCGTCGAACGCCGAGGTGTCGTTGCGAAACAGCAGGATCAGGCGGTTGGCGTCGTCGGTCTTGTAAACCGACTTGGCTTTGCCGCGGTAGAGTTCTTCACGTTTTTCCATGATGGGCTCCGCTTTGAGTGAGGTGGGCTAGGCGATATGTCGCCAGTCGAGCCCTGAATCTTGATCGGCCAGTTGCAGCCAGTCCGGGTCGCACCCGAGGGTGTCGACAAAACATTGCCGGGCAAGCGTCGGCAGGTTGTTCTTGCTGCTGAGGTGGGCGAGGACCAGGTGTTGCAGGTCTTGCCAGCCCAACTCATACACCAGGTATGCCGCCTGGTGGTTGTTCAAATGTCCAAATTGCCCGCCTACCCGCTGCTTGAGAAAGTACGGGTAATGGCCGCGCGCCAACAGGTCTCGGCAGTGGTTGGACTCGATCATCAACGCATCGAGGTCCCGGTAACCATCCAACACCTTGGCGCAGTAGGAACCCAGGTCGGTGAGCACGCCGAAACGTCGCTGACCGCCACTGAAGACATACTGCGTCGGTTCCTGGGCGTCGTGCGCGACTGCGATTACATCAATGCTCAAGGCACCGATTTGCAGTTGCTCACCACCGGCCAGAAAACCTGCGGGCTCAATGGGTTTGCGCATCCCGCGCAAGGTACCGCGACTCAAGTACACCGGAAGATTGTAGCGCCGAGACAGCAAACCCACGCCATGCACGTGGTCGGCATGTTCGTGGGTCACCAGAATCGCGCTCAGCTGCGCGGGGTGAACCCCCAGGCGCAGCAGGCGCCGCTCGGTTTCCCGTAACGAAAAACCACAATCCACCAGTACGTACGTGTCGTCGTGGGCGACCAGCGTGCCGTTCCCTTGGCTACCGCTACCGAGAACAGCAAAACGCATCGGATCAGCCCAGGTTGTCCTGAATCACGCCCAGTACTTTGCGCGCTGTTTCAGCCGGCGCAACAGTATTGATGTTCTTCTCGACGGTGACTTGCACGCTTTCGCCAACCTTGCTCAAACGAACCTGATAACGCTCGGCACGGGTCTCGATTTCTTCCTTGGTCGGCGTACTGCCGAACAATTTGCCGAAGAAACCTGGCTCTTCATCTTTACGCTCGGCCTTTTCAGCCACGTTGATGTAGTAAAGGCCCAGGCTGCGGTTGATGTCTTCTACACGCCAAGGGCCTTGCTCCAACGCGCGACCGACGCTGGCCCAGGCACGGTCCAGGTCTTCACCCAGGTTCAGCACCACGTTGCCGCTACCGTCTTCGGTGAGGCTGACGCGGCTCGGGGTGTCGTAATCACGTGCGGCGAGCAGGGAAACGGAACCGCCCTTCTCGGAGATACGGCTCATGCTGGCCAGCATCTCGTCGACCAGTGCCGAGTCGACGCCGGTATTGACCGAGCGGTTGGTGAAGTCGACGTTGGCAGTGCTGCCGGCAGGACGCTCGGCGCTGACTACATAGACTTCACTGGTATTGCGCTGCACGCCTGGCTCGATGCGTACACGCACACGGGCCTCGCTGTCAGCCGCTACGCCGCCGGCCTGCAGACGCTTGGCCATGGTGGCGGACAGCTCGCTGCCCTGCTGCCATGCAGTGGTGAATTCACCGGTCTGCGGGCGCTGCTCGTCGATGCGGAAACCGTTGTCCTGGAAGAACTGCACGGCCACCGGCCAGACTTCGGCAGGTGGGCGCTGAGCCACGATCCAGCGCGAATCACCGCTCTTCTGCAGGCTGTAGTCGCTGGCATCGGCCACGGCCGCGATCGGCTGCGGACGCGGCACGACGTACTCACCCTTGGTGGTGTCGTCGGCAACGTTGCGCGGAATCGGCAGCAACGGGTCAAGGCGCTTGGCCACGTTGACGCCCGGCGGCAGTTCCATCGGTTTGGTGGGTTGGGCTTCCAGGTAATCGCTACCGCGGTCACGGAAGTAACCTTCCGGGCCCCAGATCCAACCGCAGCCACTGGTGCTGGAGATAATCAAGGCAAGTGCGGAAAGTCCGGCCAATCGCTTCATGCGTAGTGCTTCCTCAATTAAACCAGGACGCCGGACTGGCGCAGGGCCTGTCGCAGCGGTTCGTGACAGGCTTCGCTGAGACGGGTGAGCGGCAGACGGATACCGTCCGGCATCAGGCCCATCTCAAACAGCGCCCATTTCACGGGGATAGGGTTGGATTCGATAAACAGTGTCTTGTTGAGCGGCATCAGCTTCTCGTGGATCGCGCGGGCGGTCACGGCATCACCGGCGATCGCGGCGGCGCACATGTCGCTCATGGCACGCGGGGCCACGTTGGCAGTAACGGAGATGTTGCCCTTGCCACCCAGCAGGATCAGCTCGACAGCGGTGGCGTCGTCACCGGAATACAGCAGGAAATCGCTGCTCACGCCGGCCAGGATGTCCTTGGCGCGCTGCAGGTCGCCGGTGGCTTCCTTGATGCCGATGATGTTCGGCACGCTGGACAGGCGAATCACGGTCGCAGCCTGCATGTCGCACGCGGTGCGGCCAGGGACGTTGTAGAGGATCTGCGGGATGTCGACAGCTTCGGCGATGGTCTTGAAATGCTGGTACAAGCCTTCCTGGGTCGGTTTGTTGTAATACGGGGTTACCAGCAGGCAGGCGTCGGCGCCGGCCTTCTTGGCGTTTTTGGTCAACTCGATCGCTTCGCGTGTCGAGTTGGCGCCCGTACCGGCGATCACGGCGATACGGCCCGCGACGCGCTTGACCACAAACTCGATCACCTGGATGTGTTCTTCCACATCGAGGGTAGCCGATTCACCGGTGGTGCCGACCGCCACGATGGCGTTGGTGCCTTCTTGCAGGTGGAAGTCCACCAGTTTGCCCAGGCTGTCCCAGTCGAGATGACCTTGTGCATCCATGGGTGTGACCAGTGCCACCATACTGCCCGCAATCATGCAACCGCTCCTGCCGGAAAAAGAGAGCCGTAATGGTACTGGCGCCAAGATGCTTGTACAAGCGAAGTACCGCGCGAGGATGCGTTCTGGCGCAACTAAACGACGGGCAATGCCATCATTGGGCCAAAGCACCGCTTGCAACAGGGTGAAATCAAGCCGTTCACGCAATGAAAACGCCACCTCCTATCCCTTGGCGACGCTTTTCGCTACCCTTCATCCTTTGATCGATACAGCCCTCACCGTATCGACCGCTCATCGTTTTAGGAAGGCTGCATGTCCACCCCCACAGTTCGCGAACAATTCCTTGTTATCAGTGCCCTCGGCGCCAACCCCATGGAGCTGACCAACGTCCTGTGCCGCGCCAGCCATGAAAACCGCTGCGCTGTCGTGACCTCCCGGCTGACCCGGCATGGCGAGTGCAGCGCGCTGGTGCTGCAGATCTCCGGCACCTGGGACGCCCTGGCGCGCCTGGAAACCGGCCTACCGGGCCTGGCCAAGAAGCACGACTTCACCGTCAACGTGGTGCGCAGCGCCGCCCTGGAGAATCGTCCTCAAGCCCTGCCGTATGTGGCGTATGTCAGCTCGGCTTACCGCTCGGACATCGTCAACGAGCTGTGCCAGTTCTTTATCGACCACAACGTCGAGCTGGAGAACCTGACCTGCGACACCTACCAGGCCCCGCAAACCGGCGGCACCATGCTTAATGCCACGTTCACCGTGACCTTGCCGGCCGGCGTGCAGATCAGCTGGTTGCGCGACCAGTTCCTGGACTTTGCCGATGCCCTGAACCTCGACGCACTGATCGAGCCTTGGCGCCCACAGAACCCAATGTAAGGAAGTAACCATGGCGGTTGTCATCGACAAACCCGTAGCCGATTTCGAAGCCCAGGCCACCAGCGGCCAGACTTTCAGCCTCGCCGCCCTCAAGGGCAAGCAAGTGGTGATCTACTTCTACCCGAAGGACAGCACGCCGGGCTGCACCACCGAAGGCCAGGGCTTTCGTGACCAGTACGCAGCATTCAAAGCGGCCAACACCGAAGTGTTTGGCGTTTCGCGCGACAGCGTGAAGTCCCATGAGAACTTCAAGGGCAAGCAGGAATTTCCCTTCGAGCTGATCAGCGACAAGGACGAAGCGGTTTGCCAGCTGTTTGATGTGATCAAGCTGAAGAAGCTGTACGGCAAGGAATACCTGGGCGTGGATCGCAGCACTTTCCTGATTGATAAGGATGGTGTGCTACGCCAGGAATGGCGCGGCGTGAAAGTGCCGGGGCATGTGGATGCTGTTCTGGCGGCGGCTCAAGCGTTGAGCAAGGCCTGAATCCGGCCTGAAGCTAGCTTGCTGGGGCTTGATGTGAGCCAGATGCGTGCTTGTTGTGGCGAGCGAGCTTGCTCGCGCTGGGCTGCGGAGCGGCCCCAAAAAAATGCGGGAGCGCTTCGCACTCCAGCGGGAGCAAGCTCCCTCGCCACAAATATGATCGCCGCTATAACAACGGCGCCACCACCGGCTCCTGCCGCGGCCACGCATCCAACACCGCCTTGAACAGAGTCGCCAGGGGAATCGCAAAAAACACCCCCCAGAATCCCCACAACCCACCAAACAACAGCACCGCGCAGATAATCGCCACCGGGTGCAGGTTCACCGCCTCCGAGAACAGCAGCGGCACCAGCACGTTGCCATCCAGGGTCTGGATAATGCCGTACACCGCCATCAGATAGATGAACTGGTCGCTCCAGCCCCACTGGAACAGCGCGATCAACATCACCGGCACGGTCACCACCACGGCGCCGACATAGGGCACCACCACCGACACGCCTACCAACAGCGCCAGCAAGGCCGCGTAGTTCAGGTCCAGGGCGATAAAGGCGATGTAGGTTACGCCCCCGCAGATAATGATCTCGATGACCTTGCCGCGAATGTAATTGGCGATCTGCCGGTTCATTTCTTCGGCCACCCGGGTAATCAGCGCACGCTCACGTGGCAGGTAGCCGCGCACCCAGCGACCGATCATGGCGCGGTCCTTGAGGAAGAAAAACACCAGGATCGGCACCAGCACCAGGTAAATCATGATGTTGACCAACAGCGGCAAGCTGGACAGCGAAAAGGTCAGCGCCCACTGCCCGAACTTGCCGATCTCACCGCGCGCAGCTTCGATGGCCTGCAACACCTGTTCGTCCGATACCAGGTGCGGGTAGCGCTCGGGCAACAACAGCAACAGCGATTGCCATTTGGCGAGCATGCCCGGCAACTCGTTGAACAGCGTGATCAATTGGTGCCACAGCAACGGCAGCACTACCACGATAAACACCACAAGCAGGCCCATGAACAGGGCGAATACCAGCCCCACCGCCGCCGCGCCCGGCAAACGCAAACGCTCAAGCGTGGTGACCAGGCCCTGCATCAGGTACGCCAGCACCATCCCCGCCAAGACTGGTGCCAGCATGCCACCCAAGGTGAGTACGGCCGTAAAGGCCAGGAACAGCAGGACCGCCAGCACCACGGCTTCTTCATCGGAGAAGTAGCGCTGGATCCAGTCTCGTAACACTTTGAACATCAATCAACCTCGGGTGGTGGGGGCAAACGGTTCAGGCCTTGCGCAACCAGTAACGGTACACACCGGCGGCGTCTTCTTCATGCAACAAGGTATGCCCCGCCAGCTTGGCAAAGGTGCGGAAATCACGCTGGGAGCCCGCGTCGGTGGCGATGACCTTGAGCACGGCGCCACTGGCCAATTGATTGAGTTCCAGCTTGGCCTTGAGCAAGGGCAACGGGCAATTGAGGCCGCTGGCATCGAGTTCGGCATCAAAGGCTACAGCGTCGGTCATGGTTTTACTCCGGGCACGCGTTCGGGTTGCTTAGAATATCTGGTCCGAAGCTCAGTGTCCGGCTACAGTAAGCTCTTTGTCGAAAGGCTCTGTGCATGACTTTTTTGCGCCCTACCCTGCTGACGCTGGCTTGCCTGCTGGCCTCCCCGGGCTTCGCTGACGACCTGCCGTCACTTGGCGACGCCAGTTCTGCCATTGTCTCGCCACAACAGGAATACCAGTTGGGCCGCGCGTGGCTGGCCTACCTGCGCGGCCAGGTCTCGCAGCTCAACGATCCACAGCTCAAGGATTATGTCGAAACCAGCGTGTACAAGCTGGTAGAGACCAGCCAGGTGAATGACCGGCGCCTGGAGTTCATCCTGATCAACAGCCCGCAACTCAACGCCTTTGCCGCGCCCGGCGGGATTGTCGGGGTCAACGGCGGCCTGTTCCTTAACGCCCAGACCGAAGGCGAGTACGCCTCAGTGCTCGCGCATGAGCTGGCTCACTTGTCGCAGCGCCATTTCGCCCGTGGCGTTGAAGCGCAACAGCGCATGCAACTCCCGATGATGGCTGCCCTGCTGGGCGGCATCATCGCCGCTGCCGCAGGTGCGGGCGATGCCGGGATTGCCGCAATTGCCGGCACCCAGGCTGCTGCGATCCAAGAACAACGGCGCTTCTCTCGCCAGAATGAACAGGAAGCCGACCGCATCGGCATCCTCAACCTGGAAAAGGCCGGTTACGACCCGCGCTCGATGCCGACGATGTTTGAACGCCTGATGCGCCAGTACCGCTTCGACGCCAAGCCACCGGAATTTCTGCTGACGCACCCGGTTACCGAATCGCGGATCGCCGATACCCGCAACCGCGCCGAACAAGCCAAGCCCGGCGGGAAGGAAGACAGCCTGCGCTATCAGCTGATCCGCGCGCGGGTGCAACTGCAATACGAAGACACACCGGGCCTCGCCGCCAAGCGCTTCCGGGCGCAGTTGGACGAGAACCCAAAAAACGATGTGGCGCGTTATGGCTTGGCCATCGCCCAGATCAAGGGTTCCCAATTCAAGGAAGCTCGGGACAACCTCGCCCCGCTGCTGGCCAAGGCGCCCAACGATATCACCTACAACCTGGCGCTGATCCAGCTGGACATCGATAACAACAAGCTGCCGGATGCACAGCAGCGCACCGATCGGATGTTGACCCAGTATCCCGGCAACTATCCGCTGAACCAGGTGAGAGTCGATCTTCTGCTTAAGCAGAACCGTACTGCCGATGCGGAAAAAGCCTTGGATGGGTTGCTCAAGTCGCGTCCGGACGATCCGGATGTGTGGTATCAGGTCGCCGAGACGCGCGGCCTGTCGGGCAACATCATCGGTCTGCATCAGGCGCGCGCCGAATACTTTGCATTGGTGGGCGACTTCCAGCAGGCCATCCAGCAACTGGACTTCGCCAAGCGTCGCGCCGGCAGCAACTTCCCGTTGTCGTCACGCATCGACGCACGCCAGCGTGAGTTGATCGAGCAGGAACGCCTGGTAAAAGGGATGATGAGCTAAACCATCGCCCACAAAAAAGCCCCGCCCTCGTTAAACGAAGGCGGGGCTTTTTATTAGGCTGGCGGGTTACTCGGCCAACTTGAACGTTATGAAGCTTGCACGACCCTGACGCAGCACGCGCATCGACACCGAACGGTTCTTCGGCAGCGCCTTGGCGATGTCGGTGAACTGCTTGGTGTTGTCAATCGCCTGATTGTTCAGGTGTGTAATCACATCACCTGGCTGCAGGCCGATCAGGGAGGCGGGGCCGTCCTGAACTTCCTTGATCACGACACCGCTTTTGAGGTCGAAGCTCTTCTTCTGCTCATCCGTCAGCTCGGCTACAGCGATGCCCAGGCGATTGCTGCTGCGCTCAGCACCTGGTTTCGCGTTACCCAGGGCGTCCAGTGTTGCGCCTTCTTCCGGGATGGCACCGACGGTCAGCTCAACGGTCTGGCGCTTGCCTTCGCGGATCACTTCCAGCTTGGCCTTGCTGCCGGCCTTGAGTGCGCCCACCAGGTGCGGCAGGTCGGCCGACATAACGATCGGCTGGCCGTTCATGCTCAGGATCACATCACCAACTTGCAAGCCCCCCTTGGCTGCCGGGCCATCGTCCTGAATCTGCGCGACCAGCGCACCGGCCGGCTTGTCGAGGCCGAAGGATTCAGCCAGGTCCTTGTTCACTTCCTGGATCACTACGCCCAACCAGCCACGACTGACCTTGCCACCGCTTTTCAGTTGGTTGGAAACGTCCATGGCCACATCGATAGGGATCGCGAAGGACACACCCATGAAACCACCGGAGCGGGTGTATATCTGCGAGTTGATCCCCACCACTTCGCCTGCGAGGTTGAACAACGGGCCGCCGGAGTTACCCGGGTTGATCGGCACGTCGGTCTGGATGAACGGCACGTAGTTTTCGTTTGGCAGGCTGCGGCCAATGGCGCTGACGATACCTTGGGTCACGGTGTGGTCAAAACCAAACGGCGAACCAATGGCCACGACCCACTGCCCAGCCTTCAAGTCCTGGGATTTACCCAGTTTCAGCACGGGCAGGTCTTTGCCTTCGATCTTCAGCAACGCCACGTCAGAACGCGGATCAGTGCCCACCAACTTGGCTTTTAACTCACTGCGGTCGGCCAGGCGCACGAGAATCTCGTCAGCGTCGGCAATCACGTGATTGTTGGTGAGGATGTAGCCATCCGGAGAAATGATAAAGCCCGAGCCCAGGGACTGCGCTTCACGCTGACCACTACCACCCCCGCGCGGAGTACGCGGCTGCGGCATGCCGCGCTCGAAGAACTCGCGCAACATCGGCGGCAGCCCTTCGAGGTCCGGCATCTGTTGGTTGGAGACCTTGCGGTCCGGCAACTTCTGCGTGGTACTGATATTCACCACGGCAGGCGAGGCCTGCTCAACCAATTGGGTGAAGTCAGGCAACTCGGCCGCTTGCGCAGGCAGGGCCTGACCCAGCACCAACACCGTGGCGACTATGGATAGGTAAGACTTCAAACGTGGTATCGACATACAGCTCCCGTTACGACGAGCAGGGTTGAGCGACAGGGTTCAAGAAACGCCGAAAACTGCGACCGACATCTTTGTTCCGCGAACAAAACAAGGCCAGAGCCGACAAGCTCTGACCTATAAAAAACATGAGAGATTTTTGCAAGTGAAAATGCTGATCCGGACATTTCATGCTCTCGGCAGGCAACCTGGCATGGGTACACACTGGGAGGTCAGGATGAACATAGGATTAACGGCTCACGGCTTGGAAATCGGCTTTTTTTCACCACGCACCGACAGCGCGATTCGTTCAGCGGTCCCGATAGGGATCTCCCCCACCACCGTCACCATCATTTCGCCGTCGACCGTATTCAGGCGACGGGAAACCGCAACCGTCGGCCCCAGCTGGGTGCGGGTTTCGGTGACGCTCGCATCGCTGATCGGCTCAAGGAACACCGAGAAACGCGCCAGGCCGTCTTCATACATCAGGCTGTCTACCGTGGCTTTGGTCTGGGCATCTTTGCGCGCAGTGCTGTTGGTCAGCTGAAAACCTGGCGGCAGCCATTCCAAATGCCAGGTTTCGGTAGAAACCACCTCGGGGGCGCTGCTGTTGGCGACGGCTATCGGCGTGCAGTCGGTGCTGGGTTGCAGATCGCGATCATCCGGCGCGGTCGAGGTATCCAACCGCGTGAACTGGAAACGCTCCAGCAACTGCCCCTGCTCATTCAGCAAAAGGGACTTGAGTGGCAGCGCGGTTTCACGATCCAGATGCAGCTCGAAACCATAGCGGTATTGGTCACGCGGTGTGATCGAAACAATCACCGCATTACGACCGGCCACGCGAGATTTTCCGATAACGGCCAGTTCGTAGAATTGATTGAGTTTTTGCGGATCAAGCGCACGTGAAGGTGCATCGCGTGAATTACCCAGGCCTGCGACCAGCGTGCCGCTGACGCATTGGGTTCGACCATCCAGCCGCACGACTTCCTGGGCAGAGCCATCGAGCTGCAAAAGCCGCTCGCGGACCCGACCATCCTGGACGCGATGCCAGATGTCATGGGTTGAAAAACTGCCGTTACGTTCGTAGACAAACGTACCTTGAAAGCTTTGCTGTTGCTCTGCACGCCCAAGTCGAGTCAGCCAGTCTTGGGCTTCATCGGCATGGGCGGGGAGTGCAAACCAACCACTGAGCAAAAGCGTAAGGAGCGGTATGGCTCGCATAGAGCTCCTTACGGATTAGCGGTTTTCCAGGCTTGCTGCACGTGCGTATGGCAGAGCGCTTTCAGTGCCTTTCAAGGCCGATTCCTGTGCGTGTTGGCGCAGGTAGCCGGGAAGACGCTGGTCCTGCCAGCCGGATTGCCCTTGCAACACACCGTTAGCCATAGGGCCAGTGGTATCGGAGCTTTCCTTGTAGCCGGCCAGTACGGCTGGGCCTTTGACTTGCGGACCGGCCATGACCGGTTGCTGAGTCTGTTGGGCCAACTCGGCACCAGCGATCTCATCCTGGTTGTACAGGCGAACACCGGCCAGCACGGCAACAGTCACCGAGGCAGCTACTGCAAGGCGACCCAGGCTACGCCAAGGACCACGTGCAGCTTTTGCCGGAACGGCTTCATCGGCCAGCGCAGCAGAAACAGCCGCAGCAATATCCAGACGAGGGATTAGAAGATCCTTGTGCATCACCGCCCGAGCGACTTGGTAACGAGACCAGGTATCACGGGTTTCGGCATCATCAAATGCATTGAGCACTCGACGAAGTTCCAGTTCATCCGCTTCGTTATCCATCACTGCGGACAGCGATTCCTGCAGGGCATCACGACTCATGGCGGTTCCTCTCTTGGCTGTCGCCGCTGTCTTTAGTTTTCCTGCAACAACGGTTGCAAGGCTTTATCGATGGCTTCCCGGGCCCGGAAAATCCGTGACCTTACAGTCCCCACCGGACACTGCATGACGCTCGCAATGTCTTCGTAACTCAGACCATCGAATTCACGTAAAGTTAACGCCGTACGCAAATCTTCTGGTAGTTGCTGAATTGTGCGATGAACGGTTCCTTCGATCTCGTCGCGCAGCAAAGCACGCTCCGGCGACTCGAGATCTTTGAGGCCGTGATCACCATCGTAAAATTCAGCATCTTCTGAACTGACATCACTATCTGGTGGGCGGCGTCCGCGAGACACCAGATAGTTCTTCGCCGTGTTAATGGCGATGCGGTATAGCCACGTATAAAACGCACTATCACCGCGGAAGTTGCCTAGTGCACGGTAGGCCTTGATAAAAGCTTCCTGTGCAACGTCCTGCGCTTCATGGGTGTCGTGCACAAACCGCACGATCAACCCGAGAATTTTGTGCTGGTATTTCAGCACTAGCAGATCAAAAGCTCGCTTGTCGCCGCGTTGAACGCGCTCGACCAGCTGCTGATCCTCTTCCTGGGTTAGCATGAACACTCCTCGTTGTACTTGAAGGAGGCTTGCATAACTAAACGATCAGGCTTGCAAACATAGACTCGGACTTTTCGCAAAAGTTCTCCCCCTTCAAGCAAGTTTCCGGCATGCACTGATTTGGCACACACGAAAAACGCAGCACGGGCAACGCCGACTGCGCGAATAATCTTGTCGCCGGTTTTCTGACGCGTCCAATGCTCCCGACGGGCCAATAAACTCAACGTTTTCCCAGCTTTCGGGCAACCTGCTATTGAGTCGAGGCTTATGCAAAAAGTTCCCGTTTCAATAACCAGTCGATTTTACCCGAGCTGTGCACCGTAATCTCACATTGCCACGAATGCCCGGCTATTGTGCCGCTCCCCCCCTCTATATACTAGTGGCCCGTGTGACCCTTTGATTCGCCGATCCAGGCGTCCTGTTTGCGCCAGCCCTTTGGATCGCTTTTTGCGGAATCCTTCAAATGAGCCAACAGTTTCAACACGATGTCCTGGTGATCGGTAGCGGCGCGGCCGGTTTGAGCCTTGCGCTGACCCTTCCCAGCCATTTGCGCATCGCCGTACTGAGCAAGGGCGACCTGGCCAACGGCTCGACATTCTGGGCCCAGGGCGGTGTGGCCGCCGTGCTGGACGACACCGACACGGTGCAATCCCACGTCGAAGACACCCTCAACGCCGGCGGCGGCCTGTGCAATGAAGACGCGGTGCGCTTTACCGTCGAGCACAGCCGCGAGGCGATCCAATGGCTGATCGACCAAGGCGTGCCCTTCACCCGTGACGAACACGCGGGCAGTGACGACGGCGGCTTCGAATTCCACCTGACGCGCGAAGGCGGCCACAGCCACCGCCGCATCATCCACGCCGCCGACGCCACCGGTGCCGCCATCTTCAAGACCTTGCTCGACCAGGCTCGTCAACGCCCCAACATCGAATTGCTCGAGCAACGCGTCGCCGTCGACCTGATCACCGAAAAACGCCTGGGCCTGCCGGGTGAACGCTGCCTGGGCGCCTATGTGCTCAACCGGGCCAGCGGTGAAGTCGATACCTACGGCGCGCGCTTCACCATCCTCGCGTCCGGCGGCGCGGCCAAGGTCTACCTCTATACCAGCAACCCCGACGGCGCCTGTGGCGACGGCATCGCCATGGCCTGGCGTTCGGGCTGCCGGGTGGCCAACCTGGAATTCAACCAGTTCCACCCCACGTGCCTGTACCACCCCCAGGCCAAGAGCTTCCTGATCACCGAAGCCCTGCGCGGCGAAGGCGCCCACCTGAAACTGCCCAATGGCGAACGCTTCATGCAGCGCTTCGACCCGCGTGCCGAGCTGGCACCACGGGATATCGTCGCCCGCGCCATCGACCATGAAATGAAGCGCCTGGGCATCGACTGCGTCTACCTGGACATCAGCCACAAGCCAGAAGCCTTCATCAAGACCCACTTCCCCACCGTCTATGAGCGCTGCCTGGCCTTCAATATCGACATCACCAAAGGCCCGATCCCGGTGGTGCCGGCAGCGCACTACACCTGCGGCGGCGTGATGGTCGACCAGCACGGGCGCACCGATGTGCCCGGCCTGTATGCGATTGGCGAAACCAGCTTCACCGGCCTGCACGGCGCCAACCGCATGGCCAGCAATTCGCTGCTCGAATGCTTCGTCTACGCCCGCTCGGCGGCGGCGGACATTCTCGAACAACTGCCGCGCATCCCGGTGCCTGCCGCCCTGCCCCGCTGGGATGCGAGCCAGGTCACCGATTCGGACGAAGACGTGATCATCGCCCACAACTGGGACGAACTGCGGCGCTTCATGTGGGACTACGTGGGGATCGTGCGCACCAACAAGCGCCTGGCGCGGGCGCAACACCGGGTGCGGTTGCTGCTGGACGAGATCGACGAGTTCTACAGCAACTACAAGGTCAGCCGCGACCTGATCGAGTTGCGCAACCTGGCCCAGGTGGCGGAACTGATGATCCGCTCGGCCATGGAACGCAAGGAAAGCCGGGGCCTGCATTACACCCTCGACTACCCGCAGATGCTGCCCGAGGCCCGTGACACTATTCTGGTGCCAACCACCTACGGCGGCTGAACTTGAGGCGTACCCGCAGGCGCCGATGCACATCGGCCGCCTGCGAATCCCTGGGCACACAGATCGAACGCGCCATCCACTCCCCCGGCACCCGATAGCGCAGCACAACGATCAGCGGCAGCGCCAGGCTGTCGGGAAGCAGCTGCACGCTGTGCCAGCCCAGCTCATTACTGAACAACTGCCAGCCATCCTCGTCGCGGCGCAGGCCACGAATCGATGAACGGTGAGTCAGCAGGACATGGCGCGGCAACCCCCAGGCCGCGTGCCCGATGCACAGCAGCAGGCCAAGGGAAGCCAATGGCAATTCAAGCATCAACAGGGCACCCAACGCGAGCAGCTGGGCAACAAGATACGCCGCCAGCAACAGCCGTGAGGCCTGCCAGCGGCATTCGAAGCGATTACTTGGGCTGGACACGATCCAGGATCATCCGGACCATGCGCTGCAGCTCCGGGTCTTCCGACTCGGCCCGCTCCATGAACCAGCCGAACATGTCCTGGTCTTCGCACTCGAGCAGGCGCACATAGAGGTCGCGGTCCACCTGATTGAGGGTCGCATACACCTCTTTGACGAATGGCACCAGCAACACATCCAGCTCAAGCATGCCGCGGCGGCTGTGCCAGTACAGGCGATTGAGTTCTACATTTTCGACCATGGAGCGCTCCTCAAATAGCGCGCAAGTATACAGGCCCGACGACGCCGGAACAGTCGGCTTTGGTCGACCCATACTGAAACTATCCATTTACCGGGCGCCCCTCTATGATGCACCCATGACTTTTTGACCTGCGATGACCCATGGCTGACTCTGCTTTCTTCTGCCCCCTGTCCCACGAAGGCGTTCTCGCCGTCCGCGGCGCCGATGCTGCCAAGTTCCTGCAAGGGCAACTGACCTGTAACCTCAATTACCTGAGCGACGCCCAGGCCAGCCTTGGCGCGCGCTGCACGCAAAAGGGGCGCATGCAGTCGAGCTTTCGCATCCTGTTGCAAGGTGACGGTGTACTGCTGGCCATGGCCACCGAGTTGCTGGAACCGCAACTCGCCGACCTGAAGAAATACGCCGTGTTCTCCAAGTCCAAGCTCACCGACGAAAGCGCCGCCTGGGTGCGTTTCGGCGTGATCAATGGCGAGCAGGCCCTCAACAGCCTGGGCCTTGAGCTACCGGTCGACACGGACAGCGTCGCCCGCAACGAACAACTAATTGCCATTCGTGTCTCCCCTGGCCGCGCAGAACTCTGGGTGCCTGCCGAGCAAGCCGACAGCCTGCGCAACCAATTGGCTACACATTTAAAAGAAACCGATCTGAATGAATGGCTGCTGGGCCAGATTCGCGCCGGTATCGGCCAGGTAATGCCGCAAACCCGCGAGCTGTTCATCCCGCAGATGCTCAACCTGCAAGCCGTGGGTGGCGTGAGCTTCAAGAAAGGCTGCTACACCGGCCAGGAAATCGTTGCGCGCATGCAGTACCTGGGCAAACTCAAACGCCGCCTGTACCGCTTGAGCCTCGACTCGGCTGAAATGCCCGAGCCAGGCACGCCGCTGTTTTCCCCCAGCCACAACAGCTCGATCGGCGAGGTGGTGATTGCCGCAAAAGCTGGCCAGACCATTGAACTTCTAGCGGTATTGCAAGCCGAAGCAGCCGATGGTGGCGATGTGCACATCGGCACGCTGGAAGGCCCCGGTTTGCAGCTGCTTGACCTGCCCTACACCCTCGACCGCGATCGAGAAATCCAGCGTTAGTCGCCGTACCCTTTTGCAACACCCTAGAGATCATGAATGAACAAGCTGGCGGAAAAAGTCCAACAGGCTTTGATTAAGGCCATCGACAACGATGACCTGGTTCTGCCGACATTGCCGGAAGTGGCCCTGAATATTCGTCAGGCCGCCGAAAACCCGGATATCAGCATCAGCCATTTGAGCAAAGTGATCGGTCGCGATACCGCACTGTCGGCGCGCCTGATCAAAGTGGTCAACAGCCCGCTGTTGCGCGCCACCCAGGAAGTCACCGATCTGCACACCGCCATCACGCGGCTGGGCACCAACTACAGCAGCAACCTGGCCATCGGCCTGGTGATGGAGCAGATCTTCCACGCGCGCTCCGAAGCGGTCGAACAGAAAATGCGCGAGGTATGGCGCCGCAGCCTGGAAGTGGCGGGCGTCAGTTACGCCCTGTGCCGCAACCACAGCCAGCTCAAGCCCGACCAGGCGGCCCTCGGCGGCCTGGTGCATCAGATCGGCGTGCTGCCGATCCTCACCTATGCCGAAGACCATTACGAGCTGCTCTCGGACCCGGTCAGCCTTGACCACGTGATCGACAGCATCCACCCGTTGCTGGGCACCAAGTTGCTCAGCGGCTGGGACTTCCCGGAAATGCTGGCGAAACTGCCGGGGCAATACCTGGACCTGGAACGCGACTCGGCCAGACTGGACTACATTGACCTGGTGCAAGTCGCCGTGCTGTATTGCCATCGCGGCACCGACCACCCCTTGGCGAACGTGGTGGTTTGCGACCTGCCCGCGATCAAGAAACTGCGGTTCGATCCCTACAGTGAGACCTTGCGCGCCGAGCTGGATGAAGCGCGCTCGATGTTCTACTGATCAACCGGCGATAAAACTCACACGCACCTTCAGGCCTGCCTGCGCGCCATCATGCAGGCTGATCTGCGCCAGGTGCGCCCGGCAGATTTCGCCGACGATCGCCAACCCCAGGCCTGAGCCCATGCCCTGCTGGCTGCGTCGATAGAAGCGTTCGAACACCCGGTCGCGCTCATCCAGCGGGATGCCCGGGCCGTCATCTTCCACTTCCAGCACCGCCGGCGCCGTGACCCGCAGAATCACATTGCCGCCCGGCGGCGTATGCGCCAGGGCGTTGTCCACCAGGTTGCTCAACAGTTCATTCAGCAAGGTCGGCTCACCGCGCAGCCACACTGGCTCATCGGCCTCCAGCGCCAGCGCCACGCCGCGTGCGTGGGCCAGGGGCGCCATGGCCATGCCCAGCTCACGGGCCAGTTGGCTGAGGTCGAGCAATTGCGCGCCGCCTTCGGCAATCGCCCGCGCGCCGTTTTCGATCCGCGCCAGGGACAACAATTGATTGGCCAAGTGTGTCAGGCGGTCGGTACCTTGGGCGGCGGTTTCCAGGGTGCTGCGCCAGGTAGCCGGTTCCTCGGCGCGCAAGCCCAGTTCCAGGCGCGCCTTGAGTGCCGCCAGCGGCGTGCGCAACTCATGGGCGGCGTCGGCAATAAACTGCGCCTGGCGCTCGAACTGGCCGCGCAGCCGTTCGGTAAAGTGGTTGAGGGAACGCACAAGCGGGCCGAACTCATGCTGCACTTCCACCAACGGCAAGGGCCGCAGGTCGTCGGGCTGGCGCTCTTCCACCGCCGTGCGCAGGCGCTCCAGCGGGCGCAATGCCGCGCTGACAGCAAACCACACCAGCAGCAACGCGCCGATGGCGAGCATGCCCAGGCGCAGCAAGGTGTCGGCCATCAGGCTACGCGCCATGCTCACCCGCGCTTCATCGGTTTCCGCCACGCGAATTTCCGCCATGCCGTTCATGTTCGGCTCGGACACCGCCTTGAGCAGGCTCACCACCCGCACGGGCTGGCCCTGGTAAACCGCATCATAAAAACGCGCCAGTGCCGGGTAGTCATCGGTGCGCGGCGTGCCCGGCGGCGGTCCGGGAAGGTTTTCGTAACCCGAGATCAGCTTCTGATCAATGTCGTTGACCTGGTAATAAATGCGCCCGGCGCTGTCGTAAGCGAAGGTGTCCAGGGCCACGTACGGCACGTTGGCGCTCAGGGTGCCGTCCACTTGAGTCAAGCCGGCGGCGATGGTGCGCGCCGAGGCCAGCAGCGTGCGGTCGTAGGCGGTGTCAGCCGCCTCGCGACCATTCCAGTAGGCACTCATGCCGCTGGCAAGCATCAGCAATACCAGCAGCACCGCCAGGTTCCACAGCAGGCGCCAGCGCAGGCTGCTGGGCTTATGCATCGCGGGCTTCCAGCAAGTAGCCGAGGCCACGGAAGGTCACGATGGCGATGGGCTGGCCGTCGAGCTTCTTGCGCAGGCGGTGCACGTAGATTTCGATGGCATCCGGGCTGGCTTCCTCATCGAGGCCGAACACCTGGGACGCCAATTGCTCCTTGCTCATCACCCGGCCCGGGCGCGCGATCAGCGCTTCGAGCACGGCCTGCTCGCGGGAGGTCAAGGTCATCAGCTCGCCGCCCACGGTGAAACGCCGCGTGTCGAGGTCATAGACCAACACCCCGCAGGCCTGCTGGCGCTCGCCGCCCAATACGCTGCGCCGCAGCAGCGCCTTGACCCGCGCTTCCAGCTCGGTCAGTTCAAAGGGCTTGGCCAGGTAGTCGTCGGCGCCCAGGTTGAGGCCATGCACGCGGTCTTT
This sequence comes from Pseudomonas sp. AC463, assembly GCF_979253585.1. Lineage (NCBI taxonomy): Bacteria > Pseudomonadati > Pseudomonadota > Gammaproteobacteria > Pseudomonadales > Pseudomonadaceae > Pseudomonas > Pseudomonas sp. AC463. The sequence continues at coordinate 82,477 of NZ_CEEDDZ010000017.1, read as the reverse complement.
CACATCACTACGCGCAGTGAGCATCAGCACAGGCAGATTTTTCCCACGCGCCCGCAGGCGTGCCAACACCTCGAAACCATCCATGCGCGGCAGCCCCACATCGAGGATGACGACCGCGTATTCCTCGCTGCTCAAGGCCAGGTCCGCGGCCACGCCATCGTGCAACACGTCGACGGTCAAACCCGTGCTCTTGAGCGCCTGGGCGACACTTTCGGCGAGTTGCAGATGGTCTTCAACCAAGAGGACACGCATGGATTTCTACCTCGTTCAGGGGTGGTCGACGCCACACTTTGGCGGGCAGTTTACAGGCGCCGCCTGCCCTGTGAAGCCCGAAAACATTGAAAGGCAACTGAAAGGTTAGTGAAAGCTTCGCCCTTTAGCATCCAGCGACGGTGGTTAATGCTGCCGAGCTACCTGCCCTGTAGCGACTGAAAAACGCCTCGACGCGTTTTCGCCAAAATAAGAACAATAACCGGAGTTCCAACGATGCTGCCGACACAGCCCCAGGCTTGCCCGCCTGTTCGTTTTTCTCGCCTTGCCCAGACCACCCTCGCCAGTGCCGCTGCCCTTGCCGGCTTTTCGCCGCTTAGCCAGGCTGCCTTCTTCGAAGACAGTAGCGCGACCCTGGAAACCCGCAACATGTACTTCAACCGCGACTTCCGCGACGGCACCAGCGCGCAGCAATCCAAGCGCGACGAATGGGCCCAGGGCTTCATGCTCAACCTGCAATCGGGCTACACCGATGGCACCGTCGGTTTTGGCGTGGATGCGCTGGGCATGCTCGGCGTCAAGCTCGACTCCAGCCCGGACCGCACCGGCACCGGCCTGCTGCCGACCCACGACGATGGCCGCGCCGCCGACGAGTACTCCAAGCTGGGCCTGACCGGCAAAGTGAAAATCTCCGCTACCGAGCTGAAAATCGGTTCGTTGATCCCCGAGCTGCCGATTCTCAAGCCCAACGACGGGCGCATCCTGCCGCAGACCTTCAACGGTGGCCTGCTGACCTCCAAGGAATTCAAGAACCTGGTATTCACCGGCGGCCGCCTGGACAAGGCCAAGGACCGCGACGACAGCAACTACGAAGACATCGGCCTCAACAACCGCAACAGCCGCTTCCTCAGCGGCGCCACCGGCAAGCATTTCAACTTCGGCGGCGTGGACTACAAGTTCGCTGACAAGATCACCGGCAGCTACCACTTCGCCCAACTCGACGACGTCTACCGCCAGCACTTCCTCGGCCTGGTCGCCGCCCGCCCGATGGGCCCCGGCACCTTTGGCGCCGACGTTCGGCTGGCCCTCAGCGATGACACCGGTGCAGCGCGCGGCGGCAAGATCGACAACACCTCCCTCAACGGCCTGTTCAGCTATGCCCTCAATGGCCACAAGCTCAGCGCCGGCTACCAGCACATGTCCGGCGACAGCGCCTTCCCCTACGTGGATGGCAGCGACCCGTACCTGGTCAACTTCGTGCAGATCAACGACTTTGCCGGCGCCGATGAGCGCTCCTGGCAAGCGCGTTATGACTACGACTTCACCAAGCTGGGGATTCCTGGCCTGAGTTTCATGAGCCGTTACCTTTCGGGTGACAATATCAAGCTCAGGAACGGCGAAACCGGCCGCGAGTGGGAACGCAACACCGAGATCAAGTACGTGGTGCAAAGCGGCGCCCTCAAGGACGTTGCGGTGCGCCTGCGCAATGCCACGTACCGCTCCAACTATTCGGCCCGTGATGCAGATGAAATGCGCGTGCTGGTGAGTTACAGCATTGCCCTTTGGTAACACCCAATAACAACAAATACGGAGATAACCATGACCTATTCACTGCGTAAATTGGCCCTCGCCGCCGGCTGCATGTTGTTCGCCGGCCAACTGCTGGCCGCCGACGAGCCCAAGCGCCCGGAATGCATCGCCCCGGCTTCGCCCGGCGGTGGTTTTGACCTGACCTGCAAACTGGCGCAAAGCGCGCTGGTCAACGAAAAGCTGCTGAGCAAGCCGATGCGCGTGACCTACATGCCCGGCGGCGTGGGTGCGGTGGCCTATAACGCGGTGGTCGCCCAGCGCCCGGCAGACGCCGGCACCCTGGTGGCCTGGTCCAGCGGCTCGCTGCTGAACCTGGCCCAAGGCAAGTTTGGTCGCTTCGATGAAAGCGCCGTGCGTTGGCTGGCAGCGGTCGGCACCAGCTACGGGGCCATCGCGGTGAAAGCCGATTCGCCCTACAAGACCCTCGATGATCTCGTCAAAGCCTTGAAGAAAGATCCAGGCAGCGTGGTCATCGGCTCCGGCGGCACCGTCGGCAGCCAGGACTGGATGCAAACCGCACTGATCGCCAAGGCCGCCGGGATCAACCCGCGCGAGCTGCGTTACGTCGCCCTAGAAGGCGGCGGCGAAATCGCCACGGCCCTGCTCGGCGGCCACATCCAGGTGGGCAGCACCGACATCTCCGACTCCATGCCGCACATCCTCAGCGGTGACATGCGCCTGCTGGCGGTGTTCTCCGAGCAGCGCCTGGACGAGCCGGAAATGAAGAATATTCCGACCGCCAAAGAGCAAGGCTACGACATCGTCTGGCCGGTGGTACGCGGCTTCTACCTCGGGCCGAAAGTCAGCGATGCCGACTACGCCTGGTGGAAAGACGCCTTCGACAAGCTGCTGGCGTCCGACGAGTTCGCCAAGCTGCGTGACCAGCGCGAGCTGTTCCCGTTCGCCATGACCGGCCCGGAGCTGGACACCTACGTGAAGAAACAGGTGGCTGACTACAAAGTGCTGGCCAAAGAGTTTGGCCTGATCCAGTAATCGCCCCTCTTTTGCGCGGCCGCGCCCTCCTCTACGGGCGGCGCGGCCCAGGAGTTCCACATGCTCTTACAACGCATTTTCGCTGCGGTGATGCTGCTGGTCTGTGCCGGCCTGGCGCTGATGGCCTGGCCCTATCAGGCGGCGTTTTCCTACGAGCCGGTAGGGCCGCGTGCCTACCCGCTGCTGATGCTCGGGCTGATGAGCCTGGGCCTGATCTACATGATCATCCGTCCACAACCGACCAAGCACACCGAAGAGGAACCGGCGCTGGACCGCGAAACGCTGATCAAGATCGCGATCTGCGTCGGCCTGTTGCTCGTGTTCGCCGGCACCTTCGAACCGTTGGGTTTCATCCTCAGCAGCATGCTGATCGGCATCCCCATGGCGCGCCTGTATGGCGGCCGCTGGTTGCCCAGCGTAGTGATCGTCAGCCTGATGGCCATCGGTCTTTATCTGCTGTTCGATAAAGCCATGGATGTTCCGCTGCCCCTCGGCCTGCTCGACGTTCTGGAGAACTGACATGGATACTTTCGGCTATTTGGGCCAGGGCTTCGGCGTTGCGCTGTCCCCTTACAACCTGGTGACCGCCCTGTGCGGCACCCTGATCGGCACCGTGGTCGGCCTGTTACCGGGCCTGGGCCCGATCAACGGCGTGGCGCTGCTGATCCCCATCGCCTTCGCCCTCGGCCTGCCGCCGGAGTCGGCTCTGATTCTGCTGGCAGCCGTGTACCTGGGCTGCGAATACGGCGGCCGTATCAGCTCGATCCTGCTGAACATCCCGGGCGAAGCTTCCACCGTGATGACCACCCTCGACGGCTACCCGATGGCCCGCAAAGGCCTGGCCGGCGTGGCGCTTTCCCTGTCGGCGTGGAGTTCGTTCATCGGCGCGTTTATCGCCACCTGCGGCATGGTGCTGTTTGCGCCGTTGCTGGCCAAGTGGGCGATTGCCTTCGGCCCGGCGGAATATTTCGTACTGATGGTGTTCGCGATTGTCTGCCTGGGCGGCATGGCCGGTGACAAACCGCTGAAGACCTTTGTGGCGGCGCTGATCGGCCTGTTCCTCTCGGCCGTCGGCATTGACGCCAACAGCGGCGTGTACCGGTTTACCGGCGACAACATCCACCTCACCGACGGCATCCAGTTTGTGGTGTTGGTGCTCGGCCTGTTCTCCATCAGCGAAATCCTGTTGCTGCTGGAAAAAACCCACCGTGGCCAGGAAGCGGTCAAAGCCACCGGGCGGATGATGTTCAACCTGAAGGAAGCGTCTGCGGTGTTCGTAGTGAATATCCGCTGCGGCTTGCTGGGCTTCATCATGGGTGTGTTGCCAGGTGCCGGTGCAACCTTGGCCTCGGCCGTTGCCTACATGACCGAGAAACGCCTGGCCGGTGCCAGCGGCAAATTCGGCCAGGGCGACATGCGCGGCCTCGCCGCGCCGGAAACCGCGATCGGCGCATCCGCCTGCGGCGCCCTGGTGCCGATGCTGACCCTCGGCGTTCCCGGTTCGGGCACCACGGCGGTGATGATCGGCGCGCTGTCGCTGTACAACATCACGCCCGGCCCGCTGCTGTTCCAACAGCAACCGGACATCGTCTGGGGCCTGATCGCCTCGTTGTTTATCGCCAACATCATGCTGGTGATCCTCAACATTCCGATGATCCGCATCTTCACGCGCATCCTCGCCGTGCCGAACTGGGCATTGGTGCCGGTGATCGCGATCATCACCGCGATTGGTGTGTACGCGGTTCACGCCACCACCTTCGACCTGTTCCTGATGGTCGGCATCGGCATCTTCGGCTACATCCTGCGCAAGCTGGATTTCCCGCTGTCGCCGGTGCTGCTGGGCTTTATCCTCGGTGGCCTGATGGAGCAGAACCTGCGCCGCGCACTGTCGATTTCCAACGGCGCGCTGGACATCCTCTGGTCGAGCCCGATCACCTTCGGTGTTTGGGTCCTGACCGCGCTGATGCTGATGTTCCCGCTGGTACGCATCTACCGTAAACGTGCCCTGCAGCGTCGCGCCGTGGCCGATGTCTGAGGTCACCTTTAAACATTGGTGGGGAACACCGCTGGTCGGCCTGGCCGGCGGTTACCTGGCCAGCCTCGTCGGCTGGCCATTGCCGTACATGGTCGGCTCGTTGCTGGCGATTATCCTGGTGCGTTGCCTCACGCCGTGGCAATTGGCGGAAATTCCCGGCGGGCGCAAATGCGGCCAATGGGTGGTGGGGATCGGCATCGGCCTGCACTTCACCCCGGTGGTGATCGAGCAGGTGATGAGCCATTTCGGGCTGATCTTCTTCGGCGCGCTGGTCACCAGCTTGTCGAGCATTGTCGGCGTGTGGCTGATGCGCCGCAGCGGCGAAGACCGCGCCACCGCGTTTTTCTCGAGCATGCCGGGCGGGTCGGGGGAGATGGTCAACCTCGGCGCACGCAATGGCGCGGTGCTTAGCCGTGTCGCGGCAGGCCAGAGTTTGCGGGTGCTGGTGGTGGTGCTGTGTGTGCCGGCGATCTTCAAGTATTTGCTCGAAGGCGGCGCGCCGCAGTTTCATCCGGCGCCGGTAAGTTGGGCGTGGCTGGCGTTGCTATTTCCTCTTGGCGCCCTGGTGGCCTGGGGCTGGCAACGTTTGCGTCAGCCCAACCCGTGGCTGTTCGGGCCCTTGCTGGTGAGTGCCACGGCCAGCGTGGTGTGGGACCTGCATATCGGCCTGCCCGACGGCGGCAGCCAGATTGGCCAATGGCTGATCGGCAGCGGCCTGGGTTGCCACTTCAACCGTCAGTTCTTTCGCCGCGCGCCGTCGTTCATGGGCCGCACCTTGGTTGGTACGGCGCTGACCATGGCGTTGGCGACACTGGCGGCGGTAGGGTTGAGCGCCCTGACCCACTTGGACCTGCGCTCGCTGACCCTGGGCATGATGCCCGGCGGGATCGCCGAGATGAGCCTCACCGCCGAAACCCTGCAACTGTCGGTGCCGCTGGTGACAGCGATGCAGGTGATGCGTTTGTTGTTCGTGTTGTTTCTGGCGGAGCCGCTGTTCCGGCATTGGAACCGCCGACCGGAAAAAATCTAAAGCCTCAATGCAGTTCAAATGTGGGAGGGGCGGTGCGACGATTCGACTTGCCCCCTCCCACATTTTTTAATGGTGTTGGATCTTAGATAGGCGGCAGGCGCCACTCAATCGGCGTCTCGCCGCTCTGCTCCAAGAACTTGTTGGTGCGGCTGAAATGCCCGCACCCCAGGAACCCGCGATACGCCGACAACGGCGACGGATGCACCGACGTCAGCACCAAATGCTTGGTCGCATCGATCAGCTTCTGCTTGCCCTGCGCATGGGCACCCCACAGCAAAAACACCAGGTGCGGCTGGTGCTCGCTGACGATCTCAATAATCCGATCGGTAAAGAACTGCCAGCCCTTGCCCGCATGGGCGTTGGCGTTAGCACGCTCGACGGTCATGGTGGTGTTGAGCATCAGCACGCCCTGGTCGGCCCAGCTTTGCAGGTAGCCGTGGTTGGGGATGTCGATGTTCAGGTCGCGCTTGAGTTCTTTATAGATATTGACCAGCGACGGCGGCGCCGGCACGCCCGGTTGCACCGAGAAGCACAGGCCGTGGGCCTGGCCGGGGCCGTGGTACGGGTCCTGGCCGAGGATCACCACCTTGACCTTGTCCAGCGGCGTCGAGTTGAGCGCATTGAAAATCAGCGGGCCGGGCGGGTAGATCTCTTTGCCGGCCGCGTGCTCCTGGCGCAGGAACTCGCGCAATTGGTTCATGTAGGGCTGCTCGAACTCATCCCGCAGGGCGTGTTTCCAGCTGGGTTCGAGTTTGATACGGTCGCCTTCGGTCATAAATTGAAATGTCTTGTAGAAAAGAATGAGGCGAACCCTAGGAAAGCCGACCCCGCTTGTCAATTGATCTGACACAGCATCGGCACTTTCCCACGAAGCGATCATACTGATCCTTCACTTTCTCGATTGAGGTCATGATGAACCTGCACTTCGAAGAGCTGACCGGCAGTGACGGTGCCCGCATCGGCATCGCCAGCCTGGACGCGGAAAAGTCCCTCAATGCCCTCTCCTTGCCGATGATCCTGGCCTTGGGCGACCGCCTGGATGCCTGGGCCAAAGACCCCAACATCGTCTGCGTGCTGCTGCGTGGCAACGGGCCCAAGGCCTTTTGCGCCGGTGGCGAAGTGCGCAGCCTGTCGATGGCCTGCCGTGAACAACCCGGCGAGGTGCCCGCCCTGGCTGCGCAGTTTTTTGCCGCGGAATATCGCCTCGACTACCGCCTGCATACCTATCCCAAGCCGGTGATCTGCTGGGGCCACGGTTATGTGCTCGGCGGTGGCATGGGCCTGCTGCAAAGCGCGGCGGTGCGCATCGTCACGCCGAGCAGCCGGCTGGCCATGCCCGAGATCAGCATCGGCCTGTACCCGGATGTCGGCGCCAGTTGGTTCCTGTCGCGCCTGCCGGGCAAACTCGGCTTGTTCCTCGGCCTGACCGGCGCGCACATCAACGGGCGTGACGCTCTGGACCTGGGCCTAGCCGACCGTTTCCTGCGCGACGACCAACAGGACGAACTGATCGACGGCCTGCTGCAATTGAACTGGCAGGAACAAACCCCGATACAACTTAACAGCCTGCTCAAGGCGCTGGCTCAGGAAGCTGTCGATCAGCAACCCGAAGCCCAATGGCTGCCGCGCCGTGCGCAGATCGACGCCTGGCTGGACGTGGCGGATGCACGCGGCGCCTGGCGTGCCTTGGGTGCCTTGCGCGAGCACGCCGACCCGCTGTTCAGCCGCGCCGGCAAGACTCTGAGCGAAGGCTGCCCGCTGACCGCGCACCTGGTGTGGGAGCAGATCCAGCGCGCGCGCCACCTGTCCCTGGCCCAGGTGTTCCAGATGGAATACACCTTGAGCCTCAATTGCTGCCGCCACCCGGAATTCAGCGAAGGCGTGCGTGCGCGGTTGATCGACAAGGACCAGACGCCCCACTGGCATTGGCCGGATATCAACACGATCCCGGACGCGGTGGTGCAGGCGCATTTCAACAAGGTGTGGGAAGGCCGGCACCCGCTGGCGGATTTGTCCGATTACTGAAAAGTATCGCCCACAAAAAACGGCGCTTCCTGCGCCGTTTGCATTCAAGACCGACTAGCGGTGACCGCCGCGGCCACCTCCATGGTCGCCACCGCGACCGTGTCCACGCCCACCATTGCCGCCATGATCGCCCCAACCCTGGTTCGGGTAAGGCCGGTAACCGGCCCGTGGCCCCGAGGGGTAGTAGCGCGGGGCCGGTTGGTAGTAACGCGGCGCCGAGTAGTAACGCGGTGCGGGAGCGTAGTAGCGCGGCGCCGGTGCGTAATAACGCGGCGCCGAGTAGTAGGTGCCACCGCCGTAGTAATACGCCGGCGCGGGCGTGGTGTAGACCTCGGATCGATAGTAGCTCTGGCCTCCATCGTAGTAGGGCACACAGGCAGAAAGGGTAAGACCGAGTAAAGCGCTGAGCAGCAGTCGTCGATACATGGCGGCCTCCTGGACCGCGGAAGAGCACCTCCAGCGACGCGGGAGGGCGGCACCCGGCTTTTGCCGAATGACAATGTATCGGACATCAAAAACCGAATCTGGTGCGTTTTGGCAACAGCTTGATACATCTCCACACACCGGCCCTTATCGGCGGATCAAGCACGTCCGTTTGTCGATTTGTGCTGAGTGTGTGGAACATTTTTGGGTCAAGTGAAACTTTAAATAATACGATAGTGTCACTATGATATCGCACCATTGCATGGAGGCTCTAGCGCGAGCACTTCACCCTTAATACCTCGGATTTCCGTCATGAAAATTTCAACCAAGCTCCTGCTTTCATTTCTCTTGTGCGCGCTCGTCACCCTCGGGGTGGGCCTGCTGGGTATCAAAAGCGTCGTGCGCCTCTCCAGCGCCTTGGAATTGACGTTTTCCAACAACCTGGTGTCGGTCAGCAACACGGCGGCCACCCTCAATGGCCTGGTCGCCCACAACCGTGGCCTGTACCGCTTGCTGGACGCCAGCAAGGGCGACGTCTCCGCCCAGGACCGCGACCGCGTAAGCCAGGATATCGCCAACGAACTCCAGCGCAGCCAGACCGCCTACGCCACCTACCGCGCCACGCCGCTGGAAGACGACGAACGGGCAGCCGGCGACAAGCTCGACCAGATCTGGCCTACCTACATCAGCAACTCCGAACGCGTCATCGCGATGATGAACGGCGGCCAGGTCGACCAGGCACGCGCCCAGCTCAACAGCAGCAACAATGAGCTGTTCCGCCAGTCGCGCGAGTTGATCCGCGTGATGATCGACTCCAATAACCGCCAGATCAAAGAAGGCGCCGCCGCCGCCGATGACCTGCGCAGCAGCGCGTTGACCTGGATGATCAGCGGCATCGTGCTGGCCTTCATCATCGCCCTCATCATTGGCGTGCTGATCACCCGCCTGATTACCCGCCCTATCGCCCAGGCCGTCGGCAGCGCCCAACGCATTGCCAAGGGTGACCTGACCCAAGCCATCATCACCGACCGCACCGACGAAGCCGGGCAGTTGCTGATGGCTTTGGCCGATATGCAGGGCGGCCTGAAAAGCACCCTGGTGGAAATCGCCAACGCCTCCGACCAGCTCGCCTCGGCGGCCGAAGAACTCAGCGCGGTCACCGACGAAAGCAGCCGTGGCCTGACCCGCCAGAACGACGAAATCCAGCAAGCCGCCACGGCCGTCAACCAGATGACCGCGGCGGTGGATGAGGTGGCCAGCAACGCCGTGTCCACCTCCGAAGCCTCGCGCCAAGCCACCACTGAAGCCGAGGAAGGCCGTGAGCAGGTGGCACAGGCCGTGTCCGGCATGAGTTCGATGGTGGTCGAGATCAACGATTCGACGCAATCGGTCGCCGACCTGGCCGGCCAGGTCCGCGAGATCGGCAAGGTGATCGACGTGATCCGCGGCATTGCTGACCAGACCAACCTGCTGGCGCTCAACGCTGCCATCGAAGCCGCCCGTGCGGGTGAGCAAGGCCGTGGTTTTGCCGTGGTCGCCGACGAGGTCCGCGCGCTGGCCCATCGCACCCAGACTTCCACGGTCGACATCGAAAAAATGATCGGCGAAGTGCAGGTCGGCGCCGATGACGCCGTGGCCGCCATGAACAAAAGCCTGACTTGGGCCAACAACACCCAGACCCTGGCGCAGAACGCCGGTGAAGCCCTGGAACGCATCACCGCCAGCGTGTCGAAGATCAACGAGCGCAACCTGGTGATCGCTTCGGCGTCCGAAGAGCAGGCCCAAGTGGCTCGCGAAGTCGACCGCAACCTGCTCAATATCCAGGACCTGTCCACCCAGACCGCCGCCGGCGCGCACCAGACCAACGCCTCCAGCCAGGACCTGTCGCGCCTGGCCACCTCGTTCAACGTGCTGGTCAGCAAGTTCCAGCTGTAACCGCCTCATTGCAGTGCGCCGACGCACCCGCGTGGCGCACGTCTACTGCCCTTCCCCGCCACGCCCGGCCGTAAACCGGGCCTCTGGCCCAGTTGGCACGACTCTCGCTTTGCCTCTCTCGTGCAGGATTCATCACAGGTTCGCGGCACCACAATTTGCAATGGCCGACTAGGGTTCCGGCTCGCTTGATAAGCGAGTGGCTGGTCCGAGAGTCGGCGACCTCCAGTTGAGGTTACACGGCGGGATAAAAGCCCGGGAGACAGCCACCGTTCACGGTGCCGCGTTGCTCCTGCTCGCCCACGATCAACTGGAGAAGCCCTATGCCTTCCATCCGTTTACCCGCCCTGCTCGCCGCTGCCTTCGCCGCAGTACTGAGCTTTCAAACCCAGGCCGCGCCCAAAGAGCACTTCAGTGTGTGCTGGACTATCTACGCCGGCTGGATGCCGTGGGAGTACGCCGGCAGCCAAGGCATCCTCGACAAGTGGGCCAAGAAATACGGCATCACCATCGACATGGTGCAGCTCAATGACTACGTCGAATCCATCAACCAATACACCGCCGGCCAGTTCGACGGCTGCACCATGACCAACATGGACGCCCTGACCATCCCCGCCGCCGGTGGCGTGGACAGCACCGCGCTGGTGGTCAGCGACTTCTCCAACGGCAACGATGGCGTGGTCATCAAGGGCACCGGCAAGACCGTGGCCGACCTCAAGGGCATGAACGTCAATCTGGTGGAACTCTCGGTGTCCCACTACCTGCTGGCCCGCGCGCTGGAGTCGGCCGATCTCAGCGAAAAAGACCTCAAGGTGGTCAACACCTCCGACGCCGACATCGCCGCCGCCTTCAACACCGACCAGGTGCAAGCCGTGACGACCTGGAACCCGATGCTCTCGGAGATCAAGGCCAAGCCCGGCGTCACCGAAGTGTTCGATTCCAGCAAAGTGCCCGGCGAAATCATGGACATGATGGTGGTCAACACCCAGACCCTCAAAGACAACCCCAAGCTGGGCAAAGCCCTGACCGGCGCCTGGTTCGAAGTGGTCGCACTGATGAACGCCAAGGGCGCCGCCAGCACCGAGGCCCTGGAGCATATGGCCAAGGCCTCCGGCACCGACCTCAAGGGTTTCCAGTCGCAACTGGACACCACCAAGCTGTTCGCCACGCCGCAGGAAGCCCTGGCATTTGCTACCAGCGCGCAGTTGCCGGCCACCATGCGCAAGGTCGCCGAGTTCTCGTTTGAGCACGGCCTGCTCGGTGAAGGCGCCAAGGACACCAGCGCCGTGGGCATGAGCTTTGCCAATGGCGTGACCAGCGGCGACACCGCCAACCTCAAGCTGCACTTCGACCCCAGCTACGTGCAGATGGCCGCCGACGGCAAGCTGTAAGAGGACCTGGCCATGCGCCTGATCAACCGTCACCCGCAACGCGCCAGCCGCCTGCTGTTGGTGTTGCTGCCGTTCGCGTTGCTGCTGTTCGCCTACTTTGTGGGCTCGGCTGAACGCCTGGCAGACAACCCCAACGACAAGCTGCTGCCCAGCGCCGCACAAATGGGCGACGCTATAAAGCGCTTGGCGTTCAGCGCCGACAGCCGCACCGGTGAATACGTGCTGTGGCAAGACAGCGCATCGAGCCTGCGCCGCCTGGCGATTGGCTTGGGCATCAGCGCCCTCGCCGGCCTGTGCCTGGGCATCGCCGCCGGCACGCTGCCGCTGTTTGGCGCGCCGCTGTCGCCCCTGCTGACGGTGCTGTCGATGGTGCCGCCGCTGGCGATCCTGCCGATTCTGTTCATCGTGTTTGGGCTGGGGGAATTGTCCAAGGTGATGCTGATCGTCATTGGCATCACCCCGTGCCTGGCCCGTGACCTGGAGCAGCGCGCGCGGGAAATCCCGGTCGAGCTGCTGGTGAAGGCACAGACCCTCGGCGCCTCGACCTGGACCCTGATGCTACGTGTGGTGCTCCCGCAATTGCTGCCGCGCCTGCTGATCTCACTGCGGCTGATGCTCGGCTCGGCGTGGTTGTTTTTGATCGCCGCCGAAGCCATCGCTTCCACCGACGGTTTGGGCTACCGGATTTTCCTGGTACGCCGCTACCTGGCGATGGACGTGATTGTGCCTTACGTGGTGTGGATCACCCTGCTTGCCTGGCTGATGGACTGGGGCCTCAAGGCCCTGACCCGGCGCGCGTTCCCCTGGTACGAAGGAGCGCGGGCATGAGTTTTATCAGCGTCAACAATGTGTGGCAGCGCTACGGCGACCAAGTGGTGCTGGAGCGCCTCAACCTGCAGGTGGCCGAAGGCGAATTCTGCACGCTGGTGGGCACCTCAGGCTGCGGCAAGTCGACCTTCCTGCGCCTGTTGCTGGGCCAGGAAACCGCGAGCAAGGGCCAGATACTGCTCGACGGCCAACCGCTGGCCGGCGAGCCGGATGCCAGCCGTGGCGTGGTGTTCCAGCGCTATTCGGTGTTCCCGCATTTGAGCGTGCTGGACAACGTCGCCCTCGGCCTTGAGTTGCCCCGCTCGCCGTTGCTGGGCCGGCTGTTTGGCCAGGCCAAAAAGAACGCCCGCGAGCAGGCCGCCGCGCTGCTGCACAAGGTCGGCCTCGGCCACGCCCTGGACAAGTACCCCGCGCAGCTCTCCGGCGGCATGCAACAACGCCTGGCCATCGCCCAGGCCTTGATCATGCAACCGCGCGTGTTGCTGCTGGACGAACCCTTCGGCGCCCTCGACCCGGGCATTCGCAAAGACATGCACCAGCTGTTGCTGGAGCTGTGGCGCGAAACCCGGCTGACGGTGTTCATGGTCACCCACGACCTCAGCGAAGGTTTCAGCCTCGGCACGCGCCTGCTGGTGTTCGACAAAGTCCGCGTCGACCCCCACGCCCCCGGCGCCTATGGCGCCCGCATCACCTACGACATCCCTTTGAACAGCGAGCGCCGCAAAGCGCTCGCCGCCGAACTTGGAGCCACGTCCAAATGACCGACTCAACCCAATTGTTCCCACCCTTCGCCGAGGAAATGCTCCCCGGCGGCGGCCACCGTTCCTTCGTGCTCAAGCGCGGCCAATTGCTGCGCCTCACCGACCTGCGTGGCGGCGCGAATGTCAGCCTCACCTTGCTTAATGCCAACGAAAAAACCGAGCGCCTGAACCTGCCCGACAGCCTCAAATGCCAACACACCGCCAAGCTCACCAGCGGCCATTGCCTGTACTCGGACATGGGCCGCGTGCTGGCCGCCATCACCACCGACACCTGCGGCTGGAGTGACAGCCTCGGCGGCGTGCTGTGCGCCGCCGAGGCCGCCGAAAAATACGGCCAGGGTCGCTATCAGGAACTGCGCAATGGCTTCTACCGCAACGGCACCGACAACCTGCTGGTGGAGTTGGGCAAGTGGGGCCTGGGCCTGTCCGACCTGCTGATGACCCTCAATCTGTTCAGCCGCGTCAACGTCGTTAACGACGGCGGTTTGCACTTTGTGCCCGGCAATTCCAAGGCGGGCGACTACATCGAACTCTACGCGCCGATGGACACCCTGGTGGTGCTCACCGCCCTGCAACACCCGATGGACCCCAACCCCGAGTACGCGCCGCAACCGCTGAAACTCAGCTGGATGAACGCCGACAAAAGCGTCGCCGAACACTGCCGCACGTCGCGCCCGGAAAACGAGCGCGGCTTTATCAACACCGACCGTCTGTTCGCCTGAGGAGCTGCCATGTCTATCGCAACCCAACAACCGGACGCGGCCGTGTACCGCGCCACCATTCCCGCCGGGGAGCCGTGGCTGATGGAGGTCAAGGCCGGCCAGACCCTGCGCATCCTCGACCTTGAGGGCAACCAGGCGGTCGACACGCTGTTCTACAGCGCTCAGAACCCCAAGGAACGCTACGACGTGCAGCGCACCCTGCGTCGGCAAAACCGCGTGTACCTGGGCACCGGCAGCGTGCTGTATTCCAACCTCGGCCGGCCGCTGCTGACTATCGTCGCCGACACCTGCGGCAACCACGACACACTCGGCGGCGCCTGCGCCCAAGAGAGCAACACCGTGCGCTACGCCCTGGAAAAACGCTACATGCACAGCTGCCGCGACAACTACCTGCGCGCCTGCGCCCATGACGGCCGACTGGGTAAAAGCGACATCGGGCCGAACATCAATTTTTTCATGAATGTGCCGGTCACGGCTGACGGTGGGCTGACGTTTGAAGACGGGATCAGCGCGCCTGGCAAGTATGTCGAGTTGCGCGCGGAAATGGACGTGATCGTGCTGATTTCCAACTGCCCGCAGTTGAACAACCCGTGCAACGGCTATAACCCGACCCCTGCGGAGGTGCTGGTATGGAACTGAACATGAAGCGGTTGCGCCGTTGGCTTTTTGCTCTATGCCAATCCCGATCCGGCCAGTGCCTTAAAAAACACTAGAGAAGAAATGTGGGAGGGGCGGTGCGACGATTCGACTTGCCCCCGATGGGGGAGTGTCAGCCACTCATCTGTTACTGACACACCCTCATCGGGGGCAAGCCCCCTCCCACACTGACTGCAAGCACTCCGGACGACCGCAGTGTTAATCCATATCCGGGACGACCCGCAGGGTTTTGCCATGTTCGAAAAACTGCTCATCGCCAACCGTGGCGCCATCGCCTGCCGCATCCTGCGCAGCTTGCGCGAACTGCAGGTCAAGGGCATCGCCGTGTACGCCGAAGCCGACGCAGCCAGCCTGCATATCCAGCAAGCCGACGAGGCCTACAGCCTCGGTGAAGGCGCCGCAGCCGGGACTTACCTGGCGGTGGAAAAAATCCTCGCCACCGCCAAGGCCTGCGGCGCCAAGGCGATTCACCCCGGCTACGGTTTCCTCTCGGAAAACGCCGCGTTTGCCCAAGCCTGTGAAAACGCCGGCATTGCCTTCGTCGGTCCCACGCCGGAGCAACTGCGCGTCTTCGGCCTCAAGCACACCGCCCGCGCATTGGCCAGGCAGCATCAAATACCCTTGCTGGAAGGCACCGAGCTGCTCGACAGCCTTGATGCAGCCCTACTCGCCGCCGAAAGCGTGGGCTACCCGGTGATGCTCAAAAGCACCGCCGGCGGTGGCGGCATCGGCATGCGTGTGTGCCGCAGCGCCGATGAGTTGAGCGAGAGTTTCGAGGCGGTCAAGCGCCTGGGCCAGAACAACTTCAGCGACGCCGGCGTGTTTATCGAGAAGTACATCGAGCACGCGCGTCACCTCGAAGTGCAGGTGTTCGGCGATGGCGCGGGCGAGGTGATCGCCCTCGGCGTGCGCGACTGCTCGGTACAGCGGCGCAACCAGAAAGTCCTCGAAGAAACCCCCGCGCCAAACCTCCCCGACGGCATGGCCGAGGCCCTGTGCACGGCCGCCATCACCCTGGCCAAGGCAGTCAATTACCGCAGCGCCGGCACCGTGGAATTTATCTTCGACAGTGCCGACGGCCGCTTTTATTTCCTCGAAGTGAACACGCGCCTGCAAGTCGAACACGGCGTCACCGAACAAGTGTGGGGCGTGGACCTGGTGCGCTGGATGGTGCAGCTGGCGGCGGGTGAAATGCCGCCGTTGCACAGCCTGGAATTGAAACCCCGGGGCCATGCGATTCAGGCACGCTTGTACGCGGAAGACCCGGGCCGCGACTTCCACCCAAGCCCCGGGCTGCTGACCCGCGTGGATTTCCCGTGCGCCGATGGCCTACGTATCGACACCTGGGTGGAGGCCGGTTGCGAGATCCCGCCGTACTTCGACCCGATGATCGCCAAGCTCATCACCTGGGCGCCCACCCGCGAACAGGCGCGCCGGGATCTGCATCACGCCTTGAGCGCAAGCCAACTCTACGGCGTGGAAACCAACCGCGATTACCTGCGCCAGATTCTGCTCGCCGCGCCCTTCGCCAGCGGTCGGCCGTGGACCCGTTGCCTGGAAGACCTGGTCTACGTCGCCGACACGTTCGAGGTGCTTAGCGCCGGCACCCAAACCAGCGTGCAGGACTACCCCGGCCGCCTCGGTTACTGGGCCGTGGGTGTGCCGCCGTCGGGGCCGATGGATAGCCGCGCGCTGCGATTGGGCAATCGTCTGCTGGGCAATGACGAGGGTGCTGCCGCGCTGGAAATCACCATGAGCGGGCCGTTGCTGCGCTTCAATTGCGCGGCGGTGGTCGCGGTGACTGGTGCCGAGATCCCAGTACTTTTGAATGACCAAGTGGTGCCGATGAACACGGCACTGCTGATCCCGGCTGGCGCCACATTGAGCCTGGGCACCATCGCCGGTGCCGGGGCACGCAGCTACCTGTGCCTGCGTGGCGGGCTGCAGGTGCCGGACTACCTGGGCAGCAAAAGTACCTTCACCCTCGGCCAGTTTGGCGGGCATGGCGGTCGGGCTTTGCGCGCCGGTGATGTGTTGCATCTACTGCCCCTGGAGGATGCGAGCGCAGGGCAAGCTTTGGTCGCCGAACCACTGGCGCAGACCCGCACACTGCGTGTGATCTACGGCCCCCACGGCGCGCCGGAATACTTCAAGCCCGAGTACATCCTGACCTTCTTCGCCACCCAGTGGGAAGTGCACTTCAACTCGAGCCGCACCGGCGTGCGCCTGATCGGGCCCAAACCGGTTTGGGCGCGCACCGATGGCGGTGAAGCCGGGCTGCACCCGTCGAATATCCACGACAACCCCTATGCCATCGGCGCGGTGGATTTTACCGGCGACATGCCGGTGATCCTCGGGCCGGACGGCCCAAGCCTGGGCGGGTTCGTATGCCCGGTCACTGTGATCGAGGCGGACCTGTGGCAGCTCGGGCAATTGAAGGCGGGGGACAAACTCCAGTTCACTCCCGTCGACCTCAAGACCGCCCGCGACCTCGCCTTGAAATGGGATCAAGTGTGGGAGCCGGGCTTGCCCGCGATGCAGGCAGCGCGGTCTTGCAGTCAGACCGAGGTGATGCCATCGGGGGCAAGCCCCCTCCCACAGTTGTTCGCGTCGCCTGTGGTGTTGGAGATCGGCGAGGACGACACCCGGCTGGTCGCGCGCCTCGCCGGCGACACCCATTTGCTGCTGGAAATCGGCGCGCCGGAGCTGGACCTAGTGCTGCGTTTTCGCGGCCACGCCCTGATGCAAGCCCTGGAAACCCGTGCGCTGCATGGCGTGATCGACCTGACCCCGGGCATTCGCTCGCTGCAGGTCCATTACCAACCCGAGCAACTGCCGCTGGCCGACCTGCTGGCGCTGATCACCCGTGACTGGGCCGCCGTGTGCGCCACGCAAAACCTGCAAGTACCGTCGCGCATCGTGCACTTGCCGCTGTCCTGGGATGACCCGGCGTGCCAGCTGGCCATCGACAAATACATGACCACCGTGCGCAGGGACGCGCCCTGGTGCCCGAGCAACCTGGAGTTCATCCGCCGCATCAACGACCTGGCCAACCTCGACGAAGTGCGCCACACCGTGTTCGATGCGAGCTACCTGGTGATGGGCCTGGGTGACGTCTACCTCGGCGCCCCGGTGGCCACGCCACTGGACCCGCGCCATCGCCTGGTGACCACCAAATACAACCCGGCCCGCACCTGGACCGCCGAGAACTCGGTGGGCATCGGCGGCGCCTACCTGTGCGTGTACGGCATGGAAGGCCCCGGCGGTTATCAGTTTGTGGGGCGCACCTTGCAGATGTGGAACCGCTACCGCGACGTCGCCGCGTTTGAGGGCAAGCCGTGGCTGCTGCGGTTCTTCGACCAGATCCGCTTCTACCCGGTGAGCAGCGACGAGCTGCTGCAGATTCGCCGGGATTTCCCCCTCGGACGCTTCGAGCTGAGCATCGAGGAGAGTGTGCTCAACCTGGCGGACTACCAGGCCTTTCTGGCGCGGGAAGCCACCGGCATCGACGCTTTCCGCGAGCACCAGCAGCACGCCTTCAACGCCGAGCGCGAACGCTGGATTGCCAGCGGCCAGGCGCATTTTGACAGCGAAGAACCGGCGGCGCCGCTGGGTGCAGACACGCCGTTGCAGGCCAACGAATACAGCATCGACAGCCATATCGCCGGCAACCTCTGGCAGGTCCAGGTGGCCGCCGGTGAGCGCGTGGCGGCCGGTGATGTACTGGTGATTCTGGAGTCGATGAAAATGGAAATCCCGGTGCTGGCGCCCTTCGCCGGCGTGGTGCGCGAGGTGCCCGTGCAGCCGGGCAGCGGCATCGGCGCCGGGCAGCGGGTCGTGGTGCTGGAACGCGACTGACCGGCGCTGTATCGTGCAGGGACTTCCACGGCCCTGCACGACCCATGACCACACCCACGCTTTGCCCCGCCTGCGGCGCCCGCAACGACTGCACCCTGGCCGACCCACGCACCGCCGACCAGGCCTGCTGGTGCTACAGCGTCACCATCGACCCGGCGGTGCTCGAAGCGCTGCCGGATGCGCTGCGCAACAAGGCCTGCCTGTGCCCGCGTTGCGCCCAGGTCGACGAACAACTGCGCAGCCGCGATGCGCGTTGACCGTTTCCTCAGCAACCTGCCGCGTTTCAACCGTCAGCAAGTTCGTGTGTTGTTGGTTGAGCGCAGGGTGACGGTGGATGGCGTGGCGGTCAGCGACCCGCACCATGAAGTGCGCGAATTCAGCCGTGTATGTGTGGACGGTGATGTGCTGCAGGCCGGCAAACCGGCGCGGTATTTCATGCTGCACAAACCCCAGGGGTGCGTGAGCGCTACGTCAGACCCGCAGCACCCTACCGTGCTGGACTTGCTCGATGAGCCGGACAAAGGCGAGCTGCATATCGCCGGCCGCCTGGATTTCAACACCACCGGGCTGATGCTCATCACCAACGATGGCCAGTGGTCGCGGCGCCTGACCCAACCGACCACCAAGCTGCCCAAGGTCTATCGCGTGACCACCGAAGATGACATCGGCCCCGAGTACGCGGCGACCTTTGCTGCAGGCCTGTACTTTGCGTTTGAAGACCTGACCACCCAGCCAGCCGAACTGGAACTGCTAGGCCCGCGCCTGGCGCGCTTGAGCATCATCGAAGGCCGCTACCACCAAGTGAAGCGCATGTTCGGGCACTTCAACAACAAGGTGATCGGCTTGCACCGCGAGCGCATGGGGCCGCTTGCGTTGGATGTGGCGCTGGCGCCGGGCGGGTACCGGGCGTTGACCCTGGATGAAATCCGACAGGTCTGACGACCGTTCGGCCGGTGATGGCAAAAACCCATTTCCGCGCCTTGCGCCATCCCGAGTCTGTGCTTGAATCAAGTTCACCAGTTTAAATATGACTGGCGAGTCGCCTATAACCTCCAAGAAACACTTTGCCCCGCCCGCGCCGTATCCACGGGCCCTCCCGGCAAATTGCCCGCCATAACAACACCCGTCGGCCAGCCGTCATCGGACCGACATGGGCCTTCATCTTTCAGGCGTATGCCTACCTGTCACAAAGCTCGTGCAGAGTGATCTGCGCGCCCTACCCGCTTGCCAGGAGTCTTACGACATGAGGCCAGAAATCGCTGTGTTGGATATACAGGGTCAGTATCGGGTTTACACGGAGTTCTATCGCGCGGATGCTGCGGCAAAGACCATCATCCTGGTCAATGGCTCCATGGCCACCACGGCCTCTTTCGCCCAGACCGTGAAAAGCCTGTACCCGCAATTCAACGTGGTTTTGTACGACCAGCCCTACGCCGGTCGCTCCAAAATCCATAACCGCCATGAGCAAATGCTGACGAAGGAAGTCGAAGGCCAGATCCTGCTGGAACTGATCGACCACTTCGCCGCCGAACACATTCTGTCGTTCTCCTGGGGCGGTGCGGCAACCCTCGTCGCCCTGGCCCAGCGCCCGCGTCGCGTGGAAAAGGCCGTGATCAGCTCGTTCTCGCCGGTGATCAACGCGCCCATGCGCGACTATCTGGAACGCGGCGTCGACTACCTCGGCAACCTCGACCGCGACCGCGTCGGCCACTTGGTCAACAGCACCATCGGCAAACACCTGCCGTCGCTGTTCAAGCGCTTCAACTACAAACACGTGAGCAGCCTGGCCGAGCACGAATACGGGCAGATGCACTTTCACATCAGCCAAGTGCTCAACAGCGACCGACTCTGCTACCTCAAGGCCGCGCGCCAGATCGACGTACCGGTGCTGTTCCTCAACGGCGAATGGGACGAATACACCAGCGCCCAGGATGCACGGCAGTTCGGCCAATACGTGCCCAACAGCAGCTTCAGCACCATTCAGGCGACCGGGCATTTTCTGGATATGGAGCACAAGGCGGCGTGCCGGGACAGCAAAGAGGCAGTGGTGGGGTTTCTGAAACCCGAGCGGCAGGTCAGCCGATTGCGTTATCACCAGGGCCAGACACAGCATGCGTTTGCGATTTGAAAGGCAGGGTTACTGTGGCGAGCAAGCTTGCTTGCGCTGGGGTGCGAAGCAGCCCCACTGATTTGGGAGCGCTTCGCACTCCAGCGGCAGCAAGCTGCCTCGCCACACCTGCATATTTTTAGAAGAAAAACTTCAAATCCAAGCGAACATCTGGTACAAAGTCAGCCGCTCTGAGCGGGTATAGTTTAATGGTAGAACAGTAGCTTCCCAAGCTTCCGACGAGGGTTCGATTCCCTCTACCCGCTCCACTCAAATTTTGCTCCTGCGTCAGGTTGGTTTTGGCGGGGGATGCGTAAAAAAACCGGCCCCAGGTGGCCGGTTTTTTTATGGGCGGGATTTGGGATTTGCCTGCCAAACCGCTTCATTTTATAAAATGAAGCGACCACAAACCTGTACAAACTCATTTTTCTGTACAAGTATCAAGCTTCGAGCGCAGGCGCGTCGCCTCGCCCAATCGAAGAGCCAGGCCATGACCCGTCTACTGGTTTCAATGTTGCTGGCACTGAGCTTGGCCAGTTGCAGCAATGTCGAAGTCGGCCACTACGCCGACCAGCAACCGCAGCTGGACCTCAAGCGCTTTTTCAGCAAACCCGTGAAGGCCTGGGGCATTTTCCAGAAACGCTCGGGGGAAGTGGCCAAGCGCTTTGAGGTGACGATTGCCAGCCGGCAAGAGGGCGACGCGTTGATCCTCGACGAGCGCTTCCTGTACAGCGATGGCACGCGCCAGCAACGCGTGTGGACGCTGACGCCGGACGGCCCGGGACGCTGGTGCGGGCGGGCCGGGGATGTGGTGGGCGAGGCAATCGGCGAGGTGGCGGGTAACGCGCTGCGCTGGCGCTACAGGCTCAATTTGCCGGTGGACGGTTCGGTGTACGAAGTCAGCTTTGACGACTGGATGTACCTGATGGATGAGGACACGATGATCAACCGTTCGAGCATGTCCAAGTTCGGCGTGGAGTGGGGCCAGGTCACGTTGTTTTTTCGCCGCCAATGAGGGTGAGTCATGAATTTGCAAACGCTGACTGAGCTGGCCGTGAAAGGCGAGGTACGTGAACTGGAGTTGCTGTCGCTGGAGGGCGGGTTCTACCTGGCGCGCATCAGCCTGGGTCACGAACAGAAGACGCTGATGAATGATGATGGAAAGCCATTGCGCATCGGCTCCACTACCCACTTGCGTGATCTGTTGCAGCGGGTCCCGCCGTTTCCCTGCGTGCTGGTGCAGCACTGCGTCCACGATGAAATGTGCGGTGTGCGGGAAGGGCCTATTGGTGCGTTACGCATTCCGTTTTCGCTGACGTCGAATCTTTAAGAGGCTGTAGATTTTTGGCTCCCCTCCCCCTTGGTATGGGCGGCCTGGGAAGGCAAGCCTGGTGCAGTGCGCGAAAGATCTTACGCGGCTCGGTCCACGCGGTCCTGCGCCGCTTCGACCAGCATTAGCCCCAACTCAATCATCTGCTGAATGGCCAGGGCCAGATAGCGCTGTTGGGAAGGCAGGCTTTCGGCGAACTCGTTGGTCATCGCGCCGGCGCCGGCGATGGTCTCGTAGGCGTTGGCGAGCAACGATTCAGTGTTGACCTCCGGGCGGACGCTGAACAGTTTTACGGTTGGATTACATGCGTCATTACACATCTGTTGATCCTCGGTAAGGACTACCACCCAAGGGGTAAGGGTGGCAGCTGTACGCAGGTTAGTAGACCGGGAAAATTAATCCGAAAACCGGCGCGCCCGAAGACGCCCTACGTACAGCCACCAATAAGCACAGGCATGAAAGTGCCTGACTGTAAGGACAGTCGTACGCCGGAAAAATTTTCAACAGGCTACTAAACCCGACCGCTGATGGGCAGCGGCAAACGAACCTTAAAGAGCTCGCCCAAGGCGCACAACTCGGACGATTCTGATAGTTGCGTAGGCAATACCGCAAGGTTCAAAAGCCACTCAAAGGCTTCGTAGCGACCCGCAAGATTTGGCAATAGGAAAACCCTTAAAAGCGTTTGAAACCGAGGCGCGCTCGCAGCATTCTCCCCCACCTTTGCTGTCAGTCATCCCTATTGCCAAGCCGTATCCAAATGGATACATTAAGCCCGTGTGAGGTCCTGTGAGCTACTCGATTCGGCAAACCCATACCTTCACTCACTGGCATTCAGCCATACGCGATTTGCGAGCCAAGATCGCAATTGGTCGACGTATCGAAAGAGCCACTATGGGCAACCTGGGTGATTTCAAAACGCTTGGCGAAGGCATTTCAGAAATGCGGATAGATGTCGGCTTGGGTTATCGGGTTTATTTCACTCTACGCGGTAGAAAGATCGTCATATTGCTGGCCGGCGGCGACAAATCTTCGCAAGACGCCGATATCCGACGAGCAAGAAAACTAGCAAAGGAGATTTGATCATGACTCAAACATTAACGACATTTGACATGGCCGAGTTGCTCGACAGTGACGAGGCCATCAGCGAATACCTCTCTCAGGTTTTGGCCGACGGCGACAATGAGGAATTTCTCCGGGCGCTCGGCTATGTGGCCAAAGCCCGCGGGATGACGAAGCTCGCCACCGATACGGGCATGGGGCGTGAAAGTCTTTACAAGGCATTTTCTCCGGGTGCGAAGCCTCGTTTTGAAACAGTGCTCAAGGTACTTCGCTCCCTCGGCATTGATCTATTTGCCCGGGCAGGTCATGTCGCGAACCAGTCAATTATTTAAGCGTGCAACTGCGCTCCACCACCCACGCCAACGGCAACGTCACCAACAACACCCCCGCCAACACCATCACCGCCACCGGCACGCCCAGCGCATCCCCCACCCCGCCAAACACCACCGGCGCCAGCGCCCCGCCGCCAATCGTGCCGGTGTAGAACAGCGCAAACGCCTGCTCCCGCTTGCCCGCGCCGGCCAGCTCCGGCACGGCGCCGTACAGCACGGATGAGGTGCCATTGAGCGCCAAACCCAACAGCGGCAGCATCACCATCAACCCGCTGAGCGGCAGGTAAACCGCCGCGACGATCAGCAGGGCGGTGCTGGTTTCGGTGATCCATACCGTTTTCATCATGCCGATGCGTGCACCCAGGTAGCCGCAGAGCAATTTGCCGAATGCTCCGCCGATAAACAGCAGGGTCAGGGCCAGGCCGATACCGGCGGTGCCCGCGCCTTTGGCTTGCAGCAGAAAGGGCAGAAAGGTGAGGAAGCCCATGCGCACGGCACTGTCGAGGGTGCCGGTGAGAATCAGCGCGCGCAGGCCGGTGGCGGAGCCGCTTCCACCGAGGGGCTTGGCCTTTTTTGTTAAAGCGGATTCGGATGATTGCGTAGGAATTAACCACCACAACAGCCCCGCCGCCGCCAGGCCGAGCAGCCCCAGCAGCGTGGCACTGGCCCGCCAACTGATCACGGTGAGCAGCAACCC
The DNA here is from genome assembly GCF_979253585.1 of Pseudomonas sp. AC463. NCBI lineage: Bacteria > Pseudomonadati > Pseudomonadota > Gammaproteobacteria > Pseudomonadales > Pseudomonadaceae > Pseudomonas > Pseudomonas sp. AC463. The sequence continues at coordinate 58,497 of NZ_CEEDDZ010000017.1, read as the reverse complement.
GACCAGGCCGGGGATCAGGGTTTTGCCGATATCACCGGAGAAGTTGTACTGGGACAACGCCTGTTTGACCCGACCACCTTCCTCGTAAGCGTCGGTGATCATCGAGGACGCCAGCGGGTGCTGGGTGCTGGCACCCAAACCGCCGAGCAGCAGCGCCACCAGCAACAGGGTCAGCCCGGTCGCCTGGCCCACTAACAGGTAGGCAACACCGGCCAGCGCAGTACCGCCGACCAACAGGGGTGTACGCCCCCAACGCCGAGCAGCGCGGCTGGCCAGCAGTTGGAACACAGCCATCATCCCGGAATAGGCACCGCGTAAAAGGCCAATCTGGGCGTAGGACAAACCGAACTGAGCCTGCCAGATAGGCAGCAACACATAGATCACATCGGTGAGGCCATCGTGCACCGCATGGGCGCTGCAACCGGCGAACAAGGCGCGCCGGCGGGTGGGGGTTTCGGACGCGGGCACAGCGACAGTGTCGTTCATGGCGTAGGAACCAACTCAGGCTTGGGGGATTTCCAGCCGGTCAAGGCGATCAGCAGGGTCAGCAGTTGGAAACCGATAATCAGCGTCACGCACCCGGCCCAGCCCCAGCGCTCCCAGATCAGCGCCGGAGCGATGGCCCCGCAACTGCCGCCCAGGTAGTAGCAGGTGAGATACACCCCCACCGCACCGGTCTTGTTGTCGCCAGCGTTCAGCGTAGTGAAGGCATTGGCGGCCGCCTGAGCCAGGAACACGCCGGTAGAACTCAGCGCCAGACCGGCGACGATGCACCACAGGGACGGCAGCAGGGTCAGGGCCGAGCCGCTCACGCCGAGTACGGCGGCGATGGTCAGCAGCTCGGCATGGGGTCGGGCTTTGCTGAGTCGGCCGGCGATGGGAATCACGATCAAGGCCAGCAGGAACACCATGTAAAGCGTGCCCAAGGCTGCAGGCCCGAGGCTGAACGGCGGTAGGCCGAGGTACAAACCTGCGTAGGTAAACGCCGCAACCTGGGAAAACAGCACGCAAAAACCTACGGCGTACGCAGCCAACAGCGGTTTGCGGAAAATGCCCGAGGAAGGCGCTTTGATCTGCACCGCACGGGGTCGATTGGCCGGCAACAGAAACTGGATAAACCCGCCGACCATCAGGCTCAAGACCGCCAGCAGCTCAAAAGCTTCACGCCAGCCGACATACTCGGTCATCACCCCGGTGACGAAACGCCCGGCAAAACCGCCCAGCACGGTGCCCGCGACATACAGGCTGGTCACCTCGGTGACCGTGCCACCCTGCCAGCGATCGCCGATATAGGCCACGCTGGTGGCAAACACCACCGGTATCAACATGCCTTCAACGAACCGCCACACCAGCACTTCGGCAAAGCTTGCGGCATAGGCAGTCATCAGCGCCGGTACCGCCAGCAGCAACGCCGCCACGCAAATCACCCTCCGCTGCTCGAAACGCCCGGTAACGCGGCTGACAAAAGGCGCAGTGATCGCCACCGCCAGGGTGGTGACGGTGATGCTCCAGCCTGCGTCCTTGGCGCTGATCTGAAACTGCGCCGCAAACGTCTGCAGGATGCTCTGGGTGGCATAGAGGTTAAGAAACGCCGCGCAGCCACACAGGAACAGGGCAAGGCGGGCACAATGCAGGCGCAGTTTCATGAAACCTCTCGTCTTATTTTGAGAGGTCTTTATAGAATGGCCGGCGGGTCGCAAACCAATACCGATTTGCGACCGATCAATACCCAGGGACCAGGATGCTCGACCTACGCAAGCTGCGTTACTTTCTGACGGTCGCCGAAGAACTCCACTTTGGCCGCGCCGCCCTGCGCCTGCATCTGGCCCAGCCCCCCTTGACCCGGCAAATTTCCGCGCTGGAGGCGGAGTTGGGTTTCAAGCTGTTCGATCGCACCAGCCGCACCGTGACTCTCACCACCCAGGGCCGCGCGTTTTTGCCCTACGCCCGTGGGGTGCTGGAGCAGGTGGAACTGGCGCAAGTGATCGCCGGTAAACTGGCCGCCGGAACCGCTGGGCAACTGGCATTGGGGTACGTCAGCTCGATCGCCCTGTCGGACCTGTTCAGCCAGGCGATCCAGGCCTTCTCCCAGCGTTTTCCCGATGTGCAATTGACCCTGGTGGAATGCGCCTCCGGCAGCCTCGGTGCGCAGGTCGCCGATGGGCGTCTGGATATCGGTTTGAGCCGGCTGCTGCCGCAAAACGACGAGGTGCAAGCCTTGTCGCTGGGTGAGGAGCAACTGGTGGCGGCCGTGTCCAGCGACAGCCCGCTGGCCTGTCAGGCGCAGGTCAGCCTGGCGCAGTTGGGCGCCTATCCGTTGATCCTGTTTCCGGCTGATTATGGTTCGGGGCTGAACCAGTCCATCGAGCAGCTGTACCGCCGACACGGCGTACCCTTGCGCGCGGGGCCGACCGGTCGACAGATCACCTCGATCATCGCACTGGTGGCGGCCGGGCAAGGCGTGGCGCTGGTGCCGGCGTGCACCCGTAGCCTGATGAACAAAGGCGTCACGTACCGGCCCTTGGTGGAAGTAGATGCGTGCGCGCAGTTGTTAGTGCTGACCCCGGCGCAAAGGCGCAGTGTGCTGGTTGACGCTTTTCTCGCCGTTATTGGCGACGCACTACACACTCGCTAACGTATTCGCAAAACCTCGCAATACCTCTTCCGGGCAGCGTTCCTGCGCAGTCATACACTCCATTTACCGTCTACCGAAACACCGGTCATCGACCGTCGGTAGGTAGAGTGTTGATAATTTAATTTCAGTAGTTATAGTCTCCACCAACACACACCACAAGGAGGTGATGTGGATAGCCGATATCTGATTGGTCATATCGTCGCGGACGGCTGGTACCTGGCCCGCATCAGGGGCAGCCACCACCATTTCAAGCACCCGACAAAACCGGGGCTGGTGACGATTCCCCATCCCAAGAAGGACCTGTTGGACAAGACCGCCAAGAGCATTCTGAAACAGGCTCTGCTGAGTTAACCGTCCGTGGAGGACAACGAACATGCTGTACCCCATCGCAATTTCAACCGGCGACGAAAACCATGCCTGGGGCGTGGAAGTCCCGGATATTCCTGGCTGCTACTCGGCGGGTGACGACCTGGATGACGCCATGGCCATGGCCCGTGAGGCCATCGAAGGGCACTTCGAGATTCTCGCGGAAGACGGCGCGCCGATTCCCAGCGCGCAGAAAGTCACCGTGCATGCAGCCAACCCACAGTACGCCGGCTGCACGTGGGCGGTAGTCGACATCGATGTGACCAAATACCTGGGCAAGGCGCAGAAACTCAACATCACTTTGCCGGGCTATCTGCTCAATCGTATTGATGAATATGTGCTGCACCATCCCGAGGAAAAAAGCCGCTCGGGTTTCCTCGCGTCGGCAGCGCTGAAGGTGCTGCAAAAAGAGCATTGATCATCTCGAATTCAACCGCAAGAAACGAAGTTTTCAGTGGTGCGGGCTGCCGTAGAGTGCAACAACACCCGCCCATCCAGGAGCCCGCTCATGCCCTACGAATACACACTCATGCCCTCCCCGGTCGGTGTGCTCACCCTGGTGGCGCGCAATGGCAAGCTTGGCGCCATTCTGTGGGAAACCGAACGGGCCAACCGTGTGCGCCTGGGTGAGTTGATCGAGAGCAACCACAGCCCGGTGCTGCTGGAAACCGAACGCCAGTTGCGCGAGTACTTCGACGGCACGCGCAAACAGTTCGAACTGGAACTGGACTTCGCCGGCACCGACTTCCAGAAGCGGGTCTGGCAGGCACTCCTCACCATCCCCTTTGGCGAAACCCGCAGTTACAGCCAGATCGCCCACCAGATCGACAACCCCAAAGCCGTGCGGGCGGTGGGCGCGGCGAACGGGCGTAACCCCATCTCGATCATTGCGCCGTGCCATCGCGTGATTGGCGCGTCGGGCGGTCTGACCGGGTTTGCCGGCGGGCTGGCAGCCAAGCAGTATTTGCTGGCGCTGGAAGGCCCGGACCAGGCCGAATTGAGGTTTTAGAAAACGAGCCAATTGTAAAAAGAAATTTCAGCACGCCGCTGCGGTCCATCATTTCATCACCCACCCATTTAGGAAAACGGTCATGAAATTCTCCGCAATCTCGCAATCCCTGTCGCGCTGGGCAGGCAGCCCCCGCACCTTCTACGCAGCGGTGGCGTTGATCCTGGCGTGGAGCCTGAGCGGGCCGTATTTCCACTACAACGACACCTGGCAACTGATCATCAACACTTCGACCACCATCATCACCTTCCTGATGGTGTTCCTGATCCAGAACACGCAAAACCGCGACAACGACATTCTGCATATCAAGATCGATGAGCTGCTGCGCGTCTCCAAGGATGCGCAGAATGCCGTGTTGAGCCTCGACGGCCTGGACCGCAAAGAACTGGAAAAACTGCGTCAGGAATATCGCAGCATCGGTAAAACCGGCACCGTCAGCCTCAACAGCAGCTGCGGCGCGGCGGCCGACGATGCGGCGCAGATCAAGACGGACCTGAATCAGGCATAAAAAAACGGCGGTTGGAGATAATCCAACCGCCGTTTTATCGATCAAGTAACGGACTCAACCGTCGCCTTGATGGCCTTTACCGTAGGTCGATGCCAAGGCACGGGCTTTTTGCAGACGCTCTTCCAGCTTGGGCAGCGTCTCATCCACCAGCGCTTTTATTTCCGGCACATCCGACGCGGCGCCTTCCTGTTTGAACAGGGCGATGGCGTCTTCGTTTTCCTTGACCTGCTGCGCGGTGTAGGCGGCGTCGAACGAGTCGCCGTCCTTGAGTTCGGGCATCAGGGTTTCGGCCTTGTCGACGATCTTCTCGCGCGGCGCCACAGGCAGGTCAAGCTTCTTGGCGATGGCTGCCAGGTGCTGGTTAGCCAGGGTGCGCTCGTTGATCACCTCGATGGTGTAGTCCTTGATTTCCTGGGACGAGGTCTTGGCGTGGGCCATGCGACTGGTTTCGATATCGGCCATGCCTTTGGCCGAGGCCTGCTCGATGAATTCAGCCGGCGACTGGGCGAAAGCATTGCTGGCGCCGAGGCCCAGCAGCATCGCGAAACTGGCGGTGCGTAACCGGATAGCCATGCGGCTCATGATGGGTTCCTCCAGGACAAAAATAAATGCGGGGACTACACCCCGCCCTGAATTCGAATTTCATGGGCGGCAAAGGTTTAGAAAAAACTCGCCAGTGCGACGAACGGTCGTCGATGAAGCCACGACGAAGCTACTTCAAAAGACCCTGCACCTGCCCTATCAACCACTGCAAACCCGAATCCCCACCCCGCCGCGCATGCCAGGCCAGCTCGAAGGCAAACGAGGGGATATGGAAAGGCGGCGGCAGAGCCAGCAGATGTGTAGGGTCGATCGCCAACAGGCCCCGGGACGACACCGTCAGAATCAGGTCGGTGCCCTGGATCAACTGCGGTGCCACGCCCCAGTGCGGCAGGCTGATTGCAACGTGCCTGCGCTCGCGGATCGCGGTCAGCGCCCGCTCGATTTCCGGGGTTCCGCTGCCGCGCATTTCCAGCAGTACATGTGGCCGCGACAAGTACGTGGGCAGGTCCAGCAAGCCGCTGTCCGGCAGGCTGCTGCGGTCCACCAGGCAGGTGTAGTGTTCTTCGAATAATGGTGTAGTCCGCAGTTCGGCCGGCATGTCAGGGAAGACTCCGGCCGCCAGGTCGAGGTCGCCATTAAGTACGCCATCTACCATGCCTTCGCGGCTGGCCTGGATGATCTGCAGGTCGATGCCGGGTGCCTCACGGCGCAACGTGCGCACCAGATCCGGCAGGAATATTGCCGCGCTGTAGTCCGACATCGCCACGCGAAACCTGCGTTTGGCCGAGGCCGGGTCGAACTGATTCGGCGCCAGCAGCGCCTGCACCTGGGCCAGCGCCTCAGCCAATGGCGCCGCCAGCTCCAGGGCGCGGGCGGTCGGCACCAGCGAGCCGCCCTGGCGCACCAGCAGCGGGTCACCCAGCAAATCCCTTAAACGCGCCAGCGCATGGCTGACCGCCGGCTGGCTAAGGTGCAAACGCTCGGCCGCGCGGGTGACATGTTGCTCGCTGAGCAAAGCGTCGAGGATCACCAGCAGGTTGAGGTCGATGCGGCGCAGATCATTCATCAGCTGCATGCTCGGCATAAGAACTTGGAATTTAAATTTGCGCGACGAATAGCCTAGAGTCCAGCAAAACCTCTGGGAGATTCAAAATGACGACGTTGCATTGGGCAGGACTGTTGGCGTTGGCCGTGTTCGCTGGCGCGGTGGTGCCGTTTCAAAGTGCAATCAATGCCAACCTCGGGCGCGGGCTCGGCCACCCGTTATGGGCCACATTGGCGTCGCTGCTGGTGAGCATCATCGTGCTGCTGCCGGTGATCATCGCGCTTCGTTTGCCGCTGCCGAGTCTGGCCTTTATCAGCAAGGCGCCGTTGTGGATGTGGGCCGGTGGCGCATTCGGTGTGTGTTTTATTTCCCTGGCGTTGATGCTGCTGCCCAAGCTGGGCGCGTCGGGGTTTATTGCCCTGGCCATGGCCGGGCAGATTCTGGCTTCGCTTTTGCTCGACCACTTTGGGCTGTTCGGTCTGGCGCAGCGCCAACTGACAACGCCCCGGGTGCTGGGGGCGTTGTTGTTGATCGGCGGCGTGGCGTTGATTCAGTTCAGCGCCACGCCGACCCGGGCACTGGCTACCGCAGGCTGATCAGCCCTTGTCCAGCGTGCGTAACTTTTGCGGAAGGCCCCACAGCAGCAGCGCGGCAGCCAATAGCGCGCACACGCCAATCACATACAGCGCCGGGGTGGTGCTGCCGGTCAGGTCCTTGATCCGCCCCACCATCACCGGGCTGACAATGCCGCCAAACTGGCCGAGGGTATTGATCACTGCAATCCCGCCTGCCGCGCCAGCACCGGCGCCGGCCAATAGCTTGGGTGGCAAGGTCCAGAAGGTCGGGATCGAGGCGATGATGCCCGCGCCCAACATGCCCAGCGCGATAATCAGGAAAGTGGTGTGGTCGGCAAAAATCCCGGCGCTGAAGAAGCCCACCGCACCCAGCACCACCAGGCCGCAGACAAACTTGCGACGCTCGCCGGTGGCATCCGACAGACGCCCGATCACGACCATGCTGATCGCGCCGCACACATAAGGAATTGCCGTGAGCAAACCAATCATCACCGGGCTTTGGGTGCCAGCGCTGCGGATCAGTTGCGGCGCCCAGAAGTTGAGGCCGTAGGACGCCACCTGGATCAGGAAATAGATAAACCCGAGCATCAAAAAGCCAGGAATACGAATCGCCGACAGCAGCGAGCCACCGTGCTGGTTCGGCTCATGCTTGGCGATACGGCTGGACAGCAAGGCCTTTTCCGCCGCCGTCAGCCAATGGGCGTCTTCAATGCGGTCCTTGAGCAAGGTCAGCACCAGGAAACCCAGGCCGATGCACGGCAAGCCGCCGAGCAGAAACAGCCAGTGCCAGCCGCGCATCTGCAGCACGCCGTCTAGATGCTCCAACACCAGGCCGGAGAACGGTGCGCCAACCAGACCGGCGAAGGCCGACGCCAAAAACAGCATCGAGGTGATGCGCCCACGGAAGTGCTGCGGGAACCACAGCGTCAGGTAATACAGCACGCCCGGCGCGAAACCCGCCTCCATCGCGCCGATGATGAAGCGCAGGCCATAGAACTGCCATTCGGCGGTGACAAACACCATGGCCGCCGTGGCCAGGCCCCACGACATCATGATCCGCGCGATCCAGCGCCGCGCGCCGACCTTGTAGAGCATCATGTTGCTTGGCACTTCGAAAATCACATAGCCCACCACAAACAAGCCGGCGCCCAGGCCGTAGGCGGTATCGCTCAGGCTCAGGTCGGCTTGCAGCTGAAACTTGGCAAAGCTGATGTTGATGCGGTCAAAAAACGCGAACAGGTAGCACACCATGATCAGCGGCATCAGGCGCCAGGCGACCTTGCTGACCAGGGCTTTTTCGGCATCGATTTCAGCGGCCGGGCGCGCGCCGGCCTCTAACGTATTAGTGCTCATGGGTTTCTCTCCAGCGGGCTGCTCACAGGCGCCCGATTGTTTTTGTTGTCTGGTGCGGCGTTACAGCGTGGCGATGTACGCCGGTGGCGGATGCAGATCGCAGTTGCGCCCGGCCTTGGCCACCTGGCCGGGCAGTTCGTGCCCGAGCAGGTCGGGCAAGCGACGGGACATTTTCAGCAGGTGCGGCAGGTCGATCCCGGTGGGAATCCCGACCTCTTCACACAGGTTGACCAGATCTTCGGTGCAGATATTGCCCGACGCCCCCGGCGCAAACGGGCAACCGCCGAGGCCACCGAGCGCCGCATCAAAGCGACGGGCACCGGCTTCATAGGCGGCCAGCACATTGCACAACCCCAGGCCGCGGGTGTTGTGAAAATGCAGGGTCAGGTCGCTCGCAGGCACACGCTGCAACACACGCTTGACCAGGCGTTCCACCTGGCGCGGGTTGGCCATGCCGGTGGTGTCGGCCAGGCTGATGCCCGGGATGCCCAACTCCAGATAAGCGTCGACAATTTGCAGCACGCGGTCTTCATCGATCTTGCCTTCGAACGGGCAACCAAAGGTGGTGGCGATGCTCGCATTGAGGCGCACCGGGTGCTCGCTGGCATAGCTCACGATGTCGCCGAATGCCGCCAGCGATGCCTCGCAGCGCATGCGCATATTCGCCAGGTTGTGGGTCTGGCTGGCCGACATCACCAGGTTCAGTTCATCCGCTCCAGACTCGATGGCGCGCTGGGCGCCCCTGAGGTTGGGGATCAGCGCCACATAGATCACCCCGGGTTTGCGCTGGATGCCCTGGAACACCTGCTCGCCATCACGCAACGCGGGGATGGCTTTGGGCGACACGAATGAACCAGCTTCGATGCGCGAAAAACCCGCCAGGGACAGCTGGTTAATCAGCGCGATCTTGTCGGCGGTCTCGACCCAGGTCGGTTCGATTTGCAGGCCATCGCGCGGGGACACTTCCTGCACGATCAGCGGGTCTGAATAGTCAGTAATCATTGCACCACTCCCGAGGTTTTCAGGCGTTGGATATCGGCAACCGTCAGGCCCAGGCTGCCAAGGATGTCATCCGTATGCTGGCCCAGTGTGGGACCTTGCCAGTTCACAGCGCCGGGGGTTTCCGACAGCTTGGGCACGATGCCAGGCATCTTCACCGACACACCGCCCGGCAGCTCGGCGTTGAGCAACATCTCGCGCGCTTGGTAATGCGGGTCGCTGACGATATCGGCCACCGAGTAGATGCGCCCGGCCGGCACTTCGGCGGCTTCGAGAGCGCTGAGTACCTGGTCGATGGGCAGGCTGCTGGTCCAGTGGGTGATCGCCGCATCCAGCAGACCACTCTTCGCCGCGCGGCCATCGTTGTGGGCAAACTCGGGCGCTTCGGCCAGGTCGCCGCGGCCGATGGTGGTCATCAGGCGCTTGTAGATCGGGTCGCTGTTGCCGGCAATCACCACATAGGCGCCATCGGCGGTCAGGTAGGTATTGGACGGTGCGATACCCGGCAAGGCGCCGCCGCTGCGTTCACGCACATGGCCGAGCATGTCGTATTCGGGCACCAGGCTTTCCATCAGGTTGAACACGCTTTCGGCCAGGGACACGTCGACAATCTGCCCGTCGCCCTGCCCGGTCTTGACCCGCAGCAATGACATCAGCGCGCCGATCACGCCGTGCAACGACGCCAGGGAATCACCGAGACTCACACCGACCCGCGCCGGCGGCGAGTCCGGGTTGCCGGTGGTGTAGCGGATGCCGCCCATGGCCTCGCCGATGGCACCGAAGCCTGGGCGGTCGCGGTAGGGGCCGGTCTGGCCGTAGCCGGAAATACGCACCAGGGTCAGCTTGGGGTTGAGGGCGTGCAGCACGTCCCAGCCCAGGCCGAGTTTTTCCAGGCCGCCGGGGCGCAGGTTTTCGATCAAAACGTCGGCGTCGCCGAGCAGCTGTTTGATCAGGCTCAGGCCCTCGGCGGACTTGAGGTCCAGGGCCAGGGATTTCTTGTTACGCGATTGCAGGTACCACCACAACGACGTGCCTTCGTGCAGCTTTCGCCATTTGCGAAGTGGATCGCCCTGCCCCATGGCCTCGATCTTGATCACCTCGGCGCCGAACTCGCCCATCAGCCGCGCGGCAAACGGCGCGGCGATCAGCGTGCCGATCTCGATCACCTTGATACCGCTCAGGGGAGCCGTCATGGGGTGTACCTCTTATTCTTGGAATGTGGACCAAGGCTAGAGGACAGCGGCAGGAGAAATCCAACCGTCAGTTGGCAAGGCGCGTTCGCGATACGCGAACGCTCAGATAATCAAACAATAACCGGCTCACCGGCGACAGCTGCGCCTCATCGCGTACCACCAGGATCAGGCTGCGGTCCGACCACGCATCCGTCAACGGCACGGCGTGCAAGCCCAAGGCACGGCCAAACAGTTCATAAGCCTTATGCGGCAGGATGCCGATGCCCATATTGGCCTGGACCATGCGGCACATCGCATCAAAGCCCGGCACATGGATGCGCAGGCGCAGCATCTTGCCGGCCTCACGCGCGGCGGCGTGGGTGCGCATATTGATCGAGCTGGCGGCGTGCAGGCCGACGTAATCGCTGTCCAGGGTTTCGCTGAAGGCCAGGGATTCACGCGTCGCCAACGGGTGATCCGCCGGCATCAGCACCACCAGCTTGTCATGGCGATAGGTCACGCTGGGCAGGCCTTTGGTGTCGGTGTCGCTGGAGCAGATGCCCAGGTCGGCCACCCCGTCCAATACGCCTTGCACCACGCCAAAGCTGGGGCGTTCCTCCAGGTCGGTTTTCACTTGCGGATGGAGCTCGGAAAAATCCCGCAGGTCTTCCGGAAGAAACTGAATGATCGCCGAGAGGTTGGCCAGCATCCGCACATAACCGCGCACGCCGTGGCTGTGTTCGCCCAGCTCCAGGCCCATTTTCTCGACGTTGAACAGCATCTGCCGCGCATGGTGCAGCAGGGTTTCACCGGCCGCCGTCAGCTGCATGCCCTTGGCTCGGCGCACGAACAGGCTCACGCCCAGCACCTGCTCCAACTCCATCAAACGCTTGCTGGCCGCCGACACGGCGATGGCTTCGCGGGCGGCGGCGCGGGTCAGGGTGCCTTCCTCAAACACCGCCACGAACAATTGCAAGGTGATCAGATCCAGGCGCCGCACCAGACTCTTGTGCAACATCAGCGGCGCTCGCTGGCCAGGCGATTGATTTCGGCCTGCTCCACCACCGGCTGCGGCGCGCCGTGGCTCACCGCCTGCAACATCGCCCGGCCGACGGTTTCGGTGCTCACCACCCAGCTCGGTTTTACCCGCCGCAAAAACGACAGCAATGGCCCCAGCACGGAATAGAAGGCCTGGTACAACGGCGTCTTCGAACGCACCCCGTGCAACGGCTGGATCACCCCCGGCCGAAACAGATACACCGCCTTGAACGGCAGGCGCAGCAAGGCATTCTCGGTCTTGCCCTTGACCCGCGCCCACATCGACTTGCCCGCCTCGGAGCTGTCGGTGCCAGCACCGGACACATAGATAAACGTCATCTGCGGATTGAGCCGCGCCAAGGTGCTGGCGGCCACAAGGGTGAGGTCATAAGTGAGGTGGGTGTACTTGGTCTCATTCATACCCGCCGACGAAACGCCAAGGCAGAAGAAACACGCATCAAAGCCTTGCAGCAGGTTTTCCAACGGCTGGAAATCCAGCATGTCGCCGTGCAACACCTGGTGCAGCTTGCCGTGTTCCTGGGTCAACGGCGTGCGGCCGACGGCGACCACTTCCTGCACGTCAGCGGCCAGCAGGCACTCACGTAGAACACCCTGGCCGACCATGCCGGTGGCACCGAATAACAGAACTCTCATGGGGTGGGTTCCTTGGTTACAAACGATAAGCGGCAGGTTAGAGACAAACACATTATCAGCTTGTAGCTTACCGCTGAAAAAGGATAAGCCCGCCCTTGAAAAATACCACCACCCTCACCCTCACCCTCGCCTGTTGCGCAGCCTTCCTCGCCCAGGTCGGTATCAGCAGCTACTTGCCGGCCGTCCCGGCTATCGCCCAGGCATTGCCCGCCGCTGAAGATCACGTCGCGCTGGCGCTGGCGGTTTATCTGGTGGGCATGGCGCTGCCGATGTTGCTGTGGGGCAGCCTCGGCGAACGGCTGGGTAGAAAGCCGGTGTTGCTGGCGGCCCTCGCGCTTTATGCGTTGGCGAGTGCAGCGATTCCGTCGGCGTTCAATGTGGAATCGTTTCTCGCGTTGCGGCTGACCCAGGGCCTGGGCGCGGGTGGCGTTTCGGTGATGGCGCGAGTATTGGTGCGCGATAGTTTCAGTGGCGCGTTGTTGGCCAAGGGCCTGTCGTGGTTGGGCATGACCTTTGTGATCGCCCTGGGTATCGGCCAGTTTGCCGGTTCGATGGTGCAACTGGCGTTTGGCTGGGAGGCGATCTTCTATACGCTTGCCATCGGCGCAGTCGCGTTGATGCTGGTATTGCAACGGGTGACGTTTCCTGCCTTGGTGAAGAGCGATTCTTCGCTTGCGGCCCGGCGCATTTACGCCACGATTCTGCGCCACCCGCCCTTCCTGCACGCAGCATTGGCCGGCGGGTTGGGCTATGGGGTGATCATTGCGTTTAACACCTGTGCGCCATTGATACTGCAGGGGCGTTTCGAATGGAGTGCGACGCAGTATGGCTGGTTGGGGTGGCCGATCAGCGCGGCGTATATGGCGGGGGCGTTGATGGTCAACCGGTTCGTTGCGCGCATGGGCCGCTTGACGATGATGAGTTGGGGCGTGGCCCTGGTGTTGCTCGGCAGCGCCGTGATGCTGCTGGGCAGTGTGCTTGCCAGTGGGCTCGCGGTGCTGCTGTGGCTGCCGTATTGCCTGGCAGTGTTGGGGCAGTCGATGAGTTACCCGATCAGTTTGTCCCTGGCCAATGATGAGTCACCGGTCAGCGGTTCCTACGCCATGGCTTTGAGCGGGTTTATGCATCAACTGATGGCGGCCGTCATTGGCGGTGTGGCAAGCCTGCTGGTAAGCCAGCAGGCCTGGCCATTGGCGCTGTTGTGTGTGGCATTGGCAGGCGGCGCGTTCGTGTGCGTCGCCCTGTGCAGGACGAATCAAAACGCGCTGCGAAAAATCTCCTCAATCTGACGCTGATCCGCGCGCCGTGGATTGGTCAGCCCACACGCGTCCTTCAGCGCGTTGGTCGCCAGCAGCGGAATATCCTGCAATTTGGCGCCCAACTCGCGCAGGCCGGCGGGGATTTCCACGTCGTGGGCCAGGGTACGGATCGCAGCAATGGCGGCCTGGGCGCCCTCTTCTTCGGTGATGCCCTTGATGTCGGCGCCCATTGCGCGGCCCACGTCGGTCAGGCGCTTGGCGCTTACGCTGGCGTTGAAGCTTTGCACGTGGGGCAGCAATACGGCGTTGCACACGCCGTGGGGCAGGTCATACAGGCCGCCCAACTGGTGGGCCATGGCGTGCACGAAACCCAGGGACGCGTTGTTGAAGGCCATGCCGGCGAGGAATTGTGCATACGCCATGTTTTCCCGTGCGGCCTTGTCGCTGCCGTCGCGCACGGCCAGGCGCAGGTTGGCGCTGATAAGCTCGATGGCCTTGATCGCACAAGCGTCGGTGATCGGCGTGGCGGCGGTGGACACGTAGGCTTCGATGGCGTGGGTCAGCGCGTCCATACCGGTGGCGGCGGTGAGGCCCTTGGGCATGCCGACCATCAGCGCCGGGTCGTTGACCGACAGCAACGGCGTGACGTTGCGGTCGACGATGGCCATTTTCACGTGGCGGGTTTCGTCGGTGATGATGCAAAAGCGCGTCATCTCGCTGGCGGTGCCGGCGGTGGTGTTGATCGCCACCAACGGCAGTTGCGGCTTGGCCGATTGGTCGACGCCTTCGTAATCGCCGATATGCCCGCCGTTGGTGGCGCACAGGGCGATGCCCTTGGCGCAGTCATGGGGCGAGCCGCCGCCCAGGGACACGACAAAATCGCAGGCGCTCGCTTGCAGCAGCGCCAGGCCTTTCTCGACGTTGTCCACATTCGGGTTCGGCTTGGCGCCGTCGTAGATCACCGAGTCGATGTCCTGCATCGCCAGCTTCTCGGCGATCATGCTGGCCACGCCCGCCTTGGCCAGGCCGGCGTCGGTGACGATCAGCGCCTTGCGAAAGCCGTAGTTGCGGATGGCAATCATGGCTTCGTCGAGGCAGTCGGTGCCCATGATGTTGACGGCGGGAATGAAGAAGGTGCTGCTCATGGCGAATCCTCGGATGACGTGTATGCCTACAGCATCGACCTCACCTGCCTGCGGCATCTTGACCAGGATCAACGCCGGCTCGTGATAAAGTCACCGTCCAGCCGATTTCGAGTAGCTCGCCGCAATGAAGGATTTCCACGATATTGACGCCCACCTTGAAGACTGGAGCGCCCTGCGCAGCAGCACGGCCTTCAGTGGGATTCTGATCGGCAATGGCGCAAGCCGTACGATTTGGGAAGACTTTGCCTACGACTCTCTGTTCGAAAACGCACGCACCGTCGAAGAAAAGCCCCTCAGCCCATCCGAACTCAGCGTGTTCGATGCCCTGCAAACCCGCAGTTTCGAGCAGGCCCTGGGCGCGTTGAAAACCACCAGCCGGGTCAACAAGGCCCTGGCCGTCAGCTCAGCCGCGCCGCGTAACCGCTACTACGCGATCAAGGAAGCGCTGATCAACACCATCCACGCCGTGCACATTCCGTGGCGCCTGGTGCAGCCGTCGACGCTGGCGACGATCAACACCGAGCTGAAACACTACGCGACGGTGTTCACCAGCAACTACGACCTGCTCAACTACTGGGCGATCCTGCACGCGCCGGGCATCGACGACCTGTTCAACAGCGCCGACTCAAGCTTCGACCTGCGCCACACACGCACCGACGCCACGCGCATCCTCTACCTGCACGGCGGCCTGCACCTGGTGCGTAACCTCGACGGCACCGCGCGCAAACTGCCGACCACCGAGAGCACCTTGCTCAGCAGCTTTGCGATCAACAACACGATCAAGACCCTGGACGATGTGCCGCTGTTTGTCAGCGAAGGCAAGGTGGAAGAGAAGCTCAAGACCATCCGCAGCTCGGATTACCTGTCGTTTTGCTACGAGCAGTTGCTGACGCACGAAGGCGCGCTGTGCCTGTTTGGTCACGACCTGGGGCCGCAGGATAAACACCTGGTCGACGCGCTGCGCCAGGCCAGGCTGACCACGCTGGCGATTTCGGTGTCGGGGCGCAGCGATGGGTTTATCCGCCAGCAGAAGCGCCGGTATTCGGAGTTGTTTGATGGCGCTGGTGTAGAACTCAAGTTCTTCGCGGCGCGTACACATCCGTTGGGCAATGCTGCGCTGTCGGTGCCGGTCGAACGCTGATCGCCTGAACAATGGAGATCAACTGTGGGAGGGGGCTTGCCCCCGATAGCGGTATGTCAGTCACAACTTTATTGACTGACCCACTGCCATCGGGAGCAAGCCCCCTCCCACATTTGTAATGTGTTGACGCTTAAATAGAGACAAATAGCAATAATTCTCGATATCATTCGCGACTTTTCCAAGCCGTGCTTCGTCAAGAAGGATATCCATGTCTCGTCCCAAGCCCGACCCGTTGTCGGCCGATGCCTTTCGCGGGTTTTATGCAGATATTCTGTATTTCCTGCGCAAACGCACGGACAACGCCAGCGACGCGGCGGACATGACCCAGGATGTCTTTACCCAATGGCTGGACTACCGCGACCGCGCCAAGGTCGAGCAGCCACGGGCGTTTCTGTTTCAGATGGCGCGCAACTTGTTGCGCGATCACTGGCGTAAACAGAAGGTGCGGCACACCGTCCACTCCGATCAGGCCGACAGGGACGCCGAAGCGGTCACCGACGAGCAAAACGAACCCATGGCCGCCGCGCAGCGTTTGCAACGCCTGGAACAGTTGAAAGAAGTCCTCGCCGAACTCTCGCCGCGCCGACGAGAAGCCCTTATGCTGCACCGCTTCGAAGGCCTGAGCCAGGCGCAGATCGCCGAGCGCATGGGCATTTCGACCAGCATGGTGGAAAAGCACATCGCCTTGGCCCTGCTGCATTGCAAGCGACGCCTTCAAAACGACCCCGGCACGGAGCAGCCAGAATGAACCGCCTGAGCGACATCGACGTCCTGGATATCGAGGAGAGCGACTCCATCGATGCCCAGGCCGCCAGCTGGTTTGCACGTAACCGTAACGACGCGGGGCGTGCCGACCGCAAAGCCTTTGCCGCCTGGCAGGCAACGCCGGCGCATGCCCGCGCCTATGCCGAATTCGAACAGCTGTGGGCTGACCTCGCCCAGTTGCAGCAACTGAACAAACCCGTGGCGCTGCCCACGCGCAAACCGTCGGTGTGGCGCCCTGCCCTGGCCGTGGCCGCTGCCGTGCTGTGTGCCGTGCTGACCACACAGATTGGTGCGCCCCGCGAGTTGTTTCACACCCAGGTGGCGGCCCACGCCAAGGGCATGCGCACCCTCGACCTGCCCGATGGCAGCACCCTGTTTGTAAATGCCAACACCCGCGTGCGCGTGGACTTCACCGCCCACCAGCGCATCGTGCATCTGGACAAGGGCCAGGTGTATATCGAGGTCGCCGCCGACAAGGAACGCCCACTGTTCGTGCAGGCCGGAGAAGCCAATGTGCGGGTAGTCGGCACCGGCTTCGACGTGCGCCGCAGCCAGCAGCAACTGGTGGTCAGCGTTGCCCATGGCCAAGTGGCTTTCGAGCCGGATGCAAAAAGCACCGTCAGCTTGCTCGGCGCCCGGCAACGCGCCAGCTACAACTACGCCAAGGGCACATTGCAGCAGCAAACCCTCAGCGCCGAAGAAGTGGCCGACTGGCGCAGCGGGCACTTGTCGTTTCGCAACCGCGAGCTGGCCAGCCTGATCGACGAACTGAGCCTGTACCGGCCGCAGGCACCGTTGCAGGTGAATAACAGCGTGGCGCACCTGAAGGTCTCGGGCAATCTGGATGTAAATGACCCCGACGCCCTGCTCAACGCCTTGCCCGCCCTGCTGCCGGTGAAAACCGTGGCCTCGGCCGATGGCATCGTGCGCATCGAACCGAGCAAATAGCCCCCGAAAAACCGCACTTGAGAATATTTTTCATTCGCAGGTGTGGATTTTTTTGCCTGCACCGTCTTCCTCCGGTCTGCGTTTGATACGCACGCCTTTTTGGCCACTTGGCCACACCGGGGGATTTCATGTTTCGCGCGCCTTGCCACGCTTCGCACCTGTTGCTTCGACCGACCATTATCGCCGCCTGCATGGCGTTCAGCCTCACGGCCCAAGCCGAGTCGATCAAGCTGCAACTGCCCGCCCAATCGCTGGCCACGTCCCTGAGCCAGGTGGCGCAACAGGCGAAAATCCAGCTGCTGTTCGATGAAGAGTTGCTCAAGAACGTGCAGGCGCCGGCACTCAATGGCGAGTTCACCCCGGAAGTGGCGATTCGCAGCCTGCTGAAAAACAGCCAGTTCAGCCTGATCAAAGTTGGCAGCACTTACGTGGTAAGGCCCGAAGAGGCCAAGACCACCAACAGTGGTGCGATCCAGCTGGATGCCTTGAGCGTGATCGGCACCGGCAATCAGGTCGATTCC
Organism: Pseudomonas sp. AC463; assembly: GCF_979253585.1. Lineage (NCBI taxonomy): Bacteria > Pseudomonadati > Pseudomonadota > Gammaproteobacteria > Pseudomonadales > Pseudomonadaceae > Pseudomonas > Pseudomonas sp. AC463. The sequence continues at coordinate 40,821 of NZ_CEEDDZ010000017.1, read as the reverse complement.
AGCACGGTCGGTCGCTCTACCATGAGCCAGGCCGATATCGACCGCTATCAGCCGAATAACATCCCCACGCTGCTACAGAACTTGCCGGGTGTTTTCATGGGCGGTTCGCCCAAGCCGGGTGGCCAGACCATCAACATTCGCGGGATGGGCGAGGCCGAAGACGTGCCGATGTCGGTGGATGGCGCCACCAAAAGTGGCTTTGAGCGCTACCAGCAAGGCACCGTATTTATCGAGCCCGAACTGATCAAGAGCGTCGAAGTGGAAAAAGGCCCCTACTCGCCCTTCACCGGCAACGGCGGCTTCGGCGGCTCGGTCATCATGGAGACCAAAGACGCCCCGGATATGCTGGAAGAAGGACGCAACGCCGGGGCGATGCTCAAGTATGGCTACGCCAGCAACGACCATGAGCAGGTCTACAGCTCGGCCGTGTATGGCCGCACCGACGATGGCCGCTTCGATGCTCTCGCCTACCTGACCCAGCGCGATGGCGGCGACATGAAGCTGGCCGGCACCCCGCCCGATCCGCGCAATGAGTACCCGATCAACCCCAAGCGCTTGCCCAACAGCGCACAGAATGTGGACGGCAAGCTGTTCAAGCTCAACGCTCACTTCACGGACGAACACAGTGCAGGCTTGTCCTACTCGCGCTCCAACAGCCAACGCTGGACCCCGTTCTCCGCCAAGAGCTACCCCACTCCGCCACTGCAATCGGCCATCGACCGCTATGGCTATGAAGGGGCGTTGAAGCGTTTCCTGGCCAACCGCGAGACCATTGACACGACCTATTCGGGCAAATACGAATACCAGCCACTGGACAACCCGCTGGTGGACATGAAGCTCAGCTATTCGGTGTCCCATACCGACCAGACCGATGAGCGCAACGCCGACGCATCGTTCTCGCTGGCCACGGGTGGGCGCAAGATGGACACCGCCTACGGCGACAAGATTCTTGAACTGCGCAACATCAGCCTGTTCAACACCGGCCCACTGGAACACGCCGTGACCACCGGCGTACAAATTCGCAAACACAAGCGCGAAACCGAAAGCTGGATGCCCGGCGCCACCTACAACACCGCCAAATACAACTACGGGCACTTCCAGCCCTACTTCATGCCCCATGGCAAAGTCGACTCCAATGCGTTCTACCTACAGGATGCCGTGACCATCGGCGACGTCACCATCACGCCGTCCCTGCGCTATGACCACGTGCGCAACCGGGGAGAAGCCAACGATGCACCCTACTACAGCAACCCGGACCCAAGCTTTGGCCATGATTACAGCGACCGCACCTACACCGGTTGGTCGCCACGCCTGGCAGCCTACTGGAACGTCACCCCCGATGTGGCGATGTTCGCCAGCTGGAACAAGACCTGGCGCGCACCGGTAATCGACGAGCAGTACGAAGTCCAGGGCGTCGGCAGTCGCACCTCTACCAGCCTCAACCTCGACCCAGAGCGCATCACCGCCATCACCGCCGGCAACATCACCAACTTCTCCAACCTCATCGGCCATGGCGACAACCTGCAACTGCGTACGACCCTATTCCACAATCGTATCGAAGACGAGATTTTCAAAGCCACTGGCCTCGGCTGTGAGCGGCAGAACACCGCAGTGGGCAGCATCGACACGGTCTGCACCAGCGCCGACATGGCCGCCAAGACCAACTACCGCAACGTCGGCGGCATGACCATCAAGGGCTTTGAGCTTGAAGCCTACTACGACTCGACCTACGTGTTCGGCTCGGTGAGCTACTCCTACGCAAGCGGTAAACGCGACAACCCCTACACCAACCCGTGGGCCACCGACATCCACGTGTGGGCACGGGATATTCCGCCGGCCAAATGGGTGTTGATGATGGGCAACAAAATCCCGGCCTGGAACGCCCAATTCGGCTGGACGGCGCAGTTCGTACGCAAGACCGACCGCCTGCCCAGCGATAAATACTCCCGCAGCCTGAACAGCACGGTAGGCGACAGCTTCTACGACCAGTACGAGAACACGTCCTACGGCAGCATGGGCCTGTTCGCCAACTGGAAGCCGCAGCAAGTCGGCCTCAAGGGCACCGAGTTCAACTTCACCGTCGATAACCTGCTCAACAACAACTACCGTCCTGCACTCAGCGGCGACCGCGCCTACAGCGAAGGGCGCAATGCCAAATTCAGCGTCACGCGGTTCTTCTGAAAAACTGTACGGATAAATCCGCACCCAGCTGTAGGCCCGCATTCGACGGGGGTTGTGGCTAGATGGGCTTCCCTTGAAGCCCTCTGGATGTCGGATCCCTCCCATGAGCTCGCGCGAAAACACCGGCATGGCCCTCGGCCTGCTGGGCGTCATTATCTTCAGCCTGACCCTGCCCTTCACCCGCATCGTGGTGCAGGAGATCCACCCGTTGCTCAACGGCCTGGGCCGCGCCTTGTTTGCGGCAGTCCCGGCGGCAGCACTGTTGCTGTGGCGCCGCGAGCGCTGGCCGACCTGGCGCCAGATACGCGGCTTGTGCCTGGTGATTGCCGGCGTGATTCTGGGCTTCCCGGTGCTGTCGGCCTGGGCCATGCAAACCTTGCCGGCGTCCCATGGTGCACTGGTTAACGGCCTGCAGCCGCTGTGCGTGGCGCTGTATGCGGCGTGGCTGTCCCATGAGCGACCGTCCAAAGCCTTCTGGGCCTGCGCGGCGCTGGGCAGTGCATTGGTGTTGGGTTACGCGTTGATCACCGGCGCCGGCAGTATTCAAGCCGGGGATTTGCTGATGTTCGGGGCAATCGCCCTGGGCGGCCTGGGGTATGCCGAAGGCGGCCGACTGGCCAAGGAAATGGGCGGCTGGCAAGTGATCTGCTGGGCGCTGGTGCTGTCCACGCCAGTGCTGATCGGCCCGGTGTGGTACCTGGCGGCGCAGCATCAAGGGGCAATATCCATGCGCACCTGGTGGGCGTTTGGGTATGTGTCGCTGTTCTCGCAGTTCCTGGGGTTCTTCGCCTGGTACGCCGGGTTGGCCATGGGCGGCATTGCACGGGTCAGCCAGATTCAGCTGTTGCAGATATTCTTCACCATCGCGTTTTCGGCATTGTTCTTTGGGGAACATATCGAACCGATTACGTGGCTGTTTGCCTGTGGGGTGATTGTGACGGTGATGCTGGGGCGCAAGACCTCCGTGCAACCTGCGCCGACGCCAAAGGCTAGTGTGGTCTAAATGTGGGAGGGGGCAAGCCCCCTCCCACATTGGAACCGTGTTCAGCTTAAGTAACCATCCGCACGCAACAGCGTTTCCAGGCAGTGATCGGTGATCTGGTAGAACGCCTTCAACGCCTGGATCTTCTCCAGCAACTGCGCATTGTCCACCGGCTCGGCACGCTTGACCGCAAGGATCATCTTGTTCTTGTTGGTGTGGTCCAACGAGATGAACTCGAACACCTTGGTCTCGTAGCCGCAGGCTTCGAGGTACAGCGCGCGCAGGCTGTCGGTGACCATCTCCGCCTGCTGGCCCAGGTGCAGGCCGTATTGCAGCATCGGCTTGAGCAGCGCCGGGCTCTGGATCTGCAGGCGAATCTGTTTATGACAGCACGGCGAGCACATGATGATCGACGCGCCGGAACGGATACCGGTGTGGATCGCGTAATCGGTGGCAATGTCGCAGGCATGCAGGGCGATCATCACGTCCAGATCGCTGGGCGCCACACTGCGCACGTCCCCGCACTTGAACACCAGCCCCGGGTGCTCCAGGCGGGCGGCGGCGCTGTTGCACAGGGTCACCATGTCTTCGCGCAGTTCCACGCCGGTCACTTCGCCCTCGGCCTTGAGGGTGTTGCGCAGGTAGTCGTGGATGGCAAACGTGAGGTAGCCCTTGCCCGAGCCGAAGTCGGCGACGCGCACCGGCTGGTCCAGTTTCAACGGTGAGGAGGTCAGCGCATGGCTGAAGACTTCGATGAACTTGTTGATCTGCTTCCACTTGCGTGACATCGACGGGATCAGCGCCTGCCTGGCGTCAGTCACGCCCAGGTCGGCGAGGAACGGCCGGCTCAGGTCGAGGAAGCGATTTTTCTCACGGTTATGCTCGGCAGTCGGCGCTTCACGCAATTGCTGCGGCTTGCTTTTGAACAGCGAACTTTTGTTCTTCTTGCTGTATTCCAGCTGGGCTTCGTCGGTCAGCGACAGCAGGTGCGCGTTCTTGAACGACGCCGGCAGCAGCGCGGCAATCGCCGCTACGCCGTCGGCCACGGGCAGGTTCTTGGTGATGTCGCGGGTCTTGTAGCGGTAGACGAAGGACAGGCAGGCCTGCTCCTTGACCGTCACCGGCTTGATGATCAGCCGTTGCAGCTCGGCTTCTTCACCGACGTACTTGGCCAGCACCAGCTTGATAAACGCTTCCTGCGCGAGGCTTGCGCTCAGCAGTTCGATGAACTGGGCGTGATGATCGGGTTGAGCGGTGACAGACATGAACAAAAACGCCTCGGGCAGTGAATGCCGGACATTTTAGGGGGGATAGCCCGCCGGGGCACGGAGTTATTTGACCAATGGTCAATTCGCCAGGCCACTGTAGATCCAAATGTGGGAGGGGGCTTGCCCCTCCCACATTTTTTGCTCAGTGTTGACTGGGCTATTCGAGTACGACCAGTCGGTTCGGCAGCTCATTACGCGTCTGCGTCACCGGCACATGCACCTTGAGCAACTCGCCACAGGCTTCGATGCAGGCAATAAACCCGGCCAGGGTCTGGCCCTGTTTCACCTGCTGGGTGAACCGCTTGACGATCACATCCCAGCTGCTGTCATCCAGGCGTTTGGAAATGCCGTCATCCACCAGGATTTCCACATACCGCTCGGCCTCGCAGACAAAAATCAGCACGCCGGTGCTGCCCAGCGTGTGGTGCAGGTTCTGCTCCAGAAACTGCCGACGCGCCAGGTTCGACGCGCGCCAATGGCGGACGGACCGGGGGATCAAACGGGTAGTGACCTTGGGCAAGCGAAACACCAGGCACAACACAATGAAGGTCGCCCACTGCGCCAACAGCAAGGTGTACATGGTCAGGTAGCCCGACAAGTAATGCACCACACCGGGCACCACCAACGCGATCAGGCTGGCCCACAGCAGTGGGATGTAGGCGTAATCATCCGCGCGGGCGGCCAGTACCGTCACCAGTTCGGCGTCGGTCTGCTGCTCCACGCGGGCAATCGCCTCGGCGACCTGGCGTTGTTCGTGTTCACTCAGTAGTGCCATGGTTGTAGATGCTCTTTTCTCGTTATTGTGATTACCAACCGCCAGAGGCCCCGCCGCCGCCAAAACCGCCGCCGCCGCGTCCACTGCTGCTGAGGATCGCCAGCAAGATCGCGCCTACCGGCAGCCCCAGGCGATTGCACAACCACAGCACACCGATAAACAGGATAAACAGGCCGATGGAAAGCCCGGGATTATCCTTGGCGAAGTTGGCGTCCGCCACATGCGCCGGCACGGCCAACGGCTCGCCGCCCACCACTTGAATCATCGCCGCCACACCATCACTGATGCCCTGGCTGAAATTGCCGGCCTTGAACTTTGGCGCTATTACCTGGTTGATGATCACCCAGGATTGCGCATCGGTGAGCACACCTTCCAGGCCATAGCCCACTTCGATGCGCAATTTGCGCTCGTCACGGGCGACGATCAACAGCGCGCCGTTGTCCTTGCCCTTCTGGCCGATGCCCCACTGGCGGCCCAATTGGTAACCAAAGTCTTCAATGGGCACGCCCTGCAGGTCGGGCACCGTGACCACCACAATCTGGTCGCCACGGGCCTGCTCCAGCGCCTGCAACTGCTGGGTGATCTGCTCGCGCGTTGCCGGGTCGATCATCTGGGCGCTGTCCACCACCCGCCCGGTCAGCGCCGGGAAGCTCAGCGCCGCCTGGGCCACGCCCACGCAGGCCAGCAACCACAGCGCCAAACCTATCCGTAATAAACGCATCGACACCTCAGGAAAGTCTTATTTGAACTTCACTTGCGGCGCTTTATCGGCATCGGCACTGGTGGCCTCAAACGTCTGGCGGATCGGCAAGTCGCTGTACATCACGCTGTGCCACAGGCGGCCGGGGAAGGTGCGGATCTCGGTGTTGTAGGCCTGCACTGCCTGGATGAAATCGCGACGGGCCACGGCGATACGGTTTTCCGTGCCTTCAAGTTGCGATTGCAGGGCGAGGAAGTTCTGGTTGGCCTTGAGGTCCGGATAGCGTTCGGACACCACCATCAAGCGGCTGAGGGCACCGCTCAAACCATCCTGGGCTTGCTGGAACTGCTTGAGTTTTTCCGGATTGTCGAGGGTGCTGGCATCCACCTGGATCGAGGTGGCCTTGGCCCGCGCTTCGATCACGGCGGTGAGGGTGTCCTGTTCATGGGCAGCGTAACCCTTGACCACTTCCACCAGGTTGGGGATCAGGTCGGCGCGGCGTTGGTACTGGTTCTGCACCTGGCCCCAGGCGGCCTTGGCCTGCTCGTCCAGGGTCGGAATGTTGTTGATGCCGCAACCGCTCAGCACCGTGCCGATCAATAGCAAAACCGCGGTTTTCAAGCCCCAGCGGTAACCTTGTGCTGCTTGCATGGTGTTTCTCCTGCCCAATCTTGATGGAATGTTACGACTAACCCTATACACCGCGCGCTTGGGGCATAATCCGCCACCACTGGAATGCATTGAGCCAATCAGCTACAAAGATGCCCAGCGCGAAAAAGAGTTCAGAGTGTGCTGCATTTATCTGAACAACACCCGAACAACAATAGACGCTCCCCACATTTTGGCCGACAGCGTTCCCTTGATGCTGTGCAGTGAGCCGAAAAAGGATATTCATGAAAAAGCTGTGTTTGCTCGGCCTTGTTGCCACTCTGGCCAGTTACCCCGTGTGGGCAGAAACAAAGCCTGCTGCGCTTAAAGACAAGGACGCCTTCGTCAGCGACCTGCTCAAGCAGATGACCCTGGATGAAAAGATCGGCCAGTTGCGCCTGATCAGCATCGGCCCCGAAATGCCCCGCGAGATGATCCGCAAGGAAATCGCCGCCGGCCGCATCGGCGGCACGTTCAACTCCATCACCCGCCCGGAAAACCGCCCCATGCAGGACGCGGCCATGCGCAGCCGCTTGAAGATCCCGATGTTCTTCGCCTACGACGTGATCCACGGCCACCGCACGATCTTCCCGATCAGCCTGGCCCTGGCCTCCAGCTGGGACATGGACGCCATCGGCCGCTCCGGGCGCATCGCCGCCCAGGAAGCCGCCGCCGACAGCCTCGACATCACCTTTGCGCCGATGGTCGATATCTCCCGCGACCCGCGCTGGGGCCGCACCTCCGAAGGCTTCGGCGAAGACACCTACCTGGTCTCGCGCATTGCCGAAGTGATGGTCAAGGCCTTCCAGGGCACCAGCCCCGCCAACGCCGACAGCATCATGGCCAGCGTCAAGCACTTCGCCCTGTATGGCGCGGTGGAAGGCGGGCGCGACTACAACGTCGTCGACATGAGCCCGGTCAAGATGTACCAGGACTATCTGCCGCCCTATCACGCGGCGATCAAGGCCGGCTCCGGCGGCGTGATGGTGGCGCTGAACTCGATCAACGGCGTGCCCGCCACCGCCAACACCTGGCTGATGAACGACCTGCTGCGCAAGGACTGGGGCTTCAAGGGCCTGGCCGTGAGCGACCACGGCGCGATCTTCGAGCTGATCAAGCACGGCGTAGCCAAGGACGGGCGTGAAGCCGCCAAGCTGGCAATCAAGGCCGGCATCGACATGAGCATGAACGACTCGCTGTACGACAAGGAATTGCCGGGGCTGCTCAAGTCCGGCGAAATCGAGCAAAGCGATATCGACAATGCCGTGCGCGAAGTGCTCGGCGCCAAGTACGACATGGGCCTGTTCAAAGACCCGTACCTGCGCATCGGCAAGGCCGAGGATGACCCGGCCGACACCTACGCCGACAGCCGCCTGCACCGCGCCGACGCGCGTGACATCGCCCGCCGCAGCCTGGTGTTGCTGAAAAACCACAACGACACCCTGCCGCTGAAAAAATCCGCGACCATCGCCCTGGTCGGCCCGCTGGCCAAGGCCCCCATCGACATGATGGGCAGCTGGGCCGCGGCCGGTAGGCCGGCGCAATCGGTGACTCTGCTCGACGGGATGAACGCCGTGATCGGCGAAAAAGGCAAGATCATCTACGCCCGTGGCGCCAACATCACCAACGACAAGGCGGTGGTCGACTACCTCAACTTCCTCAACTTCGATGCCCCGGAAGTGGTGGATGACACCCGCTCGCCACAGGTGCTGATCGACGAAGCCGTCAAGGCCGCCAAGGATGCCGATATCGTGGTCGCCGCCGTGGGTGAGTCCCGTGGCATGTCCCACGAATCCTCGAGCCGCACCGACCTCAACATCCCGCAAAGCCAGCGCGACCTGATCAAGGCCCTCAAAGCCACCGGCAAGCCGCTGGTGCTGGTGTTGATGAACGGCCGCCCGCTGTCGATCCTGGACGAGAAGCAACAGGCTGACGCGATCCTGGAAACCTGGTTCGCCGGCACCGAAGGCGGCAACGCCATCGCCGACGTGCTGTTCGGTGACTACAACCCGTCGGGCAAGCTGCCGATCACCTTCCCACGCTCCGTGGGGCAGATTCCCACTTACTACAACCACCTGACCATCGGCCGGCCGTTCACGCCGGGCAAGCCGGGCAACTACACCTCGCAGTATTTCGATGACACCACCGGGCCGCTGTTCCCGTTTGGTTATGGCCTGAGCTACACCACGTTCAGCCTGTCGAACATGGCGCTGTCGTCCACCACCTTGAACAAGACCGGCAAGCTCGACGCCAGCGTCACCCTGCGCAACACCGGCAAGGTCGATGGCGAAACCGTGGTGCAGTTGTACATCCAGGACGTCGCCGGCTCGATGATCCGCCCGATCAAGGAGCTGAAGAACTTCCAGAAGGTCATGCTCAAGGCTGGCGAAACACGCACGCTGCACTTCACCATCACCGAGGAAGACTTGAAGTTCTACAACACCCAGCTCAAGTTCGCGGCGGAACCGGGTGAGTTCAATGTGCAGATCGGGTTGGATTCCCAGGATGTGCAGCAGCAGACGTTTGAGCTGCTCTAACACCTGACGGGTTAAAAATGTGGGAGGGGGCTTGCCCCCGATTGCGGTGTGTCAGTCAGCAAATTTGTTACTGACCCACTGCCATCGGGGGCAAGTCGAATCGTCGCACCGCCCCTCCCACATTTGCCCCTCAGTGATCTGATTAACCGCGCCGGTCCAGCAGATTCACCACCAACCGATCAATCCACCCCCACACCCGCTGCTTCACCCGCCGCCACAACGGCCGGGCCTTCCACGCTTCCAGGCTGACTGCCTGGCTCTTCACAAAATCGCGCTCGAAGCTACCCGCCACCGCTTGCGTCAACTCAGGGTCCAACGCTTCCAGGTTGGCTTCCAGGTTGAAGCGCAGGTTCCAGTGGTCGAAGTTGCACGAGCCGATGCTCACCCAATCGTCCACCAGCACCATCTTCAGGTGCAAAAAGCACGGCTGGTATTCGAAGATCTGCACGCCAGCCCGCAGCAAACGCGGGTAATAACGATGCCCGGCGTAGCGCACGGACGGGTGATCGGTGCGCGGGCCCGTGAGCAGCAACCGCACATCCACGCCGCGCCCCGCCGCCCGGCGCAACGCTCGGCGCACGCTCCAGGTGGGCAGGAAGTACGGCGTGGCCAGCCAGATGCGCGACTTGCTGCTGTTTAAAGCGCGGATCAGCGACTGCAAAATATCGCGGTGCTGGCGGGCATCGGCATAGGCCACACGCCCCAGCCCAGGCCCGGTCGCCGGCACCTTGGGCAGGCGCGGCAAGCCGAAATGGGTGGCCGGCTTCCACGCCCGGCGCGCCGCGTTGGCGTGCCACTGGCGGTCGAACAAGGCCTGCCAGTCCTGCACCAGTGGGCCGCTGATCTGCACCATCACTTCGTGCCAGTCGGCGGTGTCTTGCCCCGGCGTCCAGAATTCATCGGTAACGCCGGTGCCACCGACCACGGCGATTTCCTGGTCGATCAGCAATAACTTGCGATGGTCGCGGTAAAGGTTGCGCATCCACCGGCGCCAACTCAGGCGATTGTAGAAACGCAGCTCCACTCCCGCGTCGGTCAGGCGCTTGCGCAGCCCCAGGGTAAAGGCCAGGCTGCCGTAGTCATCGAACAGGCAACGCACCCGCAGGCCGCGTTCGGCCGCCAGCACCAGTGCTTGCACCATGGCTTCGGCGCAGGCGCCGGCTTCCACCAGGTACAGTTCGAGATCGACTTGCCGCTCGGCGCGGGCAATGCCCACCAGCATCTGCGGGAAAAATTGCGGGCCGTCGATCAACAACTCGAAACGGTTGGCGCTGCGCCACGGGAACACTGCGCCGCTCATGTCAGCGCGCCGTAAAGATCAGTACCGCACCCACCGGCACCGACAGACTGATCGACTTGAGCCCGGCCGCCTTGCGCAATGCGGCCACGCCCGGGGCCAGGTCGAAATCCTCGGCATGCAACACCACCGGTTCCAGGGTCACCACCTGGAAACGCCGGTCATCCAGGCGTGTGGCCAGGAGTTCGGCGCTGTAGGTCTGGGTCTTGCCGTGCAAGGTCACGCTCATGGGCAAGCGCAATTCCAGTTGCGCACCGGGGGCCAGGTCGTTGATGGGTTGCAGGTTGATCTGCGCGCTGATCAGCGCTTCGGGGAAGGTCTTGATCTGAAACAGCTCATTGCGCATGCGCTCATCGCGCAGCGGGATGCCACTGTTGACCGACTCCAGCTCCACTTCCACCGTGGCCGCGCCTTTGCTGTCGACCTTGCCGTGCAGCACCAGGAAGCGCTGGACTTCGGCGATTTCGGTGTTCTTGGTGGTGACGAAGGACAGGCGCGAGGACTCGTTGTCCAGGTACCAGTCGGCGTGGGCGGGTATGGCGGCGGCCAGCAACGTGAAGGCGAGAGGTTTGACGTTGAACATAGAGACTCATGGGGCAAAAAACCTGCACGAACCTTAACACGCAATTCCAGTGTGGGAGGGGCGGTGCGACGGTTCGACCTGCCCCCGATGGCGGTGGGTCAGTGGCAGATGTGCTGGCTGGCCCAGCGCCATCGGGGGCAAGCCCCCTCCCACATTTGGTTGGTGGTGGGTCAGGGGGTCAGGGGGTCAGGCGGCAGCCTTGTCGTTCGCCCAGCCACCTTGCACTGTGCGTGCGCCCCAACCCGCTCGCCGTTACCTCACTGCGTTCGGGGTTATCGGTAAACGCGCTAGTGGGCACGTACTGCTTCACATACCCCCGGCAATACTCCGCCGGGTTGTTCGCCACGTAGCGGCACGAGCAGTATTCCTTGGCGGTGTACGCCGCGATGATGTCGGGGAAGGCTTGCAGGTTGACGCGTTCGTGCCAGACCCAACCCAGCAGCGCGAGCAAGAGCAGCAGAAACAGGCTGGTAAACGGCCGGCGACGGATCATGGTTGCACCGCCGCGAGCACGCGCTTGAGCAGTTCGTTATGGCGATAGCTGCCGTCGCGGTCGTCGCCGTAGCGCACGATCACCAGGTGCTCGCTGGGCAGCACGTACAGAGCCTGGCCCCAGTGGCCGAGGGCGGCGAAGGTGTCGGCGGGGGCGTCGGGCCAGGGGCGCGGGCTGCCCTGGTTGAGCCACCAATGCCCGCCGGGTACCGCTTCATCCTGACCGGCTTGGTATTTTTCGAACGGCTGGCGATTGAAATCGACCCAGGCTTTGGGCAGCAACTGTTCATCGCCCCAGCGCCCGTCCCGTGCCATCAGCAGGCCGACGCGCGCCAGGTCGCGTGCGGTCAGGTAGGCGTAGGACGAGGCAACAAAAGTTTCGTCGGCGTCGGTTTCCCAGGCCGCATTGCGAATGCCCAGCGGCTTGAACAGCGCATCCCACGGGTAACTCATATAGGCCTTGTGGCCGAGCATGCCTTTAAGCGCGGCGGACAAAATATTGCTGTCGCCGCTGGAATAACGGAAGGACTGGCCCGGTGCGCCGGCCGCCTCGGTGTTGGCGGCAAACTCGGCCATGTCGGCGTGGCCACGGGTGTAGAGCATCGCCACCACCGAGGATTTCAGCGGCGCGTATTCGTAGTCTTCCTGCCAGTCCAGGCCCGAGGCCCAGTGCAACAGGTCGGCCATGGTCACCGTGGGGTGCTGCTTCATCGGCGGGTAGAAGCGCGCCACCGGGTCGTTCAATTTGAAGCGATTGTCACCGTAGGCCACGCCGAGCACGGTGGCCATCAGGCTTTTGCTGATCGACCAGGTCAGGTGCGGCGTACTGGCGGTGGTGGGCGCGGCGTAACGCTCATAGATGATTTCCCCGTCGCGGATCACCAGCAGCGCATCAGTGCGGATGCCCTGGCGGGTGGTGTCGTCACGCGGGGGGAAGGCGTAAGTGTCCAGGGCTTCGGCGGCCAGGCCGGCGAGTGGCGTGGCCTTCGCCCAGTCCTTGTCTGGCCAGCTTTCGGCGCGGGCGGTAACGGTGGCTAACAGCAGGGCAATACACAACAGGCCTCTGACCATGGACGCAGACTCAAGGGGGCATTCAAGCCCGCGAGCCTAGCCGAGGGTGATGACAGATTTGCTACAGAGGGGCTGTCATCCAACCGTCACCGTAACTTCATGGAGATGACACCGGGCCTACATAGCCTGAGTTTGGACAAACAAGTCGACCGGCCGGTAAGTGGCCGGCACTCGGAGATTCGCCATGACTCAGATCGCCCGCATCAGCGACACCGGCAATGAACGCCGTCTGCAAGCCGAACGCCTGGTTGGCGCCAAGGCTTTGCAGGAAGCCCAGGCCCTGCGGTTCAACGTGTTCAGCGGCGAGTTCAACGCCAAGCTGAAAGGCGCGGAGCTGGGTCTGGACATGGATGACTATGATGTTCACTGCAGCCACATTGGCGTGCGCGACCTGAACAGCGGTCGATTGGTGGCCACCACCCGTTTGCTCGACCACCAGGCAGCCAGCACCCTGGGCCGGTTCTACAGCGAAGAAGAATTCAGCCTGCACGGCCTGCTGCACCTGCAGGGCCCAATCCTGGAAATCGGCCGCACCTGCGTCGACCCGGCCTACCGCAACGGCGGCACCATCGCCGTGCTCTGGGGCGAATTGGCCGAAGTGCTCAACCAGGGCGGCTACAGCTACTTGATGGGCTGCGCGAGCATCCCGATGCACGACGGCGGCATCCAGGCCCACGCGATCATGCAGCGCCTGCGCGAACGCTACCTGTGCAATGAACACCTGCGCGCCGAACCGAAAAAGCCGCTGCCGGCGCTGGACCTGCCGTCCAACGTGATCGCCGAAATGCCGCCGCTGCTCAAGGCCTATATGCGCCTGGGCGCGAAGATCTGCGGCGAGCCGTGCTGGGATGAAGATTTCCAGGTGGCCGACGTGTTCATCCTGCTCAAGCGCGATGAGTTGTGCCCGCGTTACGCCCGCCACTTCAAGGCTGCAATGTGATGAGCCGCCTGCGCGTGTACGGGCGCATTGCCCGCGTGCTGGTGGTGGTGGCGCTGGGGTTGAGCATGGCCAGTGTATTTGGGTTGTTTGAGCGCCTGGGGGTTGCCAACTCGATGGTGCGTCGCCAGCGCTGGTCGCGCTTTTTTATGGCGCGGCTGACCAACGCCCTGCCCTTTCGCGTGACGGTGCACGGTGAGCTGCCGACGCAGCCGATGCTGTGGGTCAGCAATCACGTGTCCTGGACCGATATTCCATTGCTCGGCGCGGTGGCGCCGATGTCCTTCTTGTCCAAGGCCGAAGTGCGTACCTGGCCGGTGGCCGGCTGGTTGGCGGCCAAGGCCGGCAGTTTGTTTATCCGCCGTGGCTCGGGCGACAGCCAGCTGATCCGCAAACAGATGACCCGCCATCTGGAGCAACAGCACCCGCTGCTGATGTTCCCCGAAGGCACCACCACCGACGGGCGCAGCCTGCGCACCTTCCACGGGCGCTTGCTGGCCAGTGCAATCGATGCGGATGTGGCGCTGCAACCGGTGGCGATCCGTTACCTGCGCGATGGCCAGGTGGACCCGCTGGCGCCGTTTATTGGCGATGATGATTTGCTCTCGCACCTGATGCGCCTGTTCGGCAATGACCAGGGCGATGTGGAAATCCACGTGCTCAAGCCGATTGCCTGCGCCGGGCAGGAGCGTGCGGCACTGGCGTATCAGGCGCAGCAGGCGGTGCAGAAGGCGTTGTTTGGGCCGTTGCCGGAGACCGAGCAAGTGGCAGCTCGACCAGCATTCGCCGCCTGATTGAAGTAAACACAGTTCCAATGTGGGAGGGGGCTTGCCGCTCCCACATTTAGATCTCAGTATTCAGTTGGGCTTGTGCAAATTTCTGCAATTGGGGATAGAACAGCCGGAAGTCTTCACTCAGTGGTTCGTATAACGTGCGCAACTCCTGCATCGCAAACCCCAACTCCTCCGGCTGCGTCAGCCGCCGCGAAATCCCCCGCAGCACCTGCCCCATCACCTCGAACTCACGGTACGAGCCCAGCCAGTCGTCCGCTGCCATCCATGGCGCAATCTGCGCCAGCCGCCCCGGCAACTGCGGCTCTGCGGCGAGCACGCGGTACACCTGCGAGGTGAAGTGCTCCAGCGGCTGGTCGGCATACAACGCCCAATCCCGCGCCAGGCAGTGATCGAAAAACACATCGAGGACGATCCCGGCATAACGCCTGCGGGTAAGGCTGAAACGCGACAACGCCTCCCCTACCAGCGGGTGGCTGTCGGTAAAGCGGTCAATCGAGCGATGCAACTGAATAGCCGCTTCGATTTGCGGGCTGAACTGGCCCTGCAGGCGGCCTTTGACGAAGTCGCCATAGAGGCTGCCCAGCAGTTGCGCAGGAAGTTGGCCGCCCAAGTGTAGATGTGCGAGATAATTCATGGCGCGCAGTCTAGCACTGACGCCAACGTATCGTTATAACCCGATATACCGATTTAGCCTGACCTCAGAGCGAAATCATATTGGTATATCGGGATACAACGATTTAAGGTTCGCCTCATCGCGATATAACGCTTTACGACACCGAGCACCTGCCATGTCCATCGACCTCGACGAAATAATAAAAGCCCTGGCGCACCCAGTACGACGAGACATCCTCACCTGGCTGAAAGACCCGAAAGTGCAATTCCCCGAGCAACTGCACAACCACGAATACGGCATCTGCGCCGGGCAGATCGACCAGCGCTGCGGCTTGTCCCAGTCGACCGTGTCGGCCCACCTGGCCACCTTGCAGCGGGCGGGTTTGATCAGCAGCCAGAAGGCCGGGCAGTGGCACTTTTTCAAACGCAACGAGGACACCATCCAGGCCTTCCTCGCGGCGCTCACCACCGAACTCAGCGCAGACGACAACGCCGCGCTGTAACAAGGAAACGATAATGCCCCTCTCGCTACTCATCCTGGCCCTGAGCGCCTTCGCCATCGGCACCACCGAGTTCGTCATCATGGGCCTGTTGCCCGATGTGGCGGCGGACCTCGGCGTGTCGATCCCCGGCGCCGGTTGGCTGGTCACCGGCTACGCCCTGGGCGTGGCCATCGGCGCGCCGTTCATGGCACTGGCCACTGCCAAGCTGCCACGCAAGGCCGCCCTGGTGGCGTTGATGGGCATCTTTATTGTCGGCAACCTGCTCTGCGCCCTGGCCAGTGACTACAACGTGCTGATGTTTGCCCGCGTGGTCACCGCGCTGTGCCACGGCGCGTTCTTCGGGATTGGTTCGGTGGTCGCCGCCAACCTGGTGCCGGCCAACAAGCGTGCTTCGGCCGTGGCCTTGATGTTCACCGGCTTGACCCTGGCCAACGTGCTGGGCGTGCCGTTGGGCACCGCGCTGGGCCAGGAAGCCGGCTGGCGCTCGACCTTCTGGGCGGTGACGGTAATCGGTGTGGTGGCGTTGATCGGTCTGATCCGCTTCCTGCCGGCCAAGCGTGACGAAGAAAAACTCGACATGCGCGCCGAGTTGGCCGCCCTCAAAGGCGCCGGCATCTGGCTGTCGCTGAGCATGACCGCGCTGTTCGCCGCGTCGATGTTCACCCTCTTCACTTATGTAGCGCCGCTGCTCGGCGATGTCACCGGCGTATCGCCCAAAGGCGTGACCTGGACCCTGCTGCTGATCGGCCTGGGCCTTACCGTGGGCAACATCATCGGCGGCAAGCTGGCGGATAAACGCCTGGCGGCCACCTTGATTGGCGTGTTCATCAGCATGGCGGTGGTGTCCACCGCGCTGACCTGGACCAGCGTCGCGGTGATCCCGACTGAAATCACCCTGTTCCTCTGGGCCACCGCCTCGTTTGCCGCCGTACCGGCGTTGCAGATCAATGTGGTGACCTTCGGCAAGGCTGCGCCAAACCTGGTGTCCACCTTGAACATCGGCGCCTTCAACATCGGCAACGCCCTCGGCGCCTGGGTCGGCGGCAGCGTGATCGCCCACGGCTTCGGCCTGACCAGCGTGCCCCTGGCCGCGGCGGCCCTGGCGATCCTGGCGCTGGTGGTGACCTTGATTACTTTCCGTCAGAGCGGCGATGCCGACCTGGCCCCTGCGACCAACTGATCAACTTCAACGAGCAAGGTGTTTTCCCATGACGACTATTTTCGATCCAATCAAACTGGGCGACCTGGAACTGTCGAACCGCATCATCATGGCGCCGCTGACCCGCTGCCGTGCCGACGCCGGTCGCGTACCCAACGCGCTGATGGCTGAATATTACGTACAACGCGCGTCCGCCGGGCTGATCCTCAGCGAAGCCACCTCGGTAACGCCACTGGGCGTGGGCTACCCGGACACCCCGGGCATCTGGTCCAACGATCAGGTGCGCGGCTGGGCCAACGTGACCAAGGCGATCCACGGCGCGGGCGGCAAGATCTTCCTGCAACTGTGGCATGTGGGCCGCATCTCCCATGAGTCGTACCTGAACGGCGAAACCCCGGTGGCACCGAGCGCCATCCAGCCCAAAGGCCACGTCAGCCTGGTGCGCCCGCTGGCCGACTACCCAACCCCGCGCGCGCTGGAAACCGCTGAAATCGCCGACATCGTCGACGCTTACCGCACCGGCGCCGAGAACGCCAAGGCTGCAGGCTTCGACGGCGTGGAAATCCACGGCGCCAACGGCTACCTGCTCGACCAGTTCCTGCAAAGCAGCACCAACCAGCGCACCGACAACTACGGCGGCTCCCTGGAAAACCGTGCGCGCCTGCTGCTGGAAGTGACCGACGCGGCCATCGAAGTCTGGGGCGCCGGCCGTGTGGGTGTGCATCTGGCACCGCGCGCCGATTCCCACGACATGGGCGACGACAACCTGGCAGAAACCTTCACCTACGTCGCCAGCGAACTGGGCAAGCGTGGTATCGCGTTTATCTGCTCGCGTGAAAAGGAAGGCGCGGACAGCCTCGGCCCGCAACTGAAAAAAGCTTTCGGCGGCGCGTACATCGCCAACGAACGCTTTACCAAGGACAGCGCCAATGCCTGGCTGGCTGAAGGCAAGGCTGATGCCGTGGCCTGGGGCGTACCGTTCATTGCCAACCCGGACCTGCCGGCCCGCCTGAAGGCCGACGCGCCGCTGAATGACCCGCGCCCGGACACCTTCTATAGCAAGGGCCCGGTCGGCTACATCGACTACCCGACACTGGCGATCTGATCGCCTGAAACACCAAACCAAATGTGGGAGGGGGCTAGTCGAATCGTCGCACCGCCCCTCCCACATTTTTGACTTATGTAGCCCTGGGAAACATTGCTTCACAGAACCGAAACAAAATCGCTACAAAATACTTAGGCGGCTACCTATCAACCGCCCGCCAGCGCGTATATAAAGTCACCCCACCAATCAGGCAGAAGGACGATTGACTGTCCTTGAGCTTTACTGTTGACACAACTAGTGGCAATTACGCATTTTGTCTCAATTGCGCAGGCTAGGGCTCAGGCGCAGCATGTCCAGCCCTGCATCTACCCAGCGTTCGGCTTCCTGGTGTAATTGAAAGCTGTCGGGCACCAGTAACCACTGGCCGATCAAGCCATGGATAAAGGCGTGGATGCACACCGCTCCACGTGCAGTGTCGAGATTTTCCGGAAGCTGCCCGCGATGGACCGCGTTACGCAATGTCAGCCCAATGCGCAGGTTGCACTCCAGGGTATGGGTCTGGCGCTGGCGGCGCATGTCACACATTTCATCGGTGAACTCGCACTTATGAAACAAAATCTCGTTGATGCGCCGGGTCTTCGGATCCAGGGCCACCTGATGGTAAAGACGAATGAGCAATTTGCGCATGCAGCCCAGCGGGTCAAGCTCATCTTCGCTTTCGCTGGCGCGCGCCAACTCGTCCAGGGGCTCATGCAGCGTGTCGAGCAGCGCCTGCAGCAAGTCGGACTTATTGCTGAAATGCCAGTAGATGGCACCACGCGTCACGCCGGCCAGCGCGGCGATATCCGCCAGCGTGGTGCGCGCAACACCGCGCTCATAAAAGGCCTGTTCAGCCGCATCGAGAATCTGGCTGCGCGTCTCCTGAGCTTCCTCTTTGGTACGACGAACCATGGCAGTAAAACCTCAATCAGGACACTTGGGACTATCGTTAACGCAACGTTAATAGACGCTGACGATCATCTGAATAATTGTGGGACGACACCGTCATGGGTGCCGAACGTAATGGAATCGAGGCTTTGGGCGTTGCTTTGTCAACATTCCGCGAAGCCTGTCAAGAGTTTACAAACAACCATGAACGTAAGTATATTGCGTAGCAAGCTACTTATCCACTCACAGCTTGTTTTTTACCCTTCCACCCTTCTTGTGCGCACCCTGCGCGCCTGACCCGAGGATCTTCATGCAACTTAAGCCAGCTGTTACCGCTCTGGTCACTGCCGTCGCCCTGGCATCGCTGCTCAGCGGATGTAAAAAGGAAGAAGCGGCTCCGCCCGCTCAACCCCCTCAGGTCGGCGTGGTCACCATTCAACCGCAAGCCTTTACCCTGACCTCCGAGCTGCCAGGCCGCACCACCGCCTACCGCATCGCGGAAGTTCGCCCGCAGGTCAACGGCATCATCCTCAAGCGCCTGTTCAAGGAAGGCGCGGACGTGAAGGAAGGCCAGCAGCTCTACCAGATCGATCCGTCGGTCTATGAGGCCACCCTCAAAAGCGCACAAGCGAGCCTGACCCAGACCAAGTCCATTTCCGATCGCTACAAGCAGTTGGTCGATGAGCAGGCCGTCAGCCGTCAGGAATACGACACCGCTGTCGCCAATCGCATGACCGCCGAAGCAAACGTTCAAACCGCTCAGATCAATGTGCGCTACACCAAGGTGTATGCGCCGATCTCCGGGCGTATCGGCCGTTCTGCCGTCACCGAAGGCGCACTGGTCAGCAATGGCCAGACCGACGCCATGGCGGTGATCCAGCAACTGGACCCGATCTACGTCGACGTCACGCAGTCTTCCGCTGAAATGCTGAAACTGCGCCGCGACCTGGAAAGCGGCCAGCTGGAAAAAGCCGGCGCCAACGCAGCCAAGGTCAAGCTGACCCTGGAAGACGGTAGCGACTATGGCCAGGAAGGTAAGCTGGAATTTTCTGAAGTTTCAGTCGACCAGACCACCGGTTCCGTGACCCTGCGCGCCGTGTTCCCCAACCCTGACCACACCCTGCTGCCGGGCATGTTCGTGCACGCCCAGCTGCAAGCCGGTGTGAACAGCAAGGCCATCCTCGCGCCACAGCAAGGCGTGACCCGTGACCTCAAGGGCATCCCGACCGCGCTGATCGTCAACGCTGATAACAAAGTCGAGCAACGCACGCTGGTGGCCAACCGCACCGCCGGCGCCTACTGGCTGGTGGAAAAAGGCTTGAATGCTGGCGACCGTGTCATCACCGAAGGCTTGCAGTACGTCAAGCCGGGCGCTGAGGTCAAGGTCAAGGAAGCTGACAACGCCAAGCCAGCCGGTTCCGCTCCTGCTCCTGCTGCCGCGCCTGGCCAGGGGGAGTAACCCATGTCGAAATTTTTTATCGACCGTCCCATTTTCGCCTGGGTAATTGCCCTGGTGATCATGCTGGTCGGGGCACTGTCGATCCTGAAGTTGCCCATCAACCAATACCCGGCCATCGCGCCAACCGCCATCGACATCCAGGTGACCTACCCAGGCGCGTCCGCACAAACCGTGCAGGACACCGTGGTGCAGGTAATCGAGCAACAGCTCAACGGTATCGACAACCTGCGTTATGTCGCCTCGGACAGTAACTCCGACGGCAGCATGACCATTACCGCGACGTTCAACCAGGGTACCAACCCGGACATCGCCCAGGTTCAGGTACAGAACAAGCTGAACCTGGCGACCCCACTGCTGCCGCAAGAAGTGCAGCAGCAGGGTATCCGCGTGACCAAGTCGGTGAAGAACTTCCTGATGGTGATCGGTCTGGTGTCGGAAGACGGCAGCATGACCAAGGACGACCTCTCCAACTACATCGTGTCCAACATCCAGGACCCGATCTCGCGGACTGCGGGCGTCGGTGACTTCCAGGTGTTCGGTTCGCAGTACGCCATGCGGATCTGGCTCGACCCGGCCAAGCTGAACAACTTCCAGCTGACCCCGGTAGATGTGAGCACCGCCATCTCGGCGCAGAACGTCCAGGTGGCCACCGGTCAATTGGGCGGCCTGCCTGCCCTGCCCGGCAACCAGCTGAACGCGACGATCATCGGCAAGACCCGTCTGCAAACCGCTGAGCAGTTCGGCAACATCCTGATGAAGGTCAATGCCGACGGTTCCCAGGTGCGCCTGCATGACGTCGCACGTATCGAACTGGGCGGCCAGAACTACAGCATCAGTGCACAGTTCAACGGCAAGCCGGCTTCCGGTATGGCGATCAAGCTCGCGTCGGGCGCCAACGCCCTGGATACCGCCAAGGCCATCCGCGCCACCGTGGCCTCGCTGGAACCGTTCTTCCCGCCTGGCATGAAGGCAGTGGTCCCGTATGACACCACGCCGGTAGTGACCGAATCGATCTCCGGTGTAGTACACACCCTGGTCGAAGCGATCGTGCTGGTGTTCCTGGTGATGTTCCTGTTCCTGCAGAACTTCCGCGCCACCATCATCACCACCATGACGGTTCCGGTGGTATTGCTGGGTACCTTCGGGATCCTCGCGGCGTTCGGTTTTACCATCAACACCCTGACCATGTTCGGCATGATCCTGGCCATCGGCTTGCTGGTGGATGACGCCATCGTCGTGGTGGAAAACGTCGAGCGGGTCATGGCCGAGGAACACCTGTCGCCCAAAGAGGCGACGGTCAAGTCCATGGGCCAGATCCAGGGTGCCCTGGTGGGTATTGCCCTGGTGCTGTCGGCGGTTCTGCTGCCAATGGCATTCTTCGGCGGTTCCACCGGTGTGATCTACAAACAGTTCTCCATCACCATCGTTTCGGCCATGGCGTTGTCGGTACTGGTTGCTCTGATCTTCACTCCCGCCTTGTGCGCCACCATGCTCAAGCCGATTGACCCTGAAAAGCATGGCCAACCCAAGCGTGGCTTCTTTGGCTGGTTCAACCGCACCTTCGACCGTGGCGTACTGAGCTACGAGCGTGGCGTGGGCAACATGATCAAGCACAAGATCCCGGCGTTCCTGGTGTACGCACTGATCCTCGTCGGCATGATCTGGTTGTTCATGCGCATCCCCGCCGCGTTCCTGCCGGATGAAGACCAGGGCGTAATCTTTGCCCAGGTGCAGACCCCAGTGGGTTCCTCCGCCGAGCGCACGCAAAAAGTCATCGACGACATGCGCGCCTACCTGCTCAATGACAAGGAAGGCGAACCAGGCGAAGGCAAAGGCGTGAAATCGGTGTTTACCGTGAACGGCTTCAACTTCGCCGGTCGTGGCCAAAGCTCGGGCCTGGCGTTCGTGATGCTCAAGTCGTGGGATGAGCGTGACGCGTCGAACTCGGTATTCGAGATCGCCAAGCGCGCCCAGGGTTACTTCATGCAGACGTTCCAGGACGCCATGGTGTTTGCCATCGTGCCGCCATCTGTTCTGGAGTTGGGTAACGCCACCGGTTTTGACGTGTTCCTGCAAGACCAGGGCGGTGTTGGCCATGAGAAGTTGATGGCGGCGCGCAACCAGTTCCTGGGCATGGCGGCCCAGAGCAAGATCCTGGCCGGTGTGCGCCCCAACGGCGTGAACGACGAGCCGCAGTACGAGCTCACCGTGGACGACGAAAAGGCCAGCGCCCAAGGCATCACGCTGTCGAACATCAACCAGACCCTGGCAATCGCCCTGGGTGGCAGTTATGTCAACGACTTCATCGACCGTGGTCGCGTGAAGAAGGTGTATGTGCAAGGTGAAGCCGCCAGCCGCATGTCGCCGGAAGACCTGAACAAATGGTACGTGCGCAGCGACTCCGGGAAGATGGTGCCGTTGTCGGCCATCGCCTCGGGCAAGTGGATCTACGGTTCGCCGAAGCTCTCGCGTTACAACGGTGTGGCGGCGATGGAAATCCTCGGCACCCCGGCACCGGGCTACAGCACCGGTGACGCCATGGCCGAAGTCGAACGTATCGCCAAGCAACTGCCGGCGGGTGTGGGCTATGCCTGGACGGGCCTGTCGTATGAAGAACGCTTGTCCGGCTCCCAGGCGCCTGCGTTGTACGCCCTGTCGCTGCTCGTCGTATTCCTGTGCCTCGCGGCACTGTACGAAAGCTGGTCGATCCCGATCGCGGTGATTCTCGTCGTGCCGCTGGGGGTGGTGGGTGCATTGATCGCCACCAGCATGCGCGGCTTGTCCAACGACGTGTTCTTCCAGGTGGGCCTGTTGGTGACGGTGGGGCTGGCGGCGAAAAACGCCATCCTGATCGTGGAGTTCGCCAAAGAGTTGCATGAACAAGGCAAAGGCATTGTCGAGGCGGCTATCGAAGCCTCCCGCATGCGTCTGCGCCCGATCATCATGACCTCCATGGCGTTCATCCTCGGCGTATTGCCGTTGGCGATCTCCTCGGGCGCCGGTTCAGGCAGCCAGCACGCAATCGGTACTGGCGTGATTGGCGGTATGATCACGGCCACTGTGTTGGCGATCTTCTGGGTACCGTTGTTCTTCGCAACCGTGTCCGCCATCGGCGACCGCAAACCGAAAGAAACCAAGCAAACTCCTAAAGAGGCTGGCCAATGAGCAAGTCGCTACTTTCCTTAGCCGTCACTGCCTTTGTGCTCAGTGGCTGCTCGCTGATCCCCGACTACCAGCGCCCTGAAGCGCCGGTAGCGGCCCAGTTCCCGCAGGGGCCGGCGTACTCGTCGGCCCAGGCGCCGGGCCAGGCCGCTGCCGAGCAGGGCTGGAAGCAGTTTTTCCATGACCCGGCCCTGCAACAGCTGATCCAGACCGCGCTGGTGAACAACCGTGACCTGCGTGTCGCGGCCCTGAACATCGACGCGTTTGCCGCGCAGTACCGCATCCAGCGTGCCGACCTGTTTCCGGCCGTGTCGGCCAATGGCAGCGGCAGCCGCCAGCGTGTGCCGGCCCGTGCCTCGCAGACCGGCGAAGCAAACATCACCAGCCAGTACTCGGCCACCCTCGGGATCAGCTCCTATGAGCTGGACCTGTTTGGTCGCGTGCGCAGCCTGAGTGAAGAAGCGCTGCAGAAGTACTTCGCCACTGAAGAAGCACGGCGCAGCACCCAGATCAGCCTGGTGGCCAGTGTGGCCAACGCCTACCTGACCTGGCAGGCCGACAAGGAGCTGCTCAAGCTCACCCAGGACACCCTGGGCGCATTCGAGCAGAGCTTCAAGTTGACCTCGCGCAGCAACGAAGTCGGCGTGGCCTCGGCCCTCGACCTCAGCCAGGCACGCACCTCGGTGGAAAACGCCCGGGTTCAACTGGCGCGTTATACCCGCCAGGTGGCCCAGGACGAAAACAACCTGACCCTGCTGCTGGGCACTGGCCTGCCGGCGAATATCGCCAGCAAACCACTGTCGGATGACCTGCTCAGCGAAGTGCCGGCCGGATTGCCGTCCGACCTGCTGCAACGTCGCCCCGACATCGTGCAGGCCGAGTACAACCTCAAGGCAGCCAACGCCAATATCGGCGCAGCCCGTGCAGCGTTCTTCCCGAGCATCAGCTTGACGGCCAACGCCGGCACCCTGAGCCCGGATCTTGGCGGCCTGTTCAAAGGCGGCTCGGGCACCTGGTCGTTCGCGCCGCAGATCAACATCCCGATCTTCAACGCCGGTAGCCTGCGCGCGAGCCTGGACTACTCGAAGATCCAGAAAGAGATCAACGTGGCCACCTACGAGAAGGCCATCCAGACCGGCTTCCAGGAAGTTTCCGACGGCCTCGCCGCGCGTGAGACCTACAAGCAGCAGCTGGATGCCCAGCGCGGGTTCGTCGCGGCCAACCAGGATTACTACCGCCTGGCCGAGCGTCGCTACCGCATTGGTGTGGACAGCAACCTGACCTTCCTCGACGCCCAGCGCCAGCTGTTCAGTGCCCAGCAATCGCTGATCACCGACCGCCTGGCGCAGCTCAACAGCGAGGTCAACCTGTACAAGGCCCTCGGCGGCGGCTGGAACGAGCAGACCGCCAAGAACGAGCCGTTGAAAGAAGAAGCACCGGCATTGAAGTTGTTCTGATACGGCTGTAAAGAGTCTTGTCGTTGTAGATAAACCGCTTCCCTCACCGGAAGCGGTTTTTTTTGCCTGTTTCAATGCCCCCCAACTTACGTTCGATCATCGCCCACAACCCGCCCTCCCCCACTTTCACCGCGCCCGCACCGCCCGGCACCATGGCCGCCACCTGCATAACCCCAATAACAACAGGTCCAACACCATGAGCACGTTCCGCCCGCGCCAGCTATTGCTGGCAACCGCTGTCGCCAGTCTTGCCCTGCCCGTCGTCGCCGAAGAGCATGGCTTTCTCGAAGACGCCAGCGCCAACCTCAACCTGCGCAACTTCTTCTTCAACCGCAATTACACCAACCCCACCAAAACTCAGGGCGGCGCGCAGGAGTGGACGCAGAGTTTCATCCTCGACGCCAAGTCCGGGTTTACCCAGGGCACGGTCGGTTTCGGTGTGGATGTGCTGGGGCTGTATTCCTTGAAGCTCGATGGCGGGCGCGGCACTGGTGGCACCCAGCTGTTGCCGCTGGACCACGATGGCCGCCCGGCGGATGAATTCGGGCGCCTCGGTGTGGCGTTCAAGGCGCGGATTTCGAAGACTGAACTGAAAGTAGGCGAATGGATGCCGGTGCTGCCGATCCTGCGCTCGGACGATGGCCGCTCTCTGCCGCAAACCCTGCGCGGTGGGCAAGTCACCTCCAGGGAGATCGACGGCCTGACCCTCTATGGCGGCCAGTTCCGCGCCAACAGCCCACGGGACGACAGCAGCATGACCGACCTGTCGATGACCGGGAAAGCCGCGTTCACCTCGGACCGCTTCAACTTCCAGGGCGGCGAATACGCGTTCAATGACAAACGCACCCAGATCGGCCTGTGGAACGCCCAACTTAAGGACATCTACCGCCAGCAGTTCGTCAACGTCATCCACAGCCAGCCCATCGGCGACTGGACCCTGGGCGCCAACCTCGGCTTCTTCTATGGCAAGGACGACGGCAGCGCTCGCGCAGGCGACCTCGACAACAAGACCTGGTCCGGCCTGTTCTCCGCCAAATACGGCGGCAATACCTTCTACGTCGGCCTGCAAAAACTCACCGGCAACAACGCCTGGATGCGCGTCAATGGCACCAGCGGCGGCACCCTGGCCAACGACAGCTACAACTCCAGCTACGACAACGCCGAGGAAAAATCCTGGCAGGTGCGCCACGACTACAACTTCGTCGCCCTCGGCATCCCGGGCCTGACCCTGATGAACCGCTATATCAGCGGCAGCAATGTGCACACCGGCACCATCACCGACGGCAAGGAATGGGGCCGCGAAAGCGAATTGGGCTACACCGTGCAAAGCGGCAGCCTGAAAAACCTTACGGTGCGCTGGCGCAACTCCAGCATGCGCCGCGACTACAGCAACAATGAGTTTGACGAAAACCGGTTGATCGTCAGCTACCCGATAAGTCTGCTGTAAACCGGCGTCAAACTTGCTGTATGGTGCGCGCCTGCCGCTGCTGATCCCCTCAGCAGCGGCCTTTATTCGAGCCCGCGTACCCCATGAAGTCCTTCGCTGCCGCACTCGCTGTACTTGCCCTGGCCATGAGCCTGAGCGGCTGCATCGGCGCACCCATCGCCCTCACGCCGCAGACCGAACAGCGCCTGCAAACCCAGGCGCCGATCCGCTTCCTGCTGACCTTCGATGACGGTCCCAGCGCCTCGGGCTACAACAACCCGAGCCGTTCGGTGGTGGCGGACCTGGCCAACAACCCGGTGCTGTCGGGGATCAAGGCGGTGTTCTTCCTGCAGACCGAAGCGGGCCGCTCCGGCGGCAGCGCGCGCGGGCGCAAGACCATGGAGCGCGAGTTCGCCGGCGGGCATATCCTGGCCTTCCACACCGCCACGGGGTTTCACACCAACCATCGCTGGCTCAGTGACGCCGAACTGGAACGCACCCTCGCCCAGGGCGCGGCCGACATCGCCTCGATCACCGGCAGCCCGCCGCTGCTGGTACGCCCGCCGTTCTGGAACTACGACCGCCGCACCTTCGCCGCCTACCAACGCCATGGCATGCAGGTGCTGCTTACCGACTTGAGCGCCAATGACGGCAAGATCTGGGGCTTCAACGCCAGCCCACGTCGACGCGCCAACCTGTATCGGCAACTGTCGGTGGTGCGCGAGCATATCGCCTTGGGTGAGCTGCCGACGGTGGACGGGGTGATTCCGGTGGTGGTGACCTTCCATGACATCAACCGCTATACCGCGCGGCATATGCAGGAATATCTGCAGATCCTGATGGACAGCGCGCGGGTCAACGGCATGAAGACGGCCGCCGAGCCTTTCTATACCGACACGGCCCAGCTTCAGCGTGCAGCACTGGCGCGTACGGTCAAGGATGTGAGCGAGCCGGTGCACCTGCCCGGCGTGTGGAACTGGGTGTGGGACGCCGATTCCCACTGACACACCGATATCAATGTGGGAGGGGGCTTGCCCCCGATAGCGATGTATCAGCTACAGATGTGTTGACTGACACTATGCTATCGGGGGCAAGTCGAATCGTCGCACCGCCCCTCCCACATTTTGACTGCATTCCAGCTCAGGCTTCGCGCGACTCGACACCCAACTCATCCCACACCGACTCGGCCAGGTGGAACGTCGCATTCGCCGCCGGGATCCCGCAGTAGATCGCGCTCTGCATCAGCACTTCCTTGATCTCGGCGCGGGTTACGCCATTGCTGGCGGCGGCGCGCAGGTGCAGCTTGAGTTCTTCGCTGCGGTTCATGCCGATGAGCATGGCGATGGTGATCAGGCTGCGGGTATGCCGAGGCAGGCCGGGGCGGGTCCAGATATCACCCCAGGCGTGGCGGGTGATCATTTCCTGGAACTCGCTGTTGAACTCGGTCAGGGCATTGAGGCTGCGGTCGACATGGGCATCGCCCAGCACTTCGCGGCGCACTTGCAGGCCGTCGGCGTAACGTTGTTTTTCGTCCACAAAAGACTCCTCAGCGGGCCTGCAAAAATTCAATCACCCGGTCACTGAACGCAGCGCCGGCCTGTACGTTGGACAGGTGCGCCGCATAGAACTCGGCGTACTCGGCGCCCTGCACATGGTTCTGGATAAAGTGGCTGCCGGCTGGTGGGGTTACGGCGTCTTCGGTGCCGGCGATCACCAGCGTCGGCACTTTGATCGAGGCCAATTGATGCCGGAAATCCGCATCACGCACCGCCGCGCAATTGGCCGCATACCCTTGGGGCGAGGTGGCCGCGAGCATGTCGGTAATCTGCTGGGCCTGGTGCGGGTTGGCGGCGGCGAAGTCGGCGGTGAACCAGCGCGCAATCGAGGCATCACGCAACGCCACCATCGCCGCCGCGCCGTCACGCAGGACCATCTCGATCCGCGGGTCCCACACCTCGGGCGTGCCGATCCTGGCGGCGGTGTTGCACACCACCAGGCGCTGCAGGCGCTCACCGGCGTTGATCCCCAGCCACTGGCCGATCAGGCCGCCCATGGACAGCCCGCAGAAATGCGCACGCCGGATATCCAGCGCATCCAGCAGCGCGATCACGTCACGGCCCAGTTGCTCGATGCTGTAGGGGCCCGGGGTGACCAGGGATTTGCCATGGCCACGGGTGTCGAAGCGCAACACGCGAAAATGCTCGGTGAAGGCCGCGATCTGGATGTCCCACATATGCAGGTCGGTGCCCAGCGAGTTGGACAACACCAGTACCGGTGCATCGGCGGGGCCATCCAGTTGGTAATGCAGTTCGCCATCGGCGAGTTGTACAAATGCCACAAAGGCCTCCTTAGGCAGTCAATGCAAAGTGTTCGGTGACGGCGCGGGTAACCCAGGTGTGCGCCTGACCCAGGTAGTGGGCTGGGTCGAGCAGGCGGTCCAGCTCAGCGGCGGATAACTCGGCGCTGACCTGCGGCTCGTCCGCCAACACCGCGCGCAAATGGCGCTGCTCGGCGACCGCGCGCTTGCAGCATTGCTCCAGCAAGTGGTGCGCGGTTTCGCGGCCCAGGCGTTGGGCCAGCACGATACTCACGGCTTCGGCCAGCACCAGACCCTGGGTGAGGTCGAGGTTATGCGCCATGCGCCCAGGGTCGACTTCCAACCCTTCGCTGACCAGCAGCGCCTGTTTCAACGCGCCGGATACCATTCGACAGATTTCCGGCAAGGTTTCCCACTCGGCGTGCCACAAGCCCAGGCTGCGTTCGTGCTCCTGGGGCATGGCGCTGAACATCGTCGCCACCAGCCCCGGCACCCGAGTGGCCGCGCTGATCAATACGGCGGCGCCGACCGGGTTGCGTTTGTGCGGCATGGTCGAGGAGCCGCCCTTGCCCGGCGCCGACGGTTCGAACACTTCCGCCGCTTCGGTCTGCATCAGTAGGCTGATATCCCGACCGAGCTTGCCGAGGCTGCCGGCGATCAGGCCGAGCACGCTGGCGAACTCCACCAGCCGGTCACGCTGGGTGTGCCAGGGTTGCTCGGGCACGCTCAGTTGCAGCTCGGCGGCCAGCGCTTCGGCCACCGGCATCGCCTGCTCACCGAGCGCCGCCAAGGTGCCGGAGGCGCCGCCGAACTGCAGCACCAGCAGGCGCGGTTTCAGCTCGGCCAGGCGTTGTCGGCTGCGTGTCACCGCGCCCAGCCAACCGGCGATTTTCATCCCCAGGGTCACCGGCGTTGCGTGCTGCAACCAGGTGCGCCCGGCCAAGGGCACGCCCGCATAACGTTGCGCCTGGGCGGCGAGTATTGCGCCCAAGTGCGCCAGGTCGGTTTCGATCAATTCCAGCGCACGCCGTATTTGCAGCACCAGGCCGGTGTCCATCACGTCCTGGCTGGTGGCGCCCAAGTGCACGAAGCGCTCGGCTTCGGCATCTTCACCGGCAATCAACTTGCCCAGTGCCTTGACCAGCGGAATCGCCGAATTCCCCGCCGTCGCAATCGCCATGCCGAGGGCATCCACGTCGTACAGCGACGCCAGACAGGCCTGGGCAATCGGCGCCACGGCGGACTGGGGAATCACGCCGACCCGGGCCTGCGCCCGCGCCAGCCCGGCTTCGAAATCCAGCATGCCCTGCAGGCGCCCCTGGTCGCAGAACACCTCGGCCATGCTGTCAGCGGTGAAGTAAGCGTCGAACAGTTGATTGCTCGTGCGCAGTGTCATAACCCATCCCTTACAGATCGTGATGCAAGTACGCCGCCTGTTTCGGCAGGCGCAAGCTGAACAGGAAGGCCACCGCCATCATCGCGGTAACGTACCAGTAGAAGGTGTTTTCCATGCCGATGGATTTCAGGCTCAGCGCGACTACTTCCGCCGACCCGCCAAACACCGCGTTCGCCACCGCATAGGCCAGGCCCACGCCCAGTGCACGCACCTGCGGCGGGAACATCTCCGCTTTGACCAGGCCGCTGATGGAGGTGTAGAAGCTGACGATCGCCAGCGCCAGGGTAATCAGCACAAAGGCCAGGAACGGGCTGCTGACGGTTTTCAGGGTCAGCAGGATCGGCACCGTGAACAGCGTGCCCAGGCCGGCGAACCACAGCATCGAGTTACGTCGGCCGATCTTGTCCGCCAGCATGCCGAACAGCGGCTGCATGCACATGTACAGGAACAGCGCGCCGGTCATGATGTAGCTCGACGTCTTGGCGTGCATGCCCACGGTGTTTACCAGGTATTTCTGCATGTAGGTGGTGAAGGTGTAGAAAATCAGCGAACCGCCGGCGGTGTAGCCGAGCACGGTGATAAACGCGGCTTTGTGGTCGCGAAACAGCGCGGCGATGCTGCCGGCGTCTTTGTCTTCGCGCATTTCCTTGCTGGAGGTTTCCTTGAGGGTGCGACGCAGCAACAGCGAGATCACCGCCGCAATCGCGCCGATCACGAATGGAATCCGCCAGCCCCAGGCGCGCAATTCTTCTTCAGTGAGGATTTGTTGCAGGATCACCACCACCAGCACCGCCAGCAGCTGCCCGCCGATCAGCGTCACGTACTGGAACGAGGCGAAGAAACCGCGCTGGCCCTTGAGCGCCACTTCACTCATGTAGGTGGCCGTGGTGCCGTACTCGCCGCCCACCGACAGGCCCTGGAACAGGCGCGCCACCAGCAGCAGGATCGGCGCCCAGACGCCAATGTCGTTGTAGGTCGGCAGAAAGGCGATGACCAGTGAGCCGGCGCACATCATCAGCACCGAAATCATCATCGAGTTCTTGCGCCCGTGCTTGTCGGCCACCCGCCCGAACAGCCAGCCGCCAATCGGCCGCATCAGGAAGCCGGCGGCGAATACGCCCGCGGTGTTGACCAGTTGCACGGTGGGGTTGTCCGACGGGAAAAACGCCGGGGCGAAGTAGATGGCGCAGAAGGCGTAGACGTAGAAGTCGAACCATTCGACGAGGTTGCCGGAGGAGGCGCCGACGATCGCAAAAATCCTTTTGCTGCGTTCTTCTCCGGTGTAGTGGCTCGTTGTTGTTGTCATGGTTTTTTCACTCAGTGGGAACGGTTATAGCCTAGACATACTTTGCAACAACCATGTTCCGCAACAAGACATTTGGATAAGGGTTGGCTGTAGGGCCTCATCGGGGGCAAGTCGAATCGTCGCACCGCCCCTCCCACATTTTGACCGCGCCGCCTATCAAGTGTGGGAGGGGGCTTGCCCCCGATGAGGCCCTACAGCCCCACTCAATAATCAAAAAACACCGTTTCCCTATCTGTCCCCTGCAAAATCACATTCCACTGATACACCCCCGCCCCATCCCGCTCGGCAATCAAGGTGCTGCGCCGCTGGGCCGGCACACACGCCAGCAGCGGGTCATCCCCGTTCAGTGCCTCGCCGTCAAAATAAATCCGCGTCAGCAAGTGCTTCACCAACCCCCGGGCAAACACCAGCACCACCAGGTGCGGCGCCTGGGTCGTGCCCTTAAGCCCCGGCACACTGCCCGGCTTGATGGTGGTAAAGCGAAAACGCCCTTCGGCATCCACCGGCACCCGGCCAAAACCTTCAAAGTTGGGGTCGACAGCCTTGTCCTGTTCGTCCTCAGGGTGGTCGTACTTGCCGGCGGCATTCGCCTGCCAGACTTCCAGCATGGCGTCGTTGACGACATCGCCATTGCCATCCACCACTTGCCCGCTGATGGCCACGCGCTCGCCGAGGGTGGCGGCGGTGGTCAGGTCTTCGCGGTTCAGCCAGGTCAGGCCGATGTGGTAATACGGCCCGACGGTGTGGGACGTGGTCGCGTTGAGTGTCATCTCATTTCTCCATCGGCGTGGCGTCGCGGCCGCGCAGGACGATGTCCCAGCGGTAGCCGAGGGCATAGGAAGGAATGGTTTTTTCCAGGTCGAAGCTGGCAATCAGGCGCTGCTTGGCCGAAGTGTCCGGCACGCAGTTGTAGATCGGGTCGTACTCCAGCAGCGGGTCGCCGGGGAAATACATCTGCGTGACCAGGCGCGTGAGCACGCTGGGGCCGAACAGCGAAAAGTGGATATGCGCCGGGCGCCACGCGTTGTGGTGGTTGCCCCACGGGTAGGCGCCGGGCTTGATGGTCTGGAACTGGTACCAGCCATCGGCGTCGGTGACGGTGCGCCCGGTGCCGGTGAAGTTCGGGTCCAGCGGTGCGTCATGCAGGTCGCGCTTGTGGTTGTAGCGACCGGCGGCGTTGGCCTGCCAGATCTCCACCAGAATGCCCGGCACCGGCAGACCGTTTTCATCCAGCACACGACCATGAATGATGATGCGTTCGCCTTGCGGCTCGCCTTCATGCTGGGCAGTGAGGTCGTTGTCCTTCTCATTGACGCGCTCGGCGCCGATGGTCGGGCCGGTGATTTCCGACAGGGAATGGGGCAGAAACACCAACGGCTGGGACGGCGAACGCAGGTTCGTCGACTGGTAGGCCGGGTGCAGGTAATCAGGTTGAGTGCCCGCTTGCGGGCGCCGGTAACCGGGCTTGTCACTCATGGAGCAGTCCTCTCTTATTAGATGCGTTCAATCGCCAGGGCCAGGCCTTGGCCGACGCCCACACACATGGTCGCCAGGCCTTTACGGCCGCCGGTTTTTTCCAACTGATGCAGCGCGGTCAATACCAGCCGTGCGCCGCTCATGCCCAAAGGATGGCCGAGGGCGATGGCGCCGCCGTTGGGGTTGACCTGGGGCGCGTCGTCCGCGATGCCCAGTTCACGCAGCACCGCGAGGCCTTGGCTGGCAAAGGCTTCATTGAGTTCGATCACGTCAAAATCGGTGACGGCCAGGCCCAGGCGCTCCACCAGTTTGCGCACCGCCGGCACCGGGCCGATGCCCATCACACGCGGTGCGACACCGGCGCTGGCCATGCCCAGGACTCGGGCGCGGGCGGTCAGGCCATGTTTTTTCACGGCGTCGGCAGACGCAAGAATCAATGCGGCCGCGCCGTCGTTGACGCCCGAGGCATTGCCGGCAGTGACGGTCTTGTCCGGGCCATTGACCGGCTTGAGTTTGGCCAGGGCTTCCAGGCTGGTGTCGCGTGGGTGCTCGTCGTGCTCGACCAGGGTTTCGCCTTTTTTATGCGCGACGCGCACCGGCACGATTTCCTCGGCAAAGTACCCGGCGGCCTGCGCGGCGGCGGTACGTTGCTGGCTGCGCAGGGCGAAAGCATCCTGGTCGGCGCGCGATACCTTGTAGTCGTCGGCGACGTTGTCGGCGGTCTGCGGCATCGCATCCACACCGTACTGGGCTTTCATCAACGGGTTGATAAAGCGCCAGCCGATGGTGGTGTCTTCCAACTTCATGTTGCGCGAAAACGCCGCGTCGGCCTTGCCCATCACGAACGGCGCGCGGGACATCGACTCGACGCCGCCGGCAATCGCCAGCTCCATTTCACCGCTGGCGATGGCGCGAAACGCGGTGCCGATGGCGTCCATGCCCGAGGCGCACAGGCGGTTGAGGGTCACGCCGGGAATGCTCTCCGGCAGGCCCGCCAGCAGCAGGGCCATGCGCGCGACGTTGCGGTTGTCTTCACCGGCCTGGTTGGCGCAGCCGAGGAATACCTCGTCCACTGCGCTCCAATCCACCGACGGGTTGCGCTCCATCAGTGCCTTGATCGGCAGCGCGGCCAGGTCATCGGCGCGCACTGTGGCCAGGCCACCGCCGAAACGGCCGATGGGGGTGCGGATGGCATCACAGATAAATACGTCGCGCATCAGGCTTCTCCCGGCGCTTGGCCGTGGGCCGCGGCGGTGCGGGCTTCGAGGTCGCGCAAGGCGGTCAGCTCGATGTCGGTCGGCTCGGCGGTGATGGCGACTTGATCGGCAAAACGTATGGCCCAGCCGGTAGCCGCGACTACTTGCTCGCGGGTGACGCCAGGGTGCAGCGCGGTAACCACAAATTCATGGGTGCCCTCTTCCGGCTCCATCGTGCACAAGTCGGTAATGATTCCGACAGGCCCGGCACCCGGCAGGCCCAGGCGTTTGCGCGAGTCGCCGCCTTCGCCGTGGCCGACGGAGGTGATGAAGTCCAGCTTGTCGACAAACGAGCGCGACGACTGCTTGAGGATGATCAACACGCTCTTGGCCGAACCGGCAATTTCCGGCGCGCCACCGGCACCCGGCAGTCGCACTTTGGGCTGGTGGTAATCACCGACCACGGTGGTGTTGATATTGCCGAAGCGGTCGACCTGGGCGGCGCCGAGAAAGCCGACGTCAATGCGCCCGCCCTGCAGCCAGTAGCGAAAAATCTCACCGGTCGGTACGACGGTGTCGGCAGTTTCCGCCAGCTCGCCATCGCCGATGGACAGCGGCAGTACCGAGGGTTTGGCGCCAATCGGGCCGGACTCGTAGATCAGCACCACATCCGGCGACGAGGTCAGGCGCGCCAGGTTGGCCGCCTTCGACGGCAGGCCGATGCCGACGAAGCATACCGAGCCGTTCTTGAGGCGACGCGCGGCGGCGACGGTCATCATTTCATTGGTCGAGTAAGCCATTACTTGGCCTCCTGCGCGATGGCCAGTTTGGCCTGGAATTCATTGAAGTCGGCAGTGCCGTGGATGTATTCGTCGATCCAGGCGGTAAAGGTCCCACGGTCGCGGGCGATTGGGTCCCACGCCTGGTAGAAACGGTTATCACGCTCGTTGTAGCCATGGGCGTAGGACGGGTGCGCGCCGCCAGGTACGTGGCACACCGCAGTCAGGGCCCAGGTCGGCAACACGCAGCTGTTCATTGGCGCATTGAGGTCATCGACAATTTCTTCGACGGTGACGATGCAACGCTTGGCCGCCAGCGCCGCTTCCTTCTGCACACCGAGGATGCCCCAGAGCAACACGTTGCCCTTGCGGTCGGCCTTTTGTGCGTGGATCACGGTGATGTCCGGGCGCACCGACGGCACCGCCGCCAGCACTTCGCCGGTGAACGGGCAGGTGACGGTCTTGATCAGCGGGTTGACCTTGGGCAGGTCGGAACCGGCGTAGGCACGCAGCACCGCGAACGGCAGGCCGGACGCACCGGCGACGTAGGCATTGGCCAGGTCGGCGTGGCTGTGCTCTTCAATCTCCAGCGGTTGCGGCCATTGTTTCTCTACCGCGTCACGCAGACGATGCAGGGAGCCCACGCCGGGGTTGCCACCCCAGGAGAAAATCAACTTGCGGGCGCAGCCGGCGCCGATCAACTGGTCGTAGATCAGGTCAGGCGTCATACGCACCAGCGTCAGGTCTTTCTTGCCCTGACGAATGATTTCATGACCCGCGGCCGTAGGGATCAGGTGGGTGAAGCCTTCCAGTGCGACGGTATCGCCGTCGTTCACGAATCGCTTCACCGCGTCACGCAGCGCAAGAATTTCAGCCATGGGGTTGGGCTCCCGGTGTGGATCGAAAAAGGCGCTGAGGTGGCGCCGAAGTGCTTGAAGATTAAGCCGGGGAAATGGGCCAAACAATCCGATAATCGACTCAGCGTTCGATTATCGAACGGATTGTTATCTAGCTAACCTTCATGTGAACTCGGTTGAATGTGGGAGGGGGCTTGCCCCCGATGGCGGTGGATCAGTCAAAGATGTGCTGACTGACACACCGCCATCGGGGGCAAGTCCCCTCCCACATTTTTTAAACCGTGCCCGCTCTCAGGTCGCATCCGCATGGCTGACCATGCCCTTGATCACCACCGCCGCCGTGGCCAGCGCCGCCGGAATCACCAGCGCCGTCAGCACCTGCTCGAAATTCCAGCCCAGGCCCAGCAAGGTAGCGCCCATCCAGGCACCGAGGATCGCACCAAAGCGGCCGATGCCGAGCATCCATGACACGCCGGTGGCGCGGCCCTGGGTCGGGTAGAAGCGTGCCGCCAGGGATGGCATCGCCGACTGCGCGCCGTTCACGCACATGCCGGCAATCAGCACCAGCGTCGCCAACACGGTGATATTGCCCAGGCTCTGCCCCACCGCGTAGGCAAACACCCCGGCCAGCAGGTAGAAAGTGCCGATGACCTTGTGGGGATTGAACCGGTCCATCGCCCACCCCACACCAACAGCGCTCAACACGCCACCAAACTGGAACAACGCGCCGATAAACGCCGCCTGCTCCATGCTCGCGCCGCTGTCACGCATCAGCGTCGGCAACCAGCTGGTCAGCAGGTAAACAATCACCAGGCCCATGAAGTAGGTGAGCCACAGCAGCAAGGTGCCGGCGCTGTAGGTGCCGGAGAAGATCACCGCAAACACGTTGCGCGCCTTGACGGTTTTTTGCTCCGGCACGCTGAAGGCGGTGGCCTGGGCGACAATCGTCGGCTCGATGGGTGCAAGGGTTTTGCGCACCTTGTCGGTCCCACGGTTGCGCACCACCAGGTAGCGCGCCGACTCCGGCAGCCACAGCATCAGTACCACCACCAGGATCAACGGCAGGATGCCGCCGATCATCAACAGTGCATGCCAGCCGAACGCCGGGATCAACTTGGCCGAGATAAACCCACCGCCGGCCATGCCCAGGTTGAAACCACAGAACATGCTGGTCACCAGCAACGACTTGTGACGTTCAGGCGTGTATTCGGAAAGCAACGTGGTGGCGTTCGGCATGCCGGCGCCCAGGCCGAGCCCGGTGAGGAAGCGCAGCACCAGCAACTGGTCGACATTGCTGCTGTAGGCCGAGGCCAGGCTGAAGGCGCCAAACACCAGCACCGCGCCGACCAGCACCACCTTGCGCCCGAAACGGTCGGCCAGCGGCCCGGAACCCAAGGCACCGAACACCATGCCGATCAACGCGGCGCTCATCACCGGGCCGAGGCTGGCGCGGTCGATGCCCCAATCCTGGGACAGCGCCGGTGCGATAAAACCCATGGCGGCGGTG
The DNA here is from genome assembly GCF_979253585.1 of Pseudomonas sp. AC463. Lineage (NCBI taxonomy): Bacteria > Pseudomonadati > Pseudomonadota > Gammaproteobacteria > Pseudomonadales > Pseudomonadaceae > Pseudomonas > Pseudomonas sp. AC463. Next base: position 3,972 of record NZ_CEEDDZ010000017.1, on the reverse strand, counting down.
TCGAGGCCATCGAGGAACACAATCAGGAAACACAGGATCACCACGCGCCACTGGTAGCGGGACAGTGGCTGGGCGTTGATAAAGGACTGGACGTCCAGGGTGGTACCGACAGAAGGCTGATTCATTATTTTTATTCCACACCGATGGCGGGCTGACGGCCTGAGGTCGTCGTTATTATTGGGCGGCGGCCCCTGAAGGAGCGCTGCCGCACATTAATAAGCCAGGGGGAACAGCGTCAATTGATCAACCGGGGATCTGTGCGGTCACCGAACAGCTTAGGCAAACAGCTGTGCGCTCAACTCGCGGCTGGCGCTGAGCATGCTGGGCAGGAAGCGCTGCTCCAGCTCGCTGCGGCTGACCCGCGCCGCGTGGGTGCTGACGTTGAGCGCGGCCAGCACCTGACCGGACGCGTCGTACACCGGCACGGCGATGGAGCGCAGGCCCTGTTCCAGTTCCTGATCGACGATGCACCAGCCCTGCTGCCGTACTTGTTGCAGGCATTCGAACAGGGCCTCGGGGGTGGTCAGCGTGCGGCTGGTCTTGGTTTGCAGGTCAGCATGGTCGAGGTAATCCTGCAACGAGGCATCGTCCAGTGCCGCGAGCAGGATGCGGCCCATGGAGGTGCAATAGGCCGGCAAGCGCCCGCCTACCGACAAATCCACTGAAATCAGGCGCTGGGTGGTGGCCGAGCGGGCGATATAGAGGATGTCGTCGCCTTCGAGGGTGGCCATGTTGCAGGCTTCGTGGAGCTGCTCGCTCATGCGATCCAGATAAGGTTGGGCCGACACGGCCAGGGGTGTGGATGACAAGTAGGCATGACCCAAGGTCAAGACCTTGGGCAACAACGAATACGTGCGCCCGTCCGTGGTGGCGTAGCCCAACTTGATCAAGGTGTGCAGGCAACGGCGCACGGCAGCGCGGGGGATTTCGGTGCGGTGGCTGATCTGCGCAATGGTGAGGTGGCGCTTGCGCTCCTGGAACGCCTGCACCACGGCCAGGCCACGTGCCAGGGACGTCATGAAGTCCGGATCACCGGTAAACGCCTGGATGCGCTTGGCCGGTGAAGCAACGATCGGCGGCGCCACTGACGCGAAAGAGTTGCGCAATTGATCGTTCATGTGGGGATCCTTTCTCTTATTGTCGACCGCGTGGGAGGTTTGGCCGCTATTACAAGCCGCGTCGGCCAGGCTGCACAAGGCAGGCCTGAGAACATTGGGCGATTATCGGACGGTCATGCGATTATCGCAAACCGCTGGCGCCTATGGGCCGCGGGAATGTCCTTCGATGGGCATCGCCTGCAAAGTTACAAAGGTGTTTTATAACGGCTAAAGTTTCGTGGAACTTATGGCGCCAAAATTTCCACAAACACGGACATGCTTGTGTAACAAAACCCACACACAACATTGACGCTTTTTAACTTTATGCTGATAGTCTTATCCAAATGTGTCGCTATAATGCACCCTATGCCCAGGCTTGCCCGCCTCACTCGCCGGACCGAAGCTCAACCGGTGATCGCCGTGCATAATCGAACGCTACTGCCCGCCTCGACTACGTGCACTAAAACGTGACTACTTGAACCTGTTTCAATGAAAGGGTTCAGGTCGATACAGCCGAGGGCGGCCTTCCGGTATATCTCAGCAGACTAATAACACTCAACTCAATTAGGTAACAATGTGACGAAAGATGAACTGCGCGCGGAACTTGAGCGCCAGGAGCAACGTTACAAGGACGTTTACGGCGGGGAAGTCACCACCTACGCCGCCCAGCCTGAACCTGAACGCAAACCATGGCGCAAGCGTGCCAGCCTGCTCGACCAGGCATTTGCCCAGGAAATCCAAAAGATTGAACAGGAACTCAAGACCGAAGAGCCATAAGCCATTCGGTTTCAGGTCCCAGGTCTTGCCGTGTTCACCGGTGCATTGCCGGTGAAAGGCCCCCCCGCATCAGCGCCCAGTGGTCAGTCTCCTACTGCAGCCAACGAATTTTCATACAAATGTTTCAGACATGACGTTTTGATGACGAAACTGCGGCTTTTCGGCGGTGTGCTTTATAAATCAAAGACTTGCCAAAGCCCCTAAAACCGTGGGATGAGCGCCTTTGGCCCGGTTTTTTTCAATGAAGATTGTGACCGATGAGCAGCTAGTGCATCGATTACCGAGGTTTTCTGGCATAATCGCGCCCCCTTACGACCGGGTCAGAAAACCTTCATGATCGATTTATTCAGCGGACTGGATGCCTGGGTTCTAGTGAGCCTATTGCTCGCCCTCGCCTTTGTCCTCGCCTTCGAGTTCATCAATGGCTTTCATGACACCGCTAACGCGGTGGCCACAGTCATCTATACCAAAGCCATGCCGCCGCACCTGGCCGTGTTCTTCTCCGGGGTGTTCAACTTCCTCGGCGTGTTGCTCGGTGGTGTCGGTGTCGCCTACGCCATCGTGCACTTGCTGCCGGTGGAGTTGCTGATCAATGTGAACACCGGCCATGGTTTGGCAATGGTCTTCTCCTTGTTGGCGGCGGCGATCACCTGGAACCTGGGCACCTGGTACTTCGGTATCCCTGCCTCCAGCTCCCACACCCTGATCGGCTCGATCCTCGGTGTCGGCCTGGCCAACGCCTTGATCAACGACATCCCCCTGGCTGACGGTGTGAACTGGCAGAAGGCTGTGGATATCGGCGCGTCGCTGGTGTTCTCGCCGATGGCCGGTTTCCTGGTCGCGGCCCTGGTGCTGATCGGCCTGAAATGGTGGCGTCCGCTGTCGAAGATGCACAAGACCCCGGACCAGCGCCGCAAGCTTGACGACAAGAAGCACCCGCCGTTCTGGAACCGCCTGGTGCTGGTGATTTCCGCCATGGCCGTGAGTTTCGTGCACGGCTCCAATGACGGCCAGAAAGGTATCGGCCTGATCATGCTGGTGCTGATCGGCATCGTGCCGGCGCAATTCGTACTCGACTTGGGCAGCACCACTTACCAGATCGAACGTACCCGCGATGCGACCGTGCATTTGAGCCAGTTCTACCAGCGCAATAACGCCACGCTCGGTGAGTTCCTGGCCCTGGGCAAAAGCGTGAAGGACGACCTGCCAGGCAAGTTCCAGTGCAACCCACAGCAGACCGAGCCGACCATCAACGCGCTGGTCGACACCCTCAAGGGTGTGTCCGACTATCACTCGCTGACTTCTGACCAGCGTATTGAAGTGCGTCGCTATTTGCTCTGCCTGGATGACACCGCGAAGAAAGTCGGCAAGTTGCCTGGCCTGGATGCGCGTGAAAAGTCCGACCTCGACAAGTTGCGCAAAGACTTGACCGCTACCACCGAGTACGCACCGTTCTGGGTGATCCTCGCGGTTGCACTGGCCCTGGGCCTGGGCACCATGGTGGGTTGGAAGCGTGTGGTACTGACCATCGGCGAGAAGATCGGCAAGCAGGGTATGACTTACGCCCAGGGCATGTCGGCGCAGATCACTACCGCTACCATGATTGGTTTTGCGAATATCTTTGCCTTGCCGGTTTCGACCACCCACGTGCTGTCCTCGGGTGTGGCCGGGACCATGGTTGCCAACAAGAGCGGCCTGCAGGGGGGCACGGTCAAGACCATTCTGATGGCTTGGGTGTTGACCTTGCCGGCGACTGTGGCCTTGTCGGCTGGGTTGTTCTGGCTGGCGTCCAAGGCGTTGGGTAGCTGATAGGCTGCGGATGAAAAAGAAGGCGCGATCCTGTTGGGGGTCGCGCCTTTTTTTTGGGCTGTTGGAATGAGTACATATCCGTTTCTGCGGTAACGGCTGATATGGGTTCCGCCCTTACGGCGGGTCACTTTTGGAAAAGAGCCCCAAAAGTAACCAAAAGGGCTCTTGCCCCAACACTCGGCACCTCGCCTAGGCTCGGTGTGCCCGAACGAAGGCTTGAATCCGTGGGCCGCCGCAATGGGCCATCCTTGGCCCAGTGCGGCTAACCCGGCGTCCTGCCGGGTTACCC